>JADJPK010000031.1:600000-890209 GCA_016713305.1 Betaproteobacteria bacterium
AGCCATCCAGGACATCACCGAGAACAAGGCGGCCGAGGAGCGGATCCACCAGCTCGCCTACTTCGACCGGCTGACACAACTTCCGAACCGCCATCGGTTCGTCGAGAACGTCGAGGCGGCCCTGACCCACGCCAGGAACTCGGACCGGTTGGTCGCCGTCTTGTCGATGGATCTTGACCAGTTCAAACGCATCAACGACACGCTCGGTCATGCGGTCGGCGATCGCCTGCTCACGTCCGTCGCGGACAGATTGCGAGAAACGGTCCGAACACGGGATACGGTCCTGCGCCGCAACACGGTGGAAGACAGCCACCTCGCTCGCCTGGGGGGTGACGAATTCTGCGTATTGCTGACGGACATGTCGCATTTCGAAGATGCAGCGAAAGTTGCCCAGCGAATCATCGAGAGCCTGCAGCGTCCCATGGACGTGGACGGGAGAGAGCTGTTCACGACCACCTCGGTGGGGATTTCCCTTTTCCCCATGGATGGCGGAGACGCCGACACGCTCATCAAGAATGCCGATGCCGCCATGTACTTCGCCAAGAGCCAGGGGCGGAACAACTACCAGTTCTATGGCAAGGAGATGAACTCGCGGGCCCTGGAACGGCTGGCCATGGAATCGAGATTGAGACGAGCAGTCGAACGGCGCGAATTCCAGCTCCACTATCAGCCAAAACTGGATCTCCGATCAGGCCGGATCGTGGGAGTGGAAGCGTTGATACGCTGGCAACACCCGGAGCTGGGCATGGTGCCGCCCGCCGAGTTCATTCCCATAGCCGAGGATTCCGGTCTGATCGTTTCCATAGGGGAATGGGTCATGCGGGAAGCCGCCGAACAAGTGCGTCGCTGGCAAGCGGACGGACTCGACTCGTTCCATGTCGCGGTCAACATCGCCAGTCCGCACTTCCAGCAACCGGACTTCACCGATCATGTGGCCGCGATCCTGCAGGAGACGGGTCTTGCTCCGAAGTATCTGGAATTGGAAGTGACCGAGAGCATGCTCATGGATGATCGGACCCTCAACCTGGATACGCTCACCCGGCTGAAGAAGATGGGCTTGCGACTGTCGATCGATGATTTCGGTACGGGGTACTCGTCGCTGGCCTATCTGAAGCGCTTTCCGGTGGACACTCTCAAGGTCGACCGTTCCTTCGTGAAGGACACGCCCGCGGCGGACGATGACGCCGCGATCGCGTCAGCCATCATCGCAATGGCTCACAGCTTGCGCCTGGAGGTGGTGGCCGAAGGCGTGGAAACGTCCTCGCAACTGGAGTTTCTCAAGGCCCATGGCTGCGAGTACGTGCAGGGCTATCTCATCAGCAGGCCTGTTCCGGCCGCCGAAATTCCGGCGATCGCAGCACGGACCGTGTTTCCACTCGAATCCGCTGCCTGATCGCCGCACTCACCCCACAAAAGACAAAGCCGGCTTCCGCCGGCTTCGTCCTGGTGCCACCGCCAGAGCCACGGCTCAGGCGCCCGCCTGCTCCTGCGGTTGGCCCGTCACCGATTCCGGCCGATCCAGCAGTTCGATGTAGGCCATCGGTGCATTGTCACCCTTGCGGAACCCGCACTTGAGGATACGCAGATAGCCACCGTGGCGATTGGCATAGCGCGGACCGAGTTCCGCGAATAGTTTTGTCACCAGATCGCGGTCGCGAAGGCGGTCGAACGCAAGCCGACGATTGGCCAGCGTCGGCGTCTTGCCCAGCGTGATGATCGGCTCGGCCACCCTGCGCAGTTCCTTCGCCTTTGGCAAGGTCGTCTGAATGACTTCGTGCTGCAAGAGCGCGACGGTCAGGTTACGCAGCATCGCTGAACGATGCGCGCTCGTCCGGTTGAGTTTTCTCAGTCCAAGGCCGTGACGCATGTGTCACCTCTTCTTCGTTCGATGATCGGCTGCCGTTCAGACCTTCTCGAGTCCCGCAGGCGGCCAGTTTTCCAGTTTCATGCCCAGCGTGAGGCCACGTGAGGCAAGAACTTCTTTGATTTCGTTCAGTGATTTGCGGCCCAGATTCGGTGTCTTTAGCAACTCCGTCTCCGTTCTCTGAATCAGATCACCGATGTAATAGATGTTCTCGGCTTTGAGACAGTTTGCGGATCGAACCGTCAACTCCAGATCGTCCACCGGACGCAGGAGGATGGGATCGACCTGGGGCGTGCGGGGCGTCTCCGACTTGGTGGGCGTTCCCTCGAGGTGAGCGAACGTCTCCAGCTGATCCATCAGCATGCGCGCCGCAAAGCGGATCGCCTCCTCGGGCTCGATGACGCCATTCGTTTCCACGTCCATGATGAGCTTGTCGAGATCGGTACGCTGTTCCACGCGGGCGCTTTCCACCGCGTAACTCACCCGGCGAACCGAACTGAACGACGAATCCAGAAGGACCGTACCGATGCTGCGTGTTTCCCGATTGAGGGGCCGCTGGCTTGCAGGCACGTAGCCACGGCCGTGCTCCACGGTGATCTGCATGTCGATCTGACCACCTGCGGCCAGATGGGCGATCACATGATCGGGATTGATGATCGTCACGTCGTGCGACGCTTCGATGTCGCCCGCAGTCACCACACCTTCACCCTGCTTCTTGAGCGTGAGAACCGCCTGTTCGCGATTGTGAAGCTTCAGGACTATGCCCTTGAGGTTCAGCAGAATGTCGACGACGTCTTCTTTCACGCCATCAATCGTCGAATATTCGTGCAGGACGCCGGCGATCTTGACTTCTGTCGGTGCGTACCCCGGCATCGAGGACAGAAGAATCCTGCGCAGCGCGTTGCCGAGCGTGTAACCGTAGCCGCGCTCGAACGGCTCCATGATCACCTTGGCGTGATTCGGACCCACGTGCTGCACATCGATAATGCGGGGCTTCAACAGAGCGCTGCTGGCCATGTGATGTTCCCTTGAAGTCTGATTGCTGCAATGCCGGGGCGTACGAACCGCCCCGGAGAGATTCCTGTTACTTCGAGTACAACTCGACGACCAGCGACTCGTTGATGGTCGACGGCAGTTCCGAGCGCTGAGGCTTGGCTTTGTAGGTACCCTTCAGAGCCTTCACGTCCACTTCGATCCACTCGGGGAATCCACGGCTTTCAGCCGCTTCGGCCGCACCCTTGATGCGCAGCTGACTCTTGGCCTTCTCGGCAACCTCGACGACATCACCGACCTTCAGGTGATAGGAGGGGATGTTGACGCGACGGCCATTCACGCGGATGCCATTGTGCCGGACGATCTGGCGAGCTTCCGTACGGCTCGCCCCAAAGCCCATGCGGTACACCGCGTTGTCGAGGCGGCTCTCGAGAATCTGCAGCAGATTCTCACCGGTGATTCCTTTGCGACGTTCGGCTTCCTTGTAGTCCTTGCGGAAGGGGCGCTCGAGCACGCCATAGATACGGCGGAGCTTCTGCTTCTCACGCAGTTGCACCCCGTAGTCCGAGAGACGGCCGCTCTTCTGCCCGTGCTGACCGGGCGCATAGTTGCGCCGCTCGATGGCGCATTTGTCCGTGAAGCACTTTTCGCCCTTGAGGAACAGCTTTTCCCCTTCGCGACGACATTGGCGGCACTTCGGTTCGATGGTTCTTGCCATAGGGTGCTCCTACCCCTCAGATACGACGTTTCTTCGGCGGACGGCAGCCGTTGTGAGGCACCGGCGTGACATCCGAAATACTCGTGATCTTGAATCCGACGGCATTCAAAGCACGCACCGCGGACTCCCGGCCCGGACCAGGTCCCTTGATCCGGACTTCGAGATTCTTGACACCGCACTCCTGCGCAGCCTTGCCCGCGGTCTCTGCAGCCACCTGCGCGGCGAAGGGAGTCGACTTGCGGGACCCCTTGAAGCCGGCACCGCCGGACGTCGCCCAGGACAACGCATTGCCTTGACGATCGGTGATGGTGACGATGGTGTTGTTGAAGGAAGCGTGCACGTGCGCGATGCCTTCCGCCACGTTCTTCTTGACCTTCTTACGCACCCGGGTCTGAGCCTTAGCCATTTACGCGAATCCTCTGCGCCATTGTTTCGTTGAAATCACTTCGACGCCGCACGAACGGCTTTGCGCGGCCCCTTGCGGGTGCGGGCATTCGTTCTGGTCCGCTGCCCGCGCACGGGCAACCCCCGACGGTGCCGAATGCCACGATAGCAACCGAGATCCATGAGACGCTTGATGCTCATGGTCACTTCCCGGCGCAGATCGCCCTCGACGGTGTACTTGCCAACTTGTTCGCGGAGCTTGTCCATCTCCGCATCGGACAGATCCTTCATCTTCGCCGTCGGGTTCACACCCGCGTCGACGCAGATCTTCGCGGCGCGAGTGCGCCCGATACCGTAAATCGCCGTCAGCGCGATTCTCGCGTGCTGATGGTTGGGGATGTTGACTCCTGCGATGCGTGCCATGCTTGAACCCGTTCCGCTGTTGTTTAGCCTTGGATCAAGGCGATTAGCCTTGACGTTGCTTGTGGCGTGGATCTTCGCAAATCACGCGGACCACCCGATTGCGCCGAATGATCTTGCACTTGCGGCAGATCTTCTTCACCGATGCTTGTACTCTCATTTCCTCATCTCCAGGATGGTGCCGTTCACTTTGCGCGGAACACGATCCGCGCACGCGACAGGTCATACGGAGTCAGTTCCACAGTGACCTTGTCACCCGGAAGAATGCGTATGTAGTGCATGCGCATCTTTCCGGAGATATGTCCTAGAACCATGTGGCCATTCTCCAACTTGACCCGGAACGTCGCATTGGGGAGCGTCTCCACGATCTCCCCCTGCATCTGAATCGTCTCTTCCTTGGACATGCGCTCCGTCTCCTACCGCGTCGGGAAAGCGCCGCCCTTGAAGTTCGCCTTCTTCAAGAGACTCTCGTATTGGTGCGACATCATGTACGCCTGCACCTGCGCCATGAAATCCATCGTTACGACCACGATAATCAACAGACTCGTCCCGCCGAAATAGAACGGAACGTTCCAACGAACGATCAGGAATTCAGGCAGCAGACACACCACGGTGATGTACACCGCTCCTGCCAGCGTCAGACGCATGATGATGCGTTCAATGTAGCGGGCAGTCTGCTCACCCGGACGGATCCCCGGCACGAATGCCCCGCCCTTCTTCAGATTTTCAGCCGTCTCCTTGGGATTGAACACCAGGGCCGTGTAGAAAAAACAGAAGAACACGATCGCCGAGGCATACAGCAACACGTAGATCGGCTGTCCCGGATGCAGCGTCGCGCTGATGTCCCGAAGCCAGTTCATGTTCTCGCTCGTCCCGAACCAGCCGGCTACCGTGGCGGGAAAAAGGATGATGCTCGAGGCGAAGATCGGTGGGATCACCCCCGACATATTGAGCTTGAGCGGCAGATGCGAACTCTGTCCGCCATACACTTTCCTACCCACTTGTCTCTTGGCGTAGTTCACCAGGATCTTTCGCTGCCCGCGCTCCACGAACACCACCAGAGCGGTCACCAGCACCGCGATGGCAAACAGGAACAACACCAGCGGAATCGAATAGGACCCGGTCCGCGCCAGCTCCAGCGTTCCCCCGATTGCCCTCGGAAGACCCGCTGCAATGCCAGCAAAAATGATCAGCGATATGCCATTGCCGATACCACGTTCCGTAATCTGTTCACCCAACCACATCAGGAACATCGTTCCCGTTACGAGGGTGACGACCGTCGTGAAGCGAAAGGCCAGACCCGGGTCGATGACCAAACCGCGCTGCGACTCGAGCGCAATCGCTATCCCAAGCCCTTGGAACGTAGCCAGGAGCAGCGTGCCATATCGGGTGTACTGAGTAATCTTGCGCCGCCCCGCTTCAGCTTCCTTTTTCAGCGCCTCCAGCTGCGGCGACACGACGCTCAACAGCTGCATGATGATCGATGCCGATATGTACGGCATGATGCCAAGGGCGAAGATGGTGAATCGCGAGAGAGCACCGCCCGAGAACATGTTGAACATGTCCAGGATGCCCCCCTGCTGCGTCTTGAAAAGTTCTGCCAACTGGACCGGGTCGATTCCCGGAACCGGTACATGCGCACCAATTCGGTAGACGATCAACGCCCCGAGCAGGAACAGCAGCCTCCTCTTGAGATCTCCGAACTTTCCGGAGAGCGGCAGACGGGGGGTGTCAGCGGCCAAAGTCTTCGGTCCTTCAGGCCTCGGCGACGGAGCCACCCGCCGCCTCAATGGCCGCCCGGGCACCCTTGGTCGCCTTGATACCGGTGAGCGTGACTGCACGGTCGATGGTACCCGCCAGAAACACCTTCGCAGACTTTGCTCCCGCCGGCACCAGTCCAGCGGCCTTCAAGACCCCCAGGTCGATTCCCGCCGTCTCGATGCCGGCGAGAGAGCCAAGCCGAACCTCCGCGACCGAATCAGCGGTCAAGGACGTGAAGCCCCGCTTCGGCAAGCGGCGCTGCAACGGCATCTGCCCGCCTTCGAAACCGACCTTGTGGAACCCGCCCGACCGGGACTTCTGTCCCTTGTGTCCCCGACCGGCAGTCTTGCCAAGGCCACTGCCAATGCCCCGCCCCACACGCTTCTTCGCGTGCTTGGCGCCATCGGCCGGCTTTATTCCATTCAGTTTCATGCCTTAACCCTCGCACTTCACGAGATAACGCACCTTCTGGATCATCCCACGCACGGCAGGCGTGTCTTCCAGAACCGAGGACTGATTCATGCGACGCAGACCGAGTCCACGCACCGTGGCACGATGAGATTCGCGCGTCCCGATGACGCTCTTCACGAGCGTGACTTTGACCGTCTTCTTTCCTTGATCGGCAGCCATGGCTTACCCCAGGATCTCTTCCACCGTCTTGCCGCGCTTGGCAGCAATCTGGGAGGGAGTGTTCATGTCGGTGAGCCCCTTGATGGTGGCCCGGACAACGTTGTAGGGATTGGTAGATCCCAGGCATTTGGCCAGCACGTTGGTCACACCCATCACTTCGAAGACGGCGCGCATCGGCCCGCCCGCGATGATCCCGGTACCTTCCGACGCGGGCTGCATGAGCACGCGCGAAGAACCGTGTTCGCCGATGACCGCGTGCTGCAGCGTGCCATTCTTGAGGCTCACCTTCACCATCTTGCGGCGAGCCTCTTCCATCGCCTTCTGGACGGCAACCGGCACCTCGCGGGCCTTGCCCTTGCCCATGCCGATTCCACCGTCGCCATCACCAACGACCGTAAGCGCGGCGAAACCGAGAATCCGACCGCCCTTCACGACCTTGGTAACACGATTCACGGCGACCATCTTTTCCCGCAGACCGTCCGTCCGTTCTTCGGAGCCCTGTACGTTCCTTGCGCCTCTCGCCATTTCCGTTAACTCCTCAGAACTGCAGACCGGCTTCGCGCGCCGCGTCCGCCAGCGCCTTCACACGACCGTGGAACCGGAATCCGGACCGATCGAACGCCACCTGGTTGACACCCTTGGCGATGGCGCGCTCGGCCACTCGCTTGCCCACGATTTTCGCCGCCTCGACGGTGGAACCCCGCTTGACCTGGCCTCGCACTTCGGCTTCGAGCGTGGAGGCGGAGGCCACAACCACGGACCCAGTGGCATCGATGACCTGGGCGTAGATGTGCAGGTTGGACCGGTGAACGCTCAAACGAAGCGCCTTGAGTTCGGCAATCTTCGCTCGCGTCTGACGCGCACGGCGCAACCGGGCTTCTTTCTTCGTGATCATTTGCGCGTCCTCATCACTTCTTCTTCGTTTCCTTGATCACCACGACCTCGTTCGCATATCGAACCCCCTTGCCCTTGTACGGCTCGGGAGGTCTGTACGCGCGGATCTCCGCGGCGACCTGGCCGACCTGCTGCTTGTCGGTGCCCTTGATGATGATTTCCGTCTGGGTGGGCGTTTCCGCCTTCACGCCCACCGGCAGCTTGTGCACGACCGGGTGCGAAAAACCAAGCGACAGATTCAGCGCGTCGCCTTGGGCCTGTGCTCGATACCCCACGCCGACCAGCTGCAGCTTCCGCTCGAAACCCTTGGTCACACCGGTGACGATGTTTGCCACCAACGCCCGCAACGTTCCGGACATCGCCTTGGCATGCTGAGATTCGCTCGCGGCGACAAAGGTGAGCTTTCCCTCTTCGTTCTTGATGACGACATCGCCGGTAAGAGCCTGCGTTATCGTGCCAAGAGGGCCCTTCACCGAGATCGCCTGCGCGTCGATCTTCACGTCCACGCCCGCAGGGACAGGGACGGGATACTTTGCTATACGAGACATTGCCCTTCCCTCACGCGACGATACAAAGCACTTCGCCACCGACACCGCCAGCGCGCGCCTTGCGATCCGTCATCACGCCCTTCGACGTAGACACGATCGCGATACCCAGGCCGTTCATTACCTGCGGGATATCCTTGGAGCCACGATAGATCCGAAGGCCGGGGCGGCTGACACGCTCGATGCGCTCGATCACGGGACGCCCGGCGTAGTACTTCAATCCGATGTCCAGCACGGGCTTTCCATCATCTTCGCGGACACCGAAATCCTCGATGTAACCCTCGTCCTTCAGAACTCGTGCTATGGCCACCTTGAGCTTGCTCGAAGGCATGCTTACGGTGCGCTTCTCTGAACCCTGACCGTTTCGGATACGGGTCAGCATGTCCGCCACGGGATCGCTCATGCTCATCTCGATCCTCCTCTTACCAGCTGGCCTTGGTGAGGCCGGGAATTTCGCCACGCATCGCAATCTCGCGAACTTTGTTTCGCGCGAGCCCGAATTTCCGGAAGAATCCGCGCGGACGCCCGGTCAGGGCACATCGATTGCGCAGTCTTACCGGGCTCGAATTGCGCGGCAATGCCTGGAGTTTCTCGCGCGCCACCGCCTTATCGTCTTCCGACGCCTTTCCGTCCTGAATGACCGCCATCAGCTCCGCACGTTTGCCAGCGTACTTCTTAACCACCGCCCGGCGCTTTTCTTCGCGATTCACCAGAGAGATCTTTGCCATGATGCCGCCTAGCTCCTGAACGGAAAACGGAAGGCGATGAGAAGCGCCTTGGCTTCTTCGTCCGTCTTCGCGGTGGTCGTAACGGTAATGTTCATTCCCCGCAGAGCGTCGACCTTGTCGTAATCGATCTCCGGGAAAATGATCTGCTCCTTGATGCCCATGTTGAAGTTGCCACGGCCATCGAATCCACGCGGCGACAGGCCGCGGAAATCGCGCACTCGAGGCAACGCTATGGACACGAATCGATCCAGGAACTCGTACATCTGCTGCCGGCGCAGAGTGACGGAACAGCCGACCGGATATCCCTGGCGAATCTTGAAACCGGCAATCGCCTTGCGAGCCTTCGTGATCACCGGCTTCTGGCCCGCCACCTTCGCCATGTCGGCGACGGCGTTGTCCATGATCTTCTTGTCCGCGACCGCTTCGCCCACACCCATGTTGAGGACGATCTTCTCGATGCGGGGTACCTGCATCTTGGTCTTGTAACCGAACTGACCCATCAGTTGCGGCACGACCGTATCCTTGTAGAACTGCTGTAAACGCGCCATGTCCGCTCCTTAGGCGTCGATCATTTCGCCGTTCGATTTGAACACGCGAACCTTGCGACCGTCGTCCAGGATCCGGAAACCGACTCGATCAGCTTGTTGCGTGGCCGGATTGACGATTGCCACGTTGGATACATGAATCGCCTTTTCCATCTCGACGATGCCACCCGGCTGGTTACGCATCGGATTAGGCTTCTGGTGCTTCTTCACCCGATTGATGCCCTCTACCACCAAGCGTTCCAGGTCCACCACCTGCAGAACGGAGCCTCGCTTGCCCTTGTCCTTGCCGGTGATGACCACGACGTTGTCACCCTTGCGAATCTTGCGCACGGATGCCTCCCGATCAGATGACTTCAGGCGCGAGCGAAACGATCTTCATGAATCGTTCCGTTCGCAGTTCGCGCGTCACGGGTCCGAAGATACGGGTTCCGATCGGCTCGAGCTTGTTGTTGAGAAGAACGGCCGCGTTGGTGTCGAAACGCACGAGCGAACCGTCCTGACGGCGCACGCCCTTGGCGGTACGAACGACGACGGCGTTATAGATCTCGCCCTTCTTGACGCGTCCACGCGGGGCTGCGTCCTTCACGCTGACCTTGATGACGTCTCCGATGCCGGCATACCGGCGCTTCGAGCCGCCAAGCACTTTGATGCACATGACCGAACGCGCACCAGTATTGTCCGCGACGTCCAAAATGGACTGCATCTGTATCATGGTTGTCCTCGCTCCAACTTACCCTGCGCCGTTAGGCAGACGCCCGGCTCAGGCAGTTTTGGATCCCGTACGGGATGAACCGCCACCCGAAGAGGTGGCGGCCGAAAAGTCGAGCAGTGTACGCTGGTACGACCAACGAACGCAAGCAGTTCAAGAGGCTTCGCGAGCCTTTTCCACCAGACTCACTACCTTCCATGCCTTTGTTCGAGACAGAGGCCGGCATTCCTGGATCATGACGACATCGCCAGGGTGAAATTCGTTGTTCTCATCGTGCGCATGGTACTTCTGGGAGCGGATCATCACCTTGCCGTACAAGGGATGCTTCACTCGGCGCTCGACGAGAACCGTCACCGTCTTGTTCATCTTGTCGCTGACGACGCGACCAGTCAGCTTGCGGGTTATGGTGGATTCGCTCATGCCTTCCTCGCCGTCTCGCCGATCAGGGTGCGCACCCGCGCGATGTCCTTGCGGACTTTTCCGATCTCGCTCGTGTTCGTGAGTTGCTGTGTCGCATGCCTCATGCGCAGGCTGAACTGCGCCCGGAGCAACGATTCCAGTTCCTGTTTGAGTTCGGCGGGGTTCTTGCCCCGCAGGTCCTTGGCTTTCATGACCCCACCTGCCTGGAAACAAAGGTCGTGGCAATCGGCAACTTGGCCGCCGCGAGGCGGAATGCCTCCCGTGCAAGCACTTCGTCGACACCGTCCATTTCGTACAGCACCTTGCCCGGCTGGATTTCGGCAACGAAATATTCGGGGTTTCCCTTCCCGTTACCCATCCGGACTTCCGCAGGCTTGGAGGAGATTGGCTTGTCCGGGAAGATCCGGATCCAGATCCGACCACCACGCTTGATGTGCCGGGTCATCGCTCGACGCGCAGCCTCGATCTGGCGCGCCGTCAGGCGACCACGCCCAATGGCCTTCAGTCCATATTCACCGAAGCTCACCTTGTTGCCGCGCGTGGCAATGCCGGTATTCCGGCCCTTCTGCTGTTTGCGGTATTTGGTTCTAGCTGGCTGCAGCATTCTTCGCTCCCGATTTCCTCGACTTGCGCTCGGGCTCGACCGGCGCTGGCGCCGCGGGCTGCTCACCGCGCCCCAGAACCTCGCCCTTGAACACCCAAACCTTTATGCCAATGACGCCGTAGGTGGTCTTCGCTTCCGAGAAGCCGTAATCAATATCCGCCCGCAAGGTGTGCAGTGGCACGCGTCCCTCGCGGTACCACTCGGTACGGGCGATCTCGATGCCGTTGAGCCGTCCGGCGCTCATGATCTTGATGCCTTGCGCACCCAGACGCATTGCGTTCTGCATGGCACGTTTCATTGCCCTACGGAACATGATCCGCTTCTCCAGCTGCGCCGCGATGGAGTCCGCGATCAATTGCGCATCCAGTTCAGGCTTGCGCACTTCCTCGATGTTCACGTGGACCGGGACACCCATGAGCCGTTGCAGCTGACCCCGCAGGCTTTCGATGTCCTCGCCCTTCTTGCCGATGACCACTCCGGGGCGCGCCGAGAACACGGTGATTCGCGCATTCTTGGCGGGGCGCTCGATGATGACCTTGCTGACTGCCGCATGCGAGAGCTTCTTGCGAAGGAAACTGCGGACCTTGATGTCCTCCTTCAGCATCTCCGGGAAATTCTTGCTGTTGGCGTACCACTTTGACGCCCAGTTGCGCTGGACGCCCAGCCGGAAGCCAGTCGGATGAATCTTCTGTCCCATGAACTATCCCCTATGCCCTGGCACGGCCGGGTTCGTCCCCGACGGTCAGATAAATGTGGCAGGTGGGCTTGGAGATGCGATTGCCGCGCCCCTTGGCCCGTGCCGTGAACCGCTTGAGCGTCGGCCCCTGCTCCACATGGATGCTGGTGACTTTCAACTCGTCGATATCCGCACCCTCGTTGTGTTCGGCGTTCGCGATCGCGGACTCGAGCACCTTCCGCAAAATCGCGGCGCCCTTCTTGGGGCTGAAGCTGAGGATGTTGAGCGCGCGGTCCACCGGAAGACCACGAATCTGGTCTGCGACCAGCCGCCCCTTCTGCGCGGATAACCGTACGCCGCGCAATGTCGATTTGACGTTCATGCTCATCGCCTCACTTCTTGCCGGGCGCGGCTTTCTTGTCGGCCGCATGCCCTTTGAAGGTTCGAGTGGGTGCGAATTCGCCCAACTTGTGCCCCACCATGTTTTCGGTCACGAACACGGGGACGTGTTGGCGACCGTTGTGAACCGCAATCGTCAGGCCGACGAAATCAGGCAGCACCGTCGAACGCCGGGACCATGTCTTGATCGGTCGCTTGTCGTTGCCGGCCCGCGCACTCTCCACCTTGTCCAGGAGATGGAGGTCGACGAACGGACCCTTCTTGATGGAACGCGCCATGTCCTAACCTCTCATTTCTTGTGACGGGAACGCACGATCATCGTGCGAGTACGCTTGTTGCGACGGGTCTTGAAGCCCTTGGCCGGCGTACCCCAGGGACTCACGGGATCGCGACCGGCGGCCGTCTTGCCCTCGCCACCGCCATGCGGGTGATCGATGGGGTTCATGGCCACACCGCGCACCGTCGGACGAATGCCACGCCAGCGCTGTGCTCCCGCCTTGCCGATGGAACGAAGATTGTTTTCCTCGTTACCCACTTCTCCAAGCGTGGCTCGGCAGTCGACATGCACCCGGCGAATCTCTCCGGATCTCAGACGCAGCTGCGCATACGATCCTTCCCGTGCCAACAGTTGTACAGAAGTCCCGGCGGCCCGCGCAATCTGCGCACCCTTGCCAGGCAGCATTTCCACACAATGTATGGTGGAGCCAACCGGAATGTTCCGGAGTGGCATGGTGTTTCCTGCCTTGATGGGGGCATCGCTCCCGCTCATCAATTGCGCACCCTTCGCGATACCCTTCGGTGCGATGACGTAACGTCGTTCGCCGTCCGCGTAGCACAACAACGCAAGATGAGCGCTACGGTTCGGGTCGTATTCGAGCCGCTCCACCACGGCGGGGATACCGTCCTTGTCGCGTTTGAAGTCCACGACGCGATAGTGGTGCTTGTGCCCTCCGCCCTTGTGGCGGGTGGTGATGTGACCTTTGCTGTTGCGACCAGCCGTGGATTTCTGCTTCTCGGTCAGCTTGGCGACCGGCTTGCCTTTCCACAGATCCTTGTTCACCACCTTGACGACCGCTCGACGCCCGGCCGAGGTCGGCTTGACTTTGACGAGTGCCATTTACTTGACCTCCCCGCCGGTGAAATCGATTTCCTGGCCCGGCTTCAGTGACACATAAGCCTTCTTCCAGTGATCGCGCCGACCGATGAAACGACCGAAGCGCTTGGTCTTGCCCTTTACGTTCGAGATCTGCACGCCCTCGACCTCGACCTTGAAGAGCAACTCCACCGCAGCCTTTACTTCGGGCTTGGTGGCATCACGGGCCACCTTGAAAATGATCTGGTCGAACTTGTCGGCCACATAGGTGCTCTTTTCGGAGATCTGAGGTGCGAGCAACACCTGCAGCAGACGTTCCTGACTGAAACTCATGACAGCATCTCCTCAAGCTTGGCCACCGCCGCCTTCGTGAGCACGGTGTGCTCGAAGCGAAGCAGGCTCACGGGGTCAGCCTGCCGGGGTTCCAGCACCAGCACGTTCTGAAGATTGCGGGCCGACAGATAAAGGTTGTCGTCGATCTCGTCAGTGATGATGAGAACCCGCTCGAATCCCATCCCCTTGACCTTCTCGGCAAGAAGCTTCGTCTTCGGCGCATCGACGGAAATCCCGTCGACGACGCTCAGCCTACCTTCGCGGGCAAGCTGCGAGAAGAGCGAGCACATTCCGGCGCGATACATCTTCTTGTTGATCTTGTGACTGAAGTCTTCCTCGGGAAGATTCGGGAAGATCCTGCCGCCGCCCCGCCACAGCGGGCTGGATGCCATGCCTGCACGCGCACGACCCGTGCCCTTCTGCTTCCACGGCTTCTTCGTGCTCTTGTTCACGTCGGACCGTGCTTTCTGAGCCCGGGTGCCCTGTCTTGCGTTGGCAAGAAATCCCGTCACGATCTGATGAATCAGCGGTTCGTTGTAGTCGCGGCCGAAAAGGCTGTCGGAGGCATTCACGCTCCCGGAAGACTGCCCTTGCGCGTCGATCATCTTGAGTTCCATCAGGCGCCCCCCTTCACTGCCGGTCGGACGATCACGTCCCCGCCCTTGGCGGAGGGAATCGATCCTTTCACGAGAAGCAGCTGACGCTCTTCATCCACGCGAACCACTTCCAGGTTCTGTGCCGTTCGCGTTACCGAGCCATAGTGACCGGCCATGCGCTTGCCGGGGAACACACGACCGGGGTCCTGCGCCATGGAAATGGAGCCGGGCTTGTTGTGCGAAACAGAGTTGCCGTGGCTCGCCCTGTTCGAAGAGAAGTTGTGACGCTTGATAACGCCGCTGAAGCCCTTGCCCGAAGTGGTACCCTGGACATCGACCTTGGCCCCGACCTTGAACAGCGCCGCGCCGATCTGAGAACCGGCCTTGAGCGCCGCGGCATCTTCCTCGGAGACGAGGAATTCTCGAAGCATCGAGCCGGCTTGAACGCCAGCCTTGGCAAAGTGACCTGCAGAGGCCTTGTTGACACGTGAAGGACGTCGCACGCCGTAGGCGACCTGGACGGCCGAATACCCGTCGATGGCAGGCGTCTTGACTTGTGTGACACGGTTGTTGGACACATCCAGCACCGTCACCGGAACGGAATCTCCGTCATCGGTGAAGATGCGCGTCATGCCCACCTTCCGTCCGAGTAATCCCAGACTCATGTTTATTGCCCTCTTGGTAAGGGGCCGGCTGCAATTGGCCAGCGTTGAAATCCCACAACCACATCCGACCGTTCACCGGCGAAGCCGGTCAACGGAGTTCAGTGCTTACAACTTGATCTCTACGTCCACTCCCGCGGGAAGGTCCAGCTTCATCAGCGCGTCCACGGTCTTGTCCGTGGGGTCCATGATGTCCATCAACCGCAGGTGCGTGCGAATCTCGAACTGGTCACGCGACGTCTTGTTGACGTGCGGGGATCGCAGCACGTCAAACCTTTCGATGCGGGTGGGCAGCGGAACCGGGCCGCGAACGACCGCCCCGGTGCGCTTAGCCGTTTCGACGATCTCCATTGACGACTGGTCGATGAGCCGATAGTCGAACGCTTTGAGGCGAATCCTGATTTTTTGGCTTTGCATGTTCCGTTTCCGACTGTGCTTTCAGCCGTCCGGCGGACTCTCGCGAGCCCGCCCCGGCCGGCCGCATTACTCGATGATCTTGGCCACGACGCCCGCACCTACCGTGCGACCGCCTTCCCGTATCGCAAACCTCAGCCCTTCTTCCATCGCAATCGGCTGAATCAGGCTCACCGTGATCGACACGTTGTCTCCAGGCATCACCATCTCCGTCCCAGACGGCAACTCAATCGACCCCGTCACGTCCGTCGTCCGAAAATAAAACTGCGGCCGATACCCATTGAAGAACGGCGTGTGCCTCCCCCCTTCTTCCTTGCTCAGCACGTAAATCTCCGCCGTGAACTTCGTGTGCGGCGTGATGCTCCCAGGCTTCGCCAACACCTGACCACGCTCCACTTCCTCTCGCTTCGTCCCGCGCAGCAGCACCCCTACGTTGTCCCCAGCCTGCCCCTGATCCAGCAGCTTCCGGAACATCTCCACACCCGTGCACACCGTCTTCGTCGTCGGCTTCAAGCCCACGATCTCAATCTCGTCTCCCACCTTCACGATCCCGCGCTCGATCCTCCCCGTCACCACCGTCCCACGTCCAGAGATCGAAAACACGTCTTCCACAGGCATCAAAAACGTCCCGTCCAACGCCCGCTTCGGCTCAGGAATGTAGCTGTCCAGCGCCGCCGCCAGCTTCATGATCGCCCCTTCGCCCAAATCCCCCTTGTCCCCTTCCAACGCCTTCAGCGCCGATCCAATCACGATCGGCGTGTCGTCCCCAGGAAACTCATACTTCGACAACAGCTCCCGAACCTCCAACTCCACCAGCTCGAGCAACTCCTTGTCATCCACCATGTCCGCCTTGTTCATGAACACGATGATGTACGGCACCCCCACCTGCCTCGCCAGCAGTATGTGCTCCCGCGTCTGCGGCATCGGCCCGTCCGCCGCACTCACCACCAATATCGCCCCGTCCATCTGCGCCGCACCCGTGATCATGTTCTTCACGTAGTCCGCATGACCAGGACAGTCCACGTGCGCATAGTGCCGGTTCTCCGTCTCATACTCCACGTGCGCCGTGTTGATCGTGATCCCACGCGCCTTCTCCTCCGGCGCCGCATCGATCTCGTCGTACTTCTTCGCCTCTCCACCAAACTTCGTCGACAGCACCGTCGTGATCGCCGCCGTCAACGTCGTCTTCCCATGGTCCACGTGACCTATCGTCCCCACGTTCACGTGCGGCTTCGTCCGCTCAAACTTGCCCTTAGCCATGATGCGTCCTCTGAGTCAGAAAGTTATTTCTTGTTGATCACCGCTTCCGCGACATTCTTTGGCGCCTCGGAGTAATGCTTGAACTCCATCGTGTAGGTGGCGCGACCTTGCGTGGCGGAACGCAACGACGTGGAATAACCGAACATCTCCGCGAGCGGCACTTCGGCCTTGATCGCCTTGATGCCCGACACGAGATCTTCCATTCCCTGAATGATGCCGCGACGGGAGTTGAGATCCCCCATCACGTTCCCCATGAACTCTTCGGGCGTCTCGACCTCGACAGCCATCATAGGCTCCAGAAGCACCGGATTGGCCTTTCTCATACCATCCTTGAAGCCGATGGAGGCCGCCATCTTGAAGGCGTTTTCGCTCGAGTCCACCTCATGGTAGGAGCCGTCGAACAGGGTCACCTTCACATCGACCACAGGGAACCCGGCCAGCACTCCGTTGGGGAGAGTATCCTCCAGCCCCCTTTGCACGGCGGGAATGTATTCACGGGGCACGACACCGCCCTTGATCGCGTCGACGAACTCGAAGCCCTTGCCAGGCTCGGACGGCTCCATCTTCAGCCAGACGTGACCGTACTGCCCCTTGCCACCGGACTGCTTGATGAACTTGCCTTCGACCTCGACCTGCTTGCGGATCGCCTCGCGGTAGGCCACCTGGGGGGCACCCACGTTCGCCTCCACGCTGAACTCGCGCTTCATGCGATCGACGATGATCTCGAGGTGCAGTTCGCCCATGCCGGAGATGATGGTCTGACCGGACTCCTCATCGGTACGCACCCGGAACGACGGGTCTTCCTGGGCGAGCCGGTTCAGCGCAATCCCCATCTTCTCCTGGTCGCTCTTCGTCTTGGGCTCGACGGCCACGTGAATGACGGGCTCTGGAAACTCCATCTTCTCAAGGACGATGATCTTGTCCGGATCACAGATGGTGTCGCCCGTCGTGGCTTCCTTCAGACCCACCGCGGCAGCAATATCGCCCGCACGGACTTCCTTGATTTCTTCCCGCTGATTGGCGTGCATCTGGAGAATCCGGCCAATCCGCTCCTTGCGGCGCTTGATCGGGTTATAGATGGTGTCGCCGGAATTGACCACGCCCGAGTACACACGGAAGAAGATGAGCTGACCGACGAACGGATCGGTCATGATCTTGAACGCGAGACCCGCGAACGGCTCTTCGTCGCTCGCCTTCCGGCTGGACGGCTCGCCGTTCTCGAGCGTTCCCGACACGGCGGCAATGTCCACCGGCGCAGGCAGGTAGTCGATGACGGCGTCCAGCATGGCCTGGACACCCTTGTTCTTGAACGCAGAGCCACACAACATGGGGAAGATCTCGTTGGCGATGGTGCGCAGACGCAGACCCGTCTTCACTTCCGCCAGGGAGAGATCGCCTTCCTCCAGGTACTTGTTCATCAGCTCCTCGTTGGCTTCGGCCGCGGCCTCCACCATCTTCTCGTGCCAGCTCGCGGCGTCATCCTTGAGCTCTGCCGGAATCTCGCGCTCCTCGAAACGCATGCCTTGCGACGACTCATCCCAGTAGATCGCCTTCATCTTCACGAGGTCGATCACGCCCTCGAACTTCTCTTCCGCACCGATGGGCAGCTGGATCGGCACAGGCAGCGCCTTCAGGCGCTGCTTGACCTGATCGTGCACGCGCATGAAGTTCGCGCCCTGGCGGTCCATCTTGTTGACGAACAGAAGACGCGGGACCTTGTATTTGTTGCCCTGCCGCCAGACGGTTTCGGTCTGGGGCTGCACCCCGCCAACGGCACACAGCACGGTGCACGCGCCATCGAGCACGCGCAGACTACGCTCGACTTCAATGGTGAAGTCCACGTGACCAGGCGTATCGATGATGTTGATGCGGTGCTCGGGATAGTTGTTCTCCATCCCCTTCCAGAAGCAGGTCGTGGCCGCCGACGTGATGGTGATTCCACGCTCGCGCTCCTGCTCCATCCAGTCCATCACGGCGGCACCATCATGCACCTCGCCGATCTTGTGCGAGACACCGGTGTAGAAAAGGATTCGTTCGGTGGTCGTCGTCTTGCCGGCATCGATGTGCGCCATGATGCCGATGTTGCGATACCTGTCGATGGGTGTGGAGCGTGCCATAAGTCAGACCTTCATAGACGTCCGGCGCCCTGTGGGCGCGGAACCGCGCGCGGCCGTGTTGCCGCGCGCACCTTAGAAACGATAGTGAGAGAACGCCTTGTTGGCCTCGGCCATCCGGTGGACTTCATCGCGCTTCTTCATCGCGCCGCCCCGCCCCTCAGCCGCTTCCGCCAATTCCCCGCCCAGCCGCGCGCCCATGGACTTCTCGCTCCGCTTGCGAGCCGCCTCGCGCAGCCAGCGCATCGCGAGCGCGGTGCGGCGGACCGCACGGACTTCCACCGGAACCTGATAGTTGGCCCCGCCCACGCGACGGCTCTTGACCTCAACGACCGGCCTGACGTTCTGCAGCGCCTGAGTGAAGACTTCGAGCGGGTCCTTGCCCGTCTTCTTGCCGATATGCTCGAGAGCGCGGTACATGATGCTTTCGGCGATGGACTTCTTCCCGCTTGTCATCAACACGTTGACGAACTTCGAGACATCCTGGCTTCCGAACTTCGGATCCGGCAGGATCTCGCGGCGCTGAACTTCACGACGGCGCGGCATGAGTTGCTCCTAATTCCCGTTGGCTTCGATGATGGGGTCGACTTACTTCGGGCGCTTGGCGCCGTACTTCGACCGACTCTGCTTGCGGTCCTTCACCCCGGAGGTGTCAAGACTGCCGCGCACGATGTGGTAACGCACACCCGGGAGGTCCTTGACCCGGCCACCCCGGATCAGCACGACCGAGTGCTCCTGAAGGTTGTGTCCCTCGCCCCCGATGTAGCTGATCACCTCGAAGCCGTTGGTCAGACGCACCTTCGCGACCTTTCGGAGCGCGGAGTTCGGTTTCTTGGGGGTCGTGGTGTACACGCGAGTGCACACACCCCGCCGCTGTGGCGAGCCGGCAAGCGCGGGAACCTTGCTCTTGGACGGCTGACGAGTACGCGGCTTGCGCACTAACTGACTGATTGTCGGCATTTCTCGAGGTCCAAAAAGCCGGGACGGCTGAGTGAGCCGTCCCGGTAGCTTTCAGAGTGGCGGGCCCGTGAAGGGACGAGCCCGGGTAAAAAGACTGCGGAGTTTAAGGGGCCGCGCTGGCTCCGTCAAGCAACCTGCTGATTGTCCGCGGACAACCCGGCTTCCTCGGTGGAACCCTCCCCGACGAATACTTCCTGTTCCGTCAGTTCCTGTCCCTTCTTCCGCGAATTGTGGTAGGCCAGCCCGGTGCCGGCAGGAATCAAGCGGCCCACGATCACGTTCTCCTTCAGGCCACGGAGGTCGTCCTTCTTGCCCATGATGGCTGCTTCGGTCAACACCCGGGTCGTCTCCTGGAAGGATGCGGCCGAAATGAAGGCGTCCGTGGACAGGGAAGCCTTGGTGATCCCCAGCAGCAAGTACTCGTAGGTAGCCGGAACCTTGCCCTCGGCCTGGACGCGATCGTTTTCTTCCAGGACGTCCGCACGCTCGACCTGCTCTCCCGGGATGAAACGGGAATCGCCCGCATCGACAATCTGAACTCTCCGGAGCATCTGGCGGACGATGACTTCGATGTGCTTGTCGTTGATGCGCACACCCTGCAGGCGGTAGACCTCCTGCACCTCGTCCGTGATGTACCGGGCCAGTGCCTCCATTCCCCGCAACCGGAGGATGTCGTGCGGTTCCGGATCGCCTTCGACGATCTCCTCGCCGCGGTTCACCACCTGCCCGTCGTGCACCAGAACATGCTTGTCCTTCGGAATCAGGAATTCGTGGCCGATGCCGTCCAGGTCGGTGATGATCAGACGCTGCTTGCCCTTCGTATCCTTGCCGAAGGACACCGTTCCGGTGACCTCGGCAAGAACTGCCGCGTCCTTGGGAGACCGCGCCTCGAACAGCTCCGCAACGCGAGGCAGACCTCCCGTGATGTCCTTGGTCTTTGCCGATTCCTGGGGGATCCGGGCGAGCACCTCACCCACCCCCACCTCCTGCCCATCCTTCACGGTGATGATGGAATGGATCTGGAACGTGTAGACGACGGGCTGGTCGGTGGTCGGGAGCCTGAGATCGATCCCGTTCTGGTCGAGGAGCTTCACTTGCGGCCGGACGCCCTTCGCCTGAGCACTTCCACGGCGCTTGGGGTCGATCACGACCAGCGTCGACAGACCGGTGACTTCGTCGATCTGCTTCGCCACGGTGACACCTTCCTCGACGTTCTCGAACCGCACGCGTCCGCCGTACTCGGTAATGATCGGGCGGGTATGCGGATCCCATGTCGCCAGCACCGTACCGGCTTTCACCTTGGCACCGTCTGGAGCCAGAACCGTCGCGCCGTAGGGCACCTTGTGACGCTCGCGCTCGCGACCGTTGTCGTCGAGGATGAGCACTTCGCCCGAGCGCGAGATGGCCACCTGTTCGTTGCGCGCGTTCGTCACGTAACGCATGAGGGGCGAGAAGCGGACAGTTCCATTCGATTTGCTCTCGATCTGGCTGGCCACGGCCGTCCGCGATGCCGCTCCACCGATGTGGAAAGTCCGCATGGTGAGCTGGGTGCCTGGCTCACCGATCGACTGCGCGGCGATCACACCCACGGCTTCGCCGACATTCACCAGCATCCCCCGACCGAGATCGCGTCCGTAGCACTTGGCACACAATCCGTAGCGGGTGTCACAGGTGAGCGGCGTGCGGACCTTGACCTCGTCGATACCCAGGCTTTCGATGGTATCGACCGCCTCTTCGTCAAGCAGGGTTCCGGCGGGGATGACCACGTCGCCGGATTCCGGGCTGGCGAGATCCAGGGCAGCGACCCGGCCGAGGATCCGCTCACGCAGGGCCTCGACCACTTCACCGCCTTCCACGAGCGCCTTCATCGCCACGCCGTTGGTCGTGCCGCAATCGTCTTCCGTCACCACGAGATCCTGCGTGACATCCACGAGGCGGCGCGTCAGATATCCCGAGTTCGCTGTCTTCAGCGCCGTGTCGGCCAGTCCCTTCCGCGCTCCGTGAGTGGAGATGAAGTACTGCAGAACGTTGAGGCCTTCACGGAAGTTGGTCGTGATCGGCGTCTCGATGATGGAGCCGTCAGGCTTAGCCATCAGACCCCGCATACCCGCCAGCTGGCGGATCTGGGCAGCGGATCCCCGCGCTCCGGAATCCGCCATCATGTAGATGGAGTTGAAGGATTCCTGGAACATCGGATTGCCCTTGTCGTCCTTCAGCTGGACGACATCCCCGCTGTCTGCGGCACCGGTGACCGGCTCCGATCCGAGCTGCTCCATCATGGCCTTCGCCACCATGTCGCCAGCGCGGCCCCAGATATCCACCACCTTGTTGTAGCGCTCGCCCTGGGTCACGAGACCTGAGGTGTACTGAGCCTCGATCTCCTGCACTTCCTTTTCGGCCGAGGCGATGATTTCGTCCTTCTGCGGCGGCACCCGCATGTCGTCCACGCAGATGGACACGCCTGCACGCGTCGCCATGGAGAAGCCCGTGTACATCAGCTTGTCCGCGAAAATCACCGTCTCGCGAAGACCGCAGCGGCGGAAGGCGGCATTGATGAGACGCGAGATTTCCTTCTTCTTGAGCGCCTTGTTGATGGTGCTGAAGGGCAGCCCCGGGGGAAGTATCTCGGACAGCAGGGCGCGGCCGACCGTCGTCTCGTAACGGGTCAGCTTGTCACGCAAGGAGCCGTCCTCCGCGAACTCCTGCTCGCGGATGCGCACGCGGATGCGCGCATTCACGTCCACCTGACGCGTCTCGTAGGCGCGCGCCACTTCGGAGACATCGATGAAGGACATACCCTCGCCGCGCGCCCGCACCCTCTCGCGGGTCACGTAGTACAGACCCAGCACGATGTCCTGCGAAGGAACGATGATCGGATCGCCGTTGGCGGGGGATAGCACGTTGTTCGACGAAAGCATGAGCGTGCGTGCTTCCATCTGGGCCTCGAGGGACAGCGGCACGTGAACGGCCATCTGGTCGCCGTCGAAGTCGGCGTTGAACGCCGCACAGACGAGCGGGTGCAGCTGGATTGCCTTCCCTTCGATCAGCACCGGCTCGAAGGCCTGGATGCCGAGACGGTGCAGCGTCGGCGCACGATTGAGCAGCACCGGATGTTCACGGATCACCTCTTCTAGGATGTCCCATACCTCCGGCACCTCGGCTTCGACCAACCGCTTGGCCGCCTTGATCGTCGTCGCGAGACCGAGAATCTCGAGCTTGTGGAAGATGAACGGCTTGAACAGTTCCAGCGCCATTTTCTTGGGCAGGCCGCATTGGTGCAGCTTGAGCTGAGGACCGACCACGATCACTGATCGGCCCGAATAGTCGACGCGCTTGCCCAGCAGGTTCTGACGGAATCGGCCCCCCTTGCCCTTGATCATGTCGGCCAGGGACTTGAGCGGCCGCTTGTTCGCACCGGTCATCGCCTTGCCGCGGCGCCCGTTGTCGAGGAGCGAGTCCACGGCTTCCTGCAGCATCCGCTTCTCGTTGCGCACGATGATCTCTGGCGCCTTCAGTTCCAGCAGACGCTTGAGGCGGTTGTTGCGGTTGATCACCCGCCGGTAGAGATCGTTGAGATCCGACGTGGCGAAGCGGCCACCGTCCAGCGGCACGAGAGGACGAAGCTCCGGCGGAAGAACCGGAAGAACTTCCATCACCATCCATTCGGGCTTAATGCCGGATTTCTGGAACGCCTCGAGAACCTTGAGACGCTTGGCGATCTTCTTGATCTTGGTTTCGGAATCCGTCGCGGCGAGGTCCTTGCGCAGGCGGTCGATCTCGCGATTCAGATCGAGATTTCGCAACAGGGCGCGCACGCCCTCGGCGCCCATGGCAGCTGAGAACTCGTCGCCATACTCCTCGACCTTCGCCAGGTAGTCGTCCTCGGTCAGGAGCTGCCCGGCCTGCAATGGCGTCATTCCGGGGTGGGTCACCACGTAGGCTTCGAAGTACAGGACCCGCTCGATGTCGCGAAGCGTCATGTCCAGCACCATGCCAAGCCGGGAGGGCAGCGACTTCAGGAACCAGATGTGAGCCACCGGGCTCGCCAGCTCGATGTGTCCCATCCGCTCACGGCGCACTTTCGACAGCGTGACTTCGACGCCGCACTTCTCGCAGATCACACCGCGGTGCTTGAGCCGCTTGTACTTGCCGCACAGGCACTCGTAGTCCTTCACCGGACCGAAGATCTTGGCGCAGAACAGTCCGTCACGCTCAGGCTTGAAAGTCCGGTAGTTGATCGTCTCCGGCTTCTTGACCTCGCCGTACGACCAGGACCGGATCTTCTCGGGCGAGGCCAGCCCGATCTTGATCGAGTCGAACTCTTCTTCCTGCGTGACCTGCTTGAACAAATCGAGTAGCGCTTTCATGTGCGACTCCTTAGTAGCGATCGAGATCGATGTCGATCGCCAGAGAACGGATTTCCTTCACTAGCACGTTGAACGATTCGGGCATGCCCGCATCGATCTTGTGCTCGCCCTTCACGATGTTCTCGTAGACCTTGGTCCGGCCGGTCACATCATCGGACTTGACGGTGAGCATCTCCTGCAGGACGTAGGAAGCACCGTAGGCTTCGAGGGCCCACACCTCCATCTCGCCGAAGCGCTGGCCACCGAACTGCGCCTTGCCGCCCAGAGGCTGTTGCGTGACCAGCGAGTACGGTCCGGTCGATCGGGCATGCATCTTGTCGTCGACCAGATGGTGCAGCTTCAGCACATGCATGTAGCCCACCGTGACAGGACGTTCGAAGGACTCCCCCGTCCGGCCGTCGAAAAGCGCGATCTGTCCGCTCTTGGGCAGGCCCGCGAGTTCCAGCATCGTCTTGATCTCGCTTTCCGTCGCCCCGTCGAACACCGGGGTGGCGAAGGGCACGCCCTTCGACAGGTTCCGGCACAGCTCGACCACTTCGACGTCCGTCAGCGCCCCGATATCTTCCTGACGTCCGCTCGAGTTGTAGATGAGTTCCAGCGCCTTGCGCAGGTCGGCGATCTTCGCCTGAGCCACCAGCATGGCGTTGATCCGGTGTCCCAGGCCTTTCGCCGCCCAGCCCAGATGGGTCTCGAGAATCTGACCCACGTTCATCCGCGACGGCACACCGAGGGGGTTGAGCACGATGTCCATCGGCGTCCCTTCGGCCGTATGAGGCATATCCTCGATCGGCACGATCTTGGAGATCACACCCTTATTCCCGTGGCGGCCGGCCATCTTGTCGCCGGGCTGCAACCTGCGCTTCACCGCCAGATACACCTTCACCATCTTCTGCACGCCAGGCGGAAGCTCGTCACCGCTCGTCAACTTCCGCTTCTTCTCTTCAAACGCTGCGTCGAACTCGGTGCGCTTCTGCGAAAGACCGTCCTTCAGCTGTTCCAGCTGGGCCTGCGCCTCGTCATCGGCGAGCCGGATGTCGAACCACGAGTGGCGCTCGTTGTCGTCCAGGTAAGCCTGCGTGATCTTGGTGCCCTTGGCGAGCTTCTTGGGCCCGCCGTTGGCCACCTTGCCCAGGAGCAGCCGCCCGATCCGTGCGAACGAGTCTCCCTCGACGATGCGCAGCTGATCGTGCAGATCCGTCTTGTAGCGGCGCAGTTCGTCATCGATGATCTGCTGAGCGCGCTTGTCGCGCTCGATGCCTTCGCGGGTGAAGACCTGAACGTCGATGACCGTGCCTGACATGCCGGAGGGCACGCGCAGGCTCGTATCCTTCACGTCGGACGCCTTCTCGCCGAAGATGGCCCGCAACAGCTTCTCTTCCGGAGTGAGCTGGGTTTCTCCCTTGGGGGTCACCTTGCCCACGAGGACATCACCTGCTTCCACCTCCGCACCGATGTAGACGATGCCCGACTCGTCCAGGCGCGCAAGCTGAGCCTCGGACAGGTTGGAGATGTCGCGCGTGATCTCCTCGGGCCCCAGCTTGGTGTCACGCGCGACGACCGTCAGTTCCTCGATGTGGATCGAGGTGAAGCGGTCATCCGCCACCACACGTTCGGAAATGAGGATCGAATCCTCGAAGTTGTAGCCGTTCCAGGGCATGAACGCCACGAGCAGATTCTGCCCGAGCGCCAGTTCACCCATGTCGGTCGAGGCACCGTCGGCGATCACGTCTCCCCGGGCGATGATGTCACCCGCGCGAACGACCGGCCGCTGATTGATGTTGGTGTTCTGGTTGGAACGCGTGTACTTGGTCAAATTGTAGATGTCGACGCCCACCTCGCCTGCCAACGCCTCGTCATCATGGACCCGAACGACGATACGGCTGGCATCCACGTAATCCACCACGCCACCGCGCCGAGCCTGGACTGCCGTGCCGGAGTCGACAGCCACGGTTCTTTCGATGCCCGTGCCCACGAGAGGCTTCTCGGCACGCAGACACGGGACCGCCTGACGCTGCATGTTCGAACCCATCAAGGCTCGGTTCGCGTCGTCGTGCTCCAGGAACGGAATCAACGAAGCGGCCACGGACACGATCTGCGAAGGCGCCACGTCCATGTACTGCACCTTGTCGGGTGCGGCCAGCGCGAACTCGTTGTGATTGCGGCAGGAAACGAGTTCATCCATCAGAACGCCATCGCCATCCACCGTCGCATTCGCCTGGGCGATCACGTACTGCCCTTCTTCGATGGCAGACAGGAAGTGGATTTCCGGCGTGACCTTGCGGTCGCGGACGACCCGGTACGGCGTCTCCAGGAACCCGTATTCGTTGGTTCTGGCGTACAGCGCCAGCGAGTTGATCAGGCCGATGTTCGGGCCTTCCGGCGTTTCGATCGGACACACCCGGCCGTAGTGAGTGGGATGCACGTCCCGGACCTCGAAACCCGCCCGCTCGCGGGTAAGACCGCCCGGCCCGAGCGCCGAGACACGCCGCTTGTGGGTGACTTCGGACAGAGGATTCGTCTGGTCCATGAACTGGGACAGCTGGCTGGAACCGAAGAATTCCCGCACCGCTGCGCTGACCGGCTTTGCGTTGATCAGGTCATGCGGCATCAGATTCTCGGATTCCGCCTGTGACAGGCGCTCCTTCACTGCGCGTTCGACGCGAACCAGACCTGCCCGGAACTGGTTTTCCGCGAGTTCACCTACCGAACGGACCCGGCGGTTGCCAAGATGGTCGATGTCGTCGATCTCGCCGCGACCGTTGCGCAGTTCCACGAGAATCTTGATGACGGCAATGATGTCTTCGTTCGACAACGTTCCCGAGCCGAGCAACTCCTCCCTGCCGACGCGCCGGTTGAACTTCATCCTGCCGACAGCGGACAGGTCGTAGCGCTCGTCATTGTAGAAAAGCCCCTGGAACAGCGTCTTGACGGCATCTTCCGTGGGCGGTTCGCCCGGGCGCATCATGCGGTAGATGGCCACTTGCGCGGTCATCTGATCGACCGTCTCGTCGATGCGCAGCGTCTGCGAGATGAAGGGTCCCTGATCCAGATGATTCGTATAGATCGTCTGGATCGACTGAACGCCGTTGCCCGCGAGTTTGACGATGAGGTCAGGCGTCAACTCATCGTTGGCCTGAGCGAGAATTTCTCCCGTTTCCGGATTGATCACATTCTTGGCGAGCACGCGGCCCACCACGAAATCCTCGCCGATGGGAACCCGGGTAACGCCTGCCTGCTCGATTTCCCGCACGTGCCGCGCCGTGATGCGCTTGTCACGCTGGACGATCGCCTTGCCTTGCTTCGTGACGATGTCGAACCGGGCGATCTCGCCCCGGAGACGTTCCGGCACGACTTCGAATTCAACGCCCTCATTGGAGAGATGGAACGTGTCGAATGCAAAGAACTCCTTCAGTATCTGCTCGGGCGACATCCCGATCGACTTGAGAAGGATCGTGACCGGCATCTTGCGCCGGCGGTCCACTCGGAAATAGAGGTAGTCCTTGGGGTCGAATTCGAAATCGAGCCAGGAGCCACGATAGGGAATGATCCGGGCCGAAAACAGCAGCTTGCCGGAACTGTGAGTCTTGCCCCGATCATGCTCGAAGAACACGCCGGGCGACCGGTGCAACTGGGAGACGATCACGCGCTCGGTGCCGTTGATGATGAAGGACCCGGTGTCCGTCATGAGCGGTATCTCGCCCATGTAGACCTCCTGCTCCTTCACCTCCTTGACGGTGGGCTTCGGCGCCTCCTTGTCCATGATGGTCAAACGGACCTTCGCCCGCAGGGGTGCTGCGAACGTCAAGCCGCGCTGCTGGCATTCCTTCACGTCGAAGGGCGGCGTCCCGAGCATGTAGCTGACATAGTCGAGGCGTGCATTGCCCGAATGCGAGACGATCGGGAAGATCGATGTGAACGCCGCCTGGAGACCCTGGTTGTTCCGCGCCTCCACGGAGAGGTCGGATTGCAGGAACTGGGCGTAAGATTCGATCTGGGTGGCGAGCAGGTATGGTACTTCCTGCACCACTTCGCGCTTGGCGAAGCTCTTCCGGATTCGTTTCTTCTCGGTGAAGGTATAGCTCATGGTCACCCCACTGGAGAGTTGAGGGACACGGCAGGGCCGTGTGGGTACAACAGATACGACAGGCATGACACAACCCTCCGTGCCCCTGGGGCCGGAATGGGTCGATGGCGTCGCGACGCGGGCTGTGTGATGACGGCTGTATTCAACAAGTGGCGACAGGCCGGCGGTTTCCCGCCGGCCCGTCCTGATACATTCCCCGATTCGTAATTACTTGATTTCCGCGGTTGCGCCCGCATCCGTCAGCTTCTTGGCCACAGCTTCGGCTTCGGCCTTCGGCACGCCTTCCTTCACGGGCTTCGGCGCGCCGTCGACCAGGTCCTTCGCTTCCTTCAGGCCCAGGCCGGTGATTTCGCGAACGACCTTGATGACGTTCACCTTGTTGTCGCCGGTCTTGGCGAGAACGACCGTGAATTCGGTCTTCTCTTCGGCAGCCGGGGCCGCTCCGCCACCCGCGGCCGGGGCCGCGACTGCCACCGCCGCCGCTGCCGCGGAAACGCCGAACTTGTCCTCCATCTCCTTGATGAGTTCGGACAGTTCGAGAACGGTCATGCCGGAAATTGCGTCGAGAATTTCTGCTTTGGACAGTGCCATGATCTAGTTAGCTCCTGATTCGAGTGCCGGCTGCTTCGAAAGCCGGCCTGGATTGGTCGATGAGTGTTCCGAAAACCGGTTACGCCGGCTGCTCCGCCTTCTTGTCGCGAATCGCAGCGACCGTCCGCACGAATCGTCCGGGCACCTCGTTCAAGGTGCGGACGAATTGCGAAATGGGCGCCTGCATGGTTCCCAACAGCTTGGCCAGCAGTTCGTCGCGGCTTGGCAGGGTGGCGAGGGCCGCAACTTCCTTCGGTCCCATCACCACATTGGGCATCGCCCCGCCGCGGATGACGAACTTGTCGTTCGCCTTGGCGTACTCGTGCATCACCTTGGCTACCGCCACCGGATCGGACGACATGCCATACGCCAGCGGACCGATCATCTTGTCGGCCAGATTGGCGAACGGCGTCTCCGCCACGGCGCGGCGTGCCAGCGTATTGCGAAGCACGCGGAAGTAGACACCCGACTCACGCGCTTTCGCGCGCAACTTCGTCATGTCACCTACCCCGATGCCGCGATACTCGGCAAGCACGATAGCCTGAGCCTGCGCGACCTTCGCGCCGACCTCGGCCACCACCGCCTTCTTCTGCTCCAGATTCAGACCCAAGGTCTTGCCTCCTTGCGCTTGTCACATGAAACGGGGTATCGGTACAGCACCCTTTCGGGCCCGTCCCCCTTGTCACGGCGACCTTCGATCAGGACTGCCAACAGTGGTCGCTCCACCGTGAGGTTCGGCGACCGCCATATACGACCTGCTTCGGGTACACCGTCTGCGTAGGACTCGGGGCTGCCATCACACCTTCCGGAACACATGCTCCCTGGTGCGACCAGCCCTTCATTAAGCGACCGTTGCTCCTACGGTCTTTGACGAATCGATCGGGCCAAGAAGACGGCTTCGACCGATCCCAAAGTCTTCACAATTCCGCCCCGCCTCATGGCAGGGCGAATCCATCAGTTCATGCTTGCTGCTGCAGACTCGCCTGATCGACGCGAACACCCACGCCCATCGTGCTTGTCAGAGAGATCTTCCGGAGATAGATCCCCTTCGCCGCCGCCGGACGCGCCTTGTTCAGCGCATCGACGAGGGCAAGCAGATTCTCCCGCAACGCAACCGGTTCGAACGACGCACGCCCGATCGTGCACTGCACGATTCCGGCCTTGTCCGTGCGGTATTGGACCTGGCCAGCCTTGGCATTGCGAACGGCTTCGGCCACGTTGGGCGTCACCGTGCCGACCTTCGGGTTGGGCATCAAGCCGCGCGGCCCCAGGATCTGACCAAGTTGACCCACCACCCGCATGGCATCCGGGGCGGCAATACAGACATCGAAAGCGATGTTGCCGGCCTTCACCTGCTCGGCAATGTCTTCCATCCCGACAAGATCGGCCCCAGCGGCCTGAGCCGCCTTGGCTGCCTCACCTTGCGCGAACACGGCAACACGCACGGTCTTGCCAGTGCCGCGCGGAAGGACAACCGAACCGCGGACGACCTGGTCCGACTTCTTGGCGTCGACACCAAGATTGATCGCGACGTCGATGGACTCGTTGAACTTGGCTGTCGCATTCTGCTTCACCAGGCCGATCGCGTCGTCCACGCCGTAGAGCTTGGTCCGGTCAACCGTGGTCCGCAGGGTCTTGACCCGCTTCGAAAGCTTTGCCATGTCACAGCCCCTCCACTTCGATGCCCATGCTGCGGGCGCTGCCTGCGATCGTCTTGACGGCAGCATCCATATCGGATGCGGTGAGATCGGGCATCTTGGTCTTTGCGATCTGCTCGGCTTGGGCGCGCGTCAGCTTCCCCACCTTGTCGGTATGCGGCTTGGGCGAGCCCTTGGTGACGCCAGCCGCTTTCTTGATGAGCACGGTTGCGGGCGGCGTCTTCATCACGAACGTGAAACTCTTGTCCGCGAAAGCCGTGATCACGACTGGAATGGGCAGCCCCACTTCCAGCCCTTGGGTCTGGGCATTGAACGCCTTGCAGAACTCCATGATGTTCAATCCGCGCTGACCCAGCGCGGGGCCGATGGGAGGCGACGGGTTCGCCTTCCCGGCAGGCACCTGTAACTTGATGTAGCCGATGACCTTCTTTGCCATGATGATTCCTCATGCGGGTGCAAGCGCCCCGACGTCTCGCCCGGGCTCCCCGATCAAATTTGCGGCCCAAACTGCGTCTTGCCAGGAGACGGCGGCCGCAAAGGCGTCTCCTGCAACTGCCCGTCCGAAACGACAGAACGGACGGATCAGGATTTCTCGACCTGCCCGAACTCCAGCTCGACCGGAGTAGCTCGCCCAAAGATGGACACCGAGACTCGCAGTTTGCTCTTGTCGTAGTTCACTTCCTCGACGGTCCCATGGAAGTCGGTAAAGGGGCCATCCTTCACTCTCACCGATTCGCCCGGCTCGAAGAGCACCTTGGGCTTGGGCTTTTCCACCCCTTCCTGGATCTGCTGCAGGATCGCCTGCACTTCCCGCTCGGAGATCGGTGTGGGCTTGTGAGCGCTGCCCCCGACGAATCCGGTCACTTTGGGGGTGTTCTTGACGAGGTGCCATGAATCGTCGGTCATTTCCATCTCGACGAGCACATAGCCGGGGAAGAACTTGCGCTCCGAAATGCTCTTCTGCCCGGATTTCATTTCGACCACTTCTTCGACAGGCACCAGAATCTGCCCGAATTGGTCTTGCATCCCCGCCCGTTCGATACGCTCCAAGAGCGCCTTGTGGACGTTCTTTTCGAAACCGGAATAGGCGTGAACCACATACCAGCGCTTTGCCATCATTCGCTCCGTCCCATCATGACGCGTACGAGCCAGACAAGGGAGCCATCGACGATCCAGAGGAACAAGGCCATGATGACGACGAACAGCATCACGATGCCCGTTGTCTGGATCGTTTCCTTGCGCGTGGGCCAGACGACCTTGCGGGTCTCCGCGACCGATTCCTGCGCGAAGACATAGAAAACCTTCCCTGGCGCCGAGGTCCAGGCGAGCGCCGCAGCCGCGATCACGCCTGCGACGACGCAGAGCACTCTGACGATCAGAAGGCTATCGGCCAGCAGGTAGTAGCCCGCAACACCGGCCGCCACCAACAGCACCGAACCCGCGAGCTTGATTTTATCTATCATGAACGATCAGGAAGACAACCTGCTCCGCGACCACACCACTCGGTGCAGGCCGTCGGGATGGCAGGCCAGGAGGGTCTCGAACCCCCAACCTTCGGTTTTGGAGACCGACGCTCTGCCAATTGAGCTACTGGCCTGTACTCCGCATTACTCGATGATCTTGGCCACGACGCCCGCACCTACCGTGCGACCGCCTTCCCGTATCGCAAACCTCAGCCCTTCTTCCATCGCAATCGGCTGAATCAGGCTCACCGTGATCGACACGTTGTCTCCAGGCATCACCATCTCCGTCCCAGACGGCAACTCAATCGACCCCGTCACGTCCGTCGTCCGAAAATAAAACTGCGGCCGATACCCATTGAAGAACGGCGTGTGCCTCCCCCCTTCTTCCTTCCTCAGCACGTAAATCTCCGCCGTGAACTTCGTGTGCGGCGTGATCGACCCCGGCTTCGCCAACACCTGACCACGCTCCACTTCCTCTCGCTTCGTCCCGCGCAGCAGCACCCCTACGTTGTCCCCAGCCTGCCCCTGATCCAGCAGCTTCCGGAACATCTCCACACCCGTGCACACCGTCTTCGTCGTCGGCTTCAAGCCCACGATCTCAATCTCGTCTCCCACCTTCACGATCCCGCGCTCGATCCTCCCCGTCACCACCGTCCCACGTCCAGAGATCGAAAACACGTCTTCCACAGGCATCAAAAACGTCCCGTCCAACGCCCGCTTCGGCTCAGGAATGTAGCTGTCCAGCGCCGCCGCCAGCTTCATGATCGCCCCTTCGCCCAAATCCCCCTTGTCCCCTTCCAACGCCTTCAGCGCCGATCCAATCACGATCGGCGTGTCGTCCCCAGGAAACTCATACTTCGACAACAGCTCCCGAACCTCCAACTCCACCAGCTCGAGCAACTCCTTGTCATCCACCATGTCCGCCTTGTTCATGAACACGATGATGTACGGCACCCCCACCTGCCTCGCCAGCAGTATGTGCTCCCGCGTCTGCGGCATCGGCCCGTCCGCCGCACTCACCACCAATATCGCCCCGTCCATCTGCGCCGCACCCGTGATCATGTTCTTCACGTAGTCCGCATGACCAGGACAGTCCACGTGCGCATAGTGCCGGTTCTCCGTCTCATACCCACGTGCGCCGTGTTGATCGTGATCCCACGCGCCTTCTCCTCCGGCGCCGCATCGATCTCGTCGTACTTCTTCGCCTCTCCACCAAACTTCGTCGACAGCACCGTCGTGATCGCCGCCGTCAGCGTCGTCTTCCCATGGTCCACGTGACCTATCGTCCCCACGTTCACGTGCGGCTTCGTCCGCTCAAACTTGCCCTTAGCCATGATGATGATCGTCCTTAGTGATGCTTACCGAACCTGACATCGATTGATGAAGATGGTGCCGATGACGCGGATTGAACGCGTGACCTCTCCCTTACCAAGGGAGTGCTCTACCACTGAGCTACATCGGCGTCTGATTCCTGCCTCTGTCCGCGCGGTTGGTCGGCCTCGCACAAGAGCCACAACTAAAACTTCCCGGCGCCGGAACGCCGGACCTTGGAGCGGGTGAAGGGAATCGAACCCTCGTCGTAAGCTTGGAAGGCTTCTGCTCTACCATTGAGCTACACCCGCCTCGAACCGCCTTGTCGGCACGCAGTCTGCAGCGCCTCGACACCCGAACCTTGACCGTCGTTGGTGGAGGGGGAAGGATTCGAACCTTCGAAGGCAGAGCCGGCAGATTTACAGTCTGCTCCCTTTGACCGCTCGGGAACCCCTCCGACGAAACGCGCAATTATCTTGATCCGGCGGCGCACTGTCAAACGCGCCGCGGATTTTCGGCAAGAATTAGTCGCGAATTTCAGACAGCGGGGTTCGGATTGCGCAGGTGAAGGTCGTCGATGCTTGCCAGAACATCCGGGCCGAGATGGACATCGGTCACGCCAAGATTCTCGCGCAACTGCTCCATTGATGTGGCCCCGATGATGGTGCTGGCCGTAAACCAGCGACTTTTGACGAAAGCGAGCGCTAACGTAGATGGAGACATACCGTGTTTCCTGGCGAGCGCTGAATACGCCTCGACCGCGCTTTCGACGTTGGGCTTCTGGTACCTCTGCCCGAACGGCGGAAACCGGGTGAGGCGTGCACCTTCCGGCTGGGCGCCCTGCAGGTATTTCCCCGTAAGGTGTCCGAATCCCAGCGGGCTGTAGGCCAGCAGCGGCACACCTTCCCGACGCACCACTTCGGACAGCCCGGCTTCAAAGGTCCGGTTCAGGAGGTTGTAGGCATTCTGGATCGACACCACGCGGGGCAGACCCGGGCGTTCGGAGGCCGCGAGAAACTGCAGCGTTCCCCACGGAGTCTCGTTGCTGAGACCAATGTGGCGGATCTTGCCCGCCTTCACCATGCCAGCCAGGGCTTCCAGCTGTGTGGCGATCGGGACAGTCGGCCTTTCGTCCGCGGGGTCGTAGTGGATCTTGCCAAAGCTCGGAACGTAGCGGTCGGGCCAGTGGATCTGGTAGAGATCGATGTAGTCGGTTTGCAGCCGGCGCAGACTTCCCTCGACGGCTTCCTTCACCTCGGATGCGCCGATGGCGAGATCCCCACGCCTCACCCAGCCGAATCCTCGCCCCGGCCCCGTGATCTTGGTGGCGAGAATGACACTGTCCCTGGGCCGCCGCTTGAGCCAGCTCCCGACGAATTCCTCCGAGCGACCCTGAGTCTCGGCACGGGGTGGAACGGGATACATCTCCGCCACGTCGATGAAGTTCACCCGCGGTCGAAGGCGAAGTCGAGTTGCTCATGTGCCTGGGCTTCGGTGTTCTGTTCGCCGAACGTCATCGTGCCCAGACAGATCTCGGACACGGACAGGTCGCTGTCCCCCAGCTTGTTGTATTTCATGAAAAAACTCCGAGATATCGAGGCACGTGCGCCGCAGCGCCTGCCCCGGGGTTCACAGCTGTCCGACGCGCGTCCTGATCCAAAGTTGCCGTTCCGCCTCTGCTGCCGGCATGGGCTTGCCATAGAAGAAACCCTGAACTTCTTCGCAGCCTTCGAGCTTGAGAAAACGGGCCTGGTCTTCCTGCTCCACGCCCTCGGCCACTGTCCTCAGCCGCAGACTGCGGGCCATCCCGATCACTGCGCGGACGATGGCGACGTCGTCGAGATCCATCGGCACGTCGCGGACGAACGACCGGTCGATCTTCAGCGCGTCGATGGGGAACCGCTTCAGGTAGCCCAGGCTCGAGAAGCCCGTGCCGAAGTCGTCCAGCGCGATGGTGATTCCGAGTCCCTTGAGCTGCTCGAGAACCATTCGGGCACGGACATCCTGGTCCATCAGGACGGATTCCGTGATCTCCAGTTCCAGAAGAGATGGGTCGAAACCGGTCTCGCCGATCGCTCGCACCACCATCGCCACCAGCCGTTCACTGTGGAATTGCCGCGGGGACAGATTCACGGACAGCCGGATCTTCGGCAGACCGCGGTCATGCCACGCCTTGATCTCCGCACAGGCGTTATGCAGCACCCACTCGCCGATGGGCACGATGAGTCCGCTATCCTCGGCCACGGGTATGAACTCCAGGGGCGGGACCAAGCCTCGCTGGGGATGATGCCAGCGGAGTAGCGCCTCCACACCGGTGACTGCCCCCGTTTCCAGGCTGACCTTCGGCTGATAGAAGACCTCGAACTCGCGCCGCTCCACGGCACGTCGCAGCCCAGTCTCCGCGGCGAGCCTCGCCTGGGAACGCAAGGTGAGATCGGCGGAATAGAACTGGAAATTGTTCCGCCCCTGCCCCTTCGCGTGATACATGGCCGCATCCGCGTTCTTGAGCAGCACATCGATCTCGACACCGTCGGTGGGAAACACGGCGATGCCGATGCTGGTCGCGAGAAAGATCTCCCGCCCATCCACGTCGAACGGCGCCTGGAACGAATCGAGAATCCTCTGCGCGACCGGCAGCGCATCCACTTCCGAGCAGAGATGATCCAGCACCAGGCCGAACTCGTCGCCACCGAAACGCGCGATCATCGCTCCCCGGGGAGCACACCCGGACAGCCGGTGCGCCACATCCTGGAGGAGCCGGTCCCCCACCTCATGTCCCATGGACTCGTTGATCACCTTGAAGTGATCGAGGTCCAGAAGCAGGGCGGCGACACTCGTGTCGGAGGCCCGGGCCTGGGCAAGTGCCGCCGTCAGCCTGTCGCTCAGCATGGACCGATTGGGCAACCCCGTGAGAGCGTCGTGGTAGGCGAGGAAGTTGAGGCGCTCCTGGGTCCGGCGGTTGTCGGTGACGTCGTGGGCCAGCGTGATGACGGACAGCACGTGCCCGGACTGGTCGACCAGAGGCGTGTAATACCACTCGCAGATGATTTCCCGCCCGTCGGAGGTGCGATTGGTCAGCGTGAGCCCCGCTCCGCGCCGTTCCTTCAACAACCGCAGCCAAAGACGCCCCACTTCGCCGCAGGTTCCTTCGGTCGCGATGAGTTGGGACGCCGTCTTTCCCAGGGCCTCCTCCCTCCGGTAACCGAAGATGCGCTCGGCAGCCGGATTCCACTCGGTTGCGCGGAATCGCACATCCCATTCGATGAAGGCAAGAGGGGACTGCTGCGCGTGCAGTTTGAGCTTCTCTTCGGAACGGCGGAGAACGTCCTGGGTGGCACGGCGCTCGACCACCTCTTCCTGCAGGGCCGAATACGCGCGTTCCAGATCACTGTGCGAGCGGGACAATGCCTCCACCAAACGCACGTTGCCGTATCGCAACTCCAGGGATTCCCGGTACATGCGCGTGCTGCGGCCGCCAATCATCAACATGACCAGGGCGAAGATCGCAGCCGCTGCGCCCATCGCAATGTGAAAGCCATCGGCCGACATCATCTGCAGCGCGATGAATGGGAGTGCTGCCGGAAGAACAAAGGCCGGGTAAGCCCAGGGCAAGGGGATGAGCGCGGGCAACGCTCCTGCAATCATGCCGGCGAGCACCATGGCGACGAACGCCTGATGCACGGGGTCCTCGGGAAGCAGCGACGAGCCCAGCACACCCCAGGAAAGACCCGCGACCGTCACCGAGGACAGGAACCACTTCTCCCAGCGCCGGATGTCCGCATCGCTGCTCGACCGGCGCTGGAATTCTCGCCACATGCCCGCCCGGGCGACGACGATCAGCCCGGCGCACAGGCCCCAGGTTCCAAGGGCCATCGAATCGACCAGCGGCCACAACACGGCACTCACCAGCACCGCCACGAGGATGCTGGCCATGAGCGCGGAAGGATTCTGCGCAAAGACCGCTCGCACTTGTTGGGCGCGCACGGCCGAAACAAGCGCAGGATCGACCGCGGGGACGAACTGGGCCCGGGGCTCGATGCAGTCGGAATTAGAAAGTCGAATCACCCGATTACCGCCACTTCCTCGACACGAACACAGGATATTAAGTGAGTTTGGGCCGATTGGGTGCACTCATGCACCGTTGCAATGCACCATTCGCCCTTCGAACGGTCGCCTGTCGACGCTCTCACCGGCTTCCGTCGCCGAACCAGCCGGCCTGCTCCGGAGGAATTCCCGACACGAACGGATGACGTCATGTCACTGAGGTGGCGAAGAGGGTGCGGGATCCCGCACCGAGACAACGAATTCCACCTCGACCGCCGCGTTCCGAGGAAGCACCGCCACGCCGACGGCGCTGCGGGCATGACGCCCCGCGTCACCGAAAATGTCGCCGAGGAGCTTCGACACCGCATCGATCACGCGAGGCTGCTCGTGGAAGTCCGGATCCGATGCGACGAAGCCGGTCACCTTTATGACACGCGACACGCGATCCAGGGAACCCAGCGCCGCCTTCAGGGCCGCCAGACCCTGCAGCGCGCAGCATCGCGCCGCCAGTTCCGCATTTTCGACCGACACGTCGCGCCCGACCTTGCCCACGGCCGCAAGTGCGCCGCCGCTCCACGGCAACTGGCCACTCACCCATGCGAGTCCGGAATCAATGACGACAGGGACATACGCGAAACGGGGAACCGCGGGTTCGGGAAGGACGATTCCCAGTTGTTCGAGCCTAATTTCGATCATTCTTTTCACCATCAACGATCCGGAGGTGTCGCCGTTAAGCGGATTGAAACCGGCGCGGACATGAAGTTCTGAGTGTCCTTGAAGTCCGGTTCGGTAGCTGCAAAGTAACGTGCATGCTTCTTGCGCGAGATAGCCGAGCCCACTAGGAGGTCGTTGCCATGAACGTGATCTACAACAGCCCCAACTATCATGTGGTCGAATATCCCGGGCACGGCTTCGAGGTCATCGCGAAGCATGCGGCCAAGGGAACGTACTTGTCAGGTCCCGCTGCGGTCAAGTTCAAGGAGTATCTCACTCAGGCCGCGGCCGAGGACGCCTCCATCGAAACCGTCGACGAGTACCTGGGTGGATACGATGATCTGATGCTCCAACCGGCCATTTACCACTGAATACGACTGAACGCAGGTTGCGGCGGACGTATCCGCCGCGCCAAGCAAAACGGCACGCCCTCGGGCGTGCCGTTTTGCTTTGGAGACCGCCGGAACGCTACTGGTGCGCCGCCGCTGCCGCCGCTCCTGGCTCGATGACCATGCTGGTAAATGGAGGCACGTAGGCCTGCAGCATCACGAACAGGCCGATCAGACACGCCAGTGCGATGGAGTGCCAGAACACGTACCGCAGGATCACGCCCTCCTTGCCGACGTAGTTCGTGGCGACGGAAGCCACGACGATCGATTGCGCGTCGATCATCTTGCCCATCACGCCTCCCGAACTGTTCGCGGCGGCCATGAGAGTGGGCGAAATGCCAAGCTTGTTCGCCGTGATCTGCTGCTGACTGCCGAAAAGCGCGTTCGAACCCGCGTCCGTCCCCGTCAGCGCCACCCCTATCCATCCGATCAGCGTGCCGAAGAACGGGTACAGCACGCCCGTGTTCGCGAACGCGAGACCGAGGATCGCGTCCATGCCGGAGTAGCGGGTCGTGTAGCTCAACGCGATCATGGCGACGATCGTCACGATGGAGTTGCGCATGATCCAGATCGTTTCCAGCCAGCTCGCGACGAGCTCCTTGATCTTGAAGCCCATCATCAGGCCGCTGATGATCGCGGCGATCAGAATGCCGGTCCCGGTGGCGGAGAGAAGACCGAACTTGAGAACCGCGCCTTCAGTATGTGGCTTGGCAACGGCCGGCTCGACCCGCTGCACCATCTTGTGCAGGCCGCTCATCTCGAACTCGAAGTACGTCACGCCCTTGGTATTGAGCCAGCCCTTGACGACGGGCAGCCCCCAGGCGAACAGGATCACCGTGAGAATGATCCACGGCATCCACGCCTTGCGCACCAGATCGGACGAATGCGCGTGCGCCGCCTTGGCGGCCTGGGCGAACGGCACCATCCCGGATGCGGAACCGTCCGCGGCGACCATCACCTCCTTGGGTCTCCAGACCTTGAGGAACAAGGCGACCACGACCATGGAAATCATGGCGGACACCATGTCGACCAGCCAGGGGCCGTGGAAATTGGAGATGAGGAACTGGGGGATGGCGAAACTGGCACCGGCGACCAGGATGGCCGGCCAGATCGCCATGGCGCGCTTGAATCCGCAGAACGTGATGACCAGCCAGAAGGGCACGATCACCGAGAAGAACGGCAGCTGGCGGCCCACCATCGCGGAGAGCTGAAGCAGATATTCGTCGGTGTTCTGGGTAACGCTGTTCAGCACGATGATGGGGGTGCCGAGCCCGCCGTATGCGACCGGCGCGGTATTGGCGATGAGCGATAGGCCCGATGCCGCGAGGGGAGAGAATCCCAGGCCGATCAGGATCGCTCCCGTGACCGCGACCGGGGTTCCGCCCCCCGCTGCGCCTTCGAAAAAGGCACCGAAACAGAAGGCGATCAGTATGAGCTGCAGGCGCCTGTCGCCGGTGATCGCGCCGATGGAGTCCTGCAGCACCTGGAAGAGCCCGGTCTTCTGCGTGAGGCGGTACAGAAAGATCAGATTGACGATGATCCAGCAGATGCCAACCAGCGAGAAGGCCCCGCCGAACAGCGCTGCCTTGGTCGCCATCTCGAACGGCATGCCGACGACCATTACCGCAATGACGAACGCGGAAACGAGGCCGAGGACAGCCGCCACGTGAGCCTTGATGTGAAAGAAACCCAGTCCGCCCAGCAGGACTAGGACCGGGATAGCCGCGACCAGCGTGGACAAGATCGTATTGCCCAGCGGGTCGTACACCTGGGACCAGAGTTCCATACTTCCTCCCTTGTTGCATTATTTTTTGGCCCTGGTCCCGCGCGCCCGTCGTGGTCCGGAAAACCGGTACGGGCAGGGCAATGCAGCGAGCGCCAGCGAGAGCCGGGCGAGAGCCGGGCGAGAGTATAGACGTGCGCAATCCGATCAGCCACGCGGGCGTCAGGACTTTTTGCCGCAGGCCGTCCGGGGATCGGGCTTCCGCGTGGCGGCGCCGGCCCCTCCTGTCCGGTGGTACGCTCGGGACGCCGCTGAAGGAACGTCCGCCCCACGGCACTTCCGCCTGCGGTCCATCCAGGAAAACGACGGGAGGAAGACATGCGCAACCGCTTGACTGCCGTATTGGCTGCAACCTGCATCGCCTGTGCCGCCGCTAATGCGGCGGACAACATCAAGGTCGCCTTCATCGACCCCTTGTCCGGTCCGTTCGCCAACCTGGGCGAAGCGGAGGCAAGGCACTTCCAGCTGGTGATGGAAGGTATCAACGCGCGCGGCGGCGTGCTCGGCGGACGCAATTTCGAACTCGTCACGTTCGACAGCAAGGCCAGTCCGCAGGAGGCCGTGCTGGCGCTCAAGCAGGTCATCGACCAGGGCATCCGCTACATCCTTCAGGGCAACAGCTCCAGCGTGGCGCACGCGCTCGTGGACACGCTCGACAAGCACAACAAGCGCAATCCCGATCAGGCCGTGATGTTCCTCAACTATGCGGCGGTGGACCCCGCCCTCACGAACGACAAGTGCACGTTCTTCCACTTCCGCTTCGATGCCGATGCCGACATGAAGACTTCGGCCATCACGGATGCCCTGGCGCAGGACAAGAATGTCAGCAAGGTCTATCTCCTCAATCAGGACTACGCCTTCGGCCAGGCGGTGAGCCGCACCGCGAAGGTGATGATCGCGAAGAAGCGGCCCGACATCCAGATCGTGGGCGACGACCTTCATCCGCTGGGCAAGGTCAAGGACTTCGCACCCTATGTGGCGAAGATCAAGGCATCGGGCGCGAATGCCGTATTGACGGGCAACTGGGGCAACGACCTGGCGCTGCTCATCAAGGCGAGCAAGGACGCCGGCCTGAAGGTCGAGTACTACACCTTCTACGCCTTTGCCACCGGCACGCCGTCGGCCATCGGGGAATCGGGAGCGGGCCACCTGAAGCTGGCGAGCCAGTGGCATTCGAACGTGGGAACACCCGGCGCGGACAAGTGGGTCACGAGCTATCGCGAGCGCTACAAGTCCCTGAAGGACGATTTCATCTTCACGACACCGGTGGCCGCCATCGAAATGCTGACCAAGGCCATGACCCAGGCGAACTCTGCGGAGCCGCTGGCAGTGGGCAAGGCGCTGGAAGGCATGAAGTGGCAGAGCGACACGGGCGAGGTGATCATGCGCGCCGACAACCACCAGCTCCTGCAGCCCATGTTCATCTCGACGTTCGTGAAGGCCGACGGCCGCAATCCGAAGTTCGACGTCGAACGCACCGGCTTCGGTTTCCGCACCGACCGCCGGATCGAGGCGAAGGACACGATGATGCCCACGACCTGCAAGATGGAACGGCCCTGACCGGTGCGTGTCCGTCCCGCCGCGATACCGCGGAGGGACGGACCCCATCGCCGCCGAAGGTGCTGTTCAACTTTGGCGCAGCATGCGAACCAGGTCGTCGGCGCGCACCTTCAGGGAATCCTGCACGCCGTCCTTCTGCCAGCCGGGATCGAAGCGGAATCGGTCGTAGTCCCGGGCAAGAGCGCGCAGCCGCTCACCCAGCGAATTGTCCGCGCATGGGATCTCCTCGAGCCATTGAAGGATGCTCTTGTCGGGTGTGCGGTGGTGGCCGTGCGACTCGAGGACCCGTGCCAGCGAGGCGATGCAAGGGTGCACCGCCGGCGCAGCGATTCCAGGGGTTGCCGCATCGGCCTTCGTCCGCCGGCTGCGACGGACCACGCCCCAGAGGACCCAGCCGGCCAGCGGAACCACCGCCGCCAGCCACCACAGGCTCGGGCTCGTGTCATCACCATCCGACAGCCGCCACAGCGTGAACCGGAATCCTGCCCAGGACAGCAGATCGCTCAGCATGGGGTCACCGGCTGCCCGATCCTCGGCCGCGATCCATCCGGACGGGGTCGCGTCCACCTCGATCCACCTGCCGTCGATCCAGGCCAGCGTCCAGGCATGCGCGTGGCGGGCGCGCACCACGTACGCCTTCTCGCGGCTGCTGTATTCGCTCACCACGTAGCCGGTGGCGTAACGCGCAGGAATGCCCAGCCTGCGCAGGACCAGGGCCGCTGCCGTGGCGAAGTACTCGCAGTGGCCCGCGCGGTCCGCTTCCAGAAAGCGGTTGAGCGATCGCGCTTCTCCGGCCTCGCCGGTCAGCCGGGTGGTATAGCGGTAGCGCGTGCTGAAGTGGCGCCGAACCGCCTCCGCGGCAGCCATGCCTCCGAGCCCCACTGCCCGCGCCTGGGTGCCCGCCGCCAGCAGCGCCTCGTCCAGTCTCGCGGGATACGCCAGGTCATGCGGGCCCGGGGGCGAGTCCCCCACCTGGCGGTCGACGGAACGCGCCTCGAACGCGACCAGATCGGGACCCGACGAGACCCGCACGGCGCCCAGCCGGCTGATTTCCACGCGGCCCACATTGAGTCCCTCCAGCCGGACGGTGTCCGGGGGGAGCGGCAGCAGCCCGCGGCCGCGGTCCAGCCACTGCGCGATGCGAGTGGATGCGAATCGCGCGGCCGGTTCGTCCGTCAGCAGCCATCCCCGTTCACCGATGCCCGGCGCCTGGCGGAACACAGGGTCGCGTACGAACCAGGTGTCGTATCCGAAGGCATCGTAGACGGCGTCGCGCAGGCGGAAAGGAGGCTGCGCCTCGGACTGGACACGCATGACGATCCGTCCGGACAGTTTCAGTTCCCCGATCTCGCCGATGGACGTCTGGGTCCGTGTCCCGTCCGCTCGTCCGGACCAGCGCTCGCGCAATGCCTCCAGGATCTGCGATTCCAGTTTCTCCTGCGCAGCGACGAGCGCCTCCTGCAACAGGTATCCAGTCGCGATCACAGCAACCCACGCAGCGAGCCAGCGATAGGAGCTCTGTCCCATCCGCCGCGCCGGCCACGCGGCATAGCCCACGGTGATGGCCAGCAGCGGCAGGAACCACCCGTGCCTGGGATTGGCGCACGCGGCCGCCACGAGACAGTGACAGAAGTACGCGACGTCCAGGGACACCCGGCCATTGACGGCCGGATCATCGCGGCGCCTGCGAAGCGACCAGAACAGCGACGACAGCGGAAAGGTGCCCGCCTCGCTCATCCGCTGCATGACCACCAGCGCAGCCAGCACGGCCGGCATCCACGACAGCGCGCCGATGATGCCCTGTCCCGCGTCCTTGGCGGCGAGCCACTGCCACCCCACGAACAGGACGAAGCCGATGCTCGTGAGATCGGTCACCCGCTCGAACTCGCGATCGTCGAACGACCACCGGCTGGACAGCCGGGATGCGCCTTCCACCAGCAGGACGAGGATCGCACCCGCCAGGTACCGTTCCGATGCAACCGCCCAGAAGGCCAGCCCTGCGGAAAGGAGAAACGGCGGCGGGTGATAGGAGGAACGTACCTTCATCGGAACGATTCCGGCAGACCGGATGGGGAGGACTGGATCGTCGTTCGCGGTTGCCTTCCGATTGCCGGCCGCGCGATGGCGAAACGGAGGGAGTCGCCGGGACAGGACATCGCGTTCCACCGCCCGGCGTGACCGTTGGCGGCCACCCGATCGAGCCGGAAAGCGAGTGCCTGGCGGGACGGCTGGCACCGCCCGTCGGCACGGCGGCGGATCTGGCCGGCAGTGGATCGGGCGTACGTGCCACCCCTCCCGCAAGACGATGCGCCGCTTCCGCCCGCGGCGTCCCGATGCGCGGAGCCGCGCGGCCGCCTGGACCCTCGCGCGTTCCTTGCTGGGTGAGCCTGCGATAACGCCGCCGACATGGGGTCAGACTTTCCTCAGATCCTGGGCCAGATGACTCGGACGCAAGTGGTGAAAGGGCACGTCAGCCACCCTGCGGGGAGGTGCGAGATCGCTCACCAGGAACACCCTTTGTTCCATTCCGCGGCGCCCCAGCGCACGCACGAGTTCCAGGCGCGCATCGTCGAGAGCCAGCAGGACGTGCACGCACGCTCCCAGGCCGGGCGCATGCGCGATCACGGCCTTGGCCAGCACGTCGAACGAAGCGATCCTGGCAGGGACCACCTCGGCAAGTTCCTCCAGCAGAACCAGTGCGCCACCGTGCCCTCGTCCGCCGGTGGCCGTCACGGCGCGATTCTCCACGAACATGAGGTCCAGCAGCGCATCCTCGAGCGCAACGCTCGTCACGAGCGATGCAGCCGTGCTCACGGCGGCCTCGAAGGCTGCCTCTGCCACTCCCTCGGCGAAGGTGTCCAGAATCAACCCGTAGCGCGTCACGTACTCATCGCCCATCTCCTTCACCACCAGGCGTCCGGCGTGCGCGGAACGGCCCCAATGTATCCGGCGCAAGGGATCGCCCGGACGATAGTCGCGGATCTGCAGGAACTCCTGGCTGTCCCCTGTCCTGGGCAGCATCGCGAAACCTCCCTGCTGCCGCCTGCGTGCGCCTGCGAACGCGGGAGTCGCGACAGGATGCTGCTGTGGCAGGACGATGAGAGTCTGTGGCAACGGTTCCTGCCACCCGGCGTTCACGAGGCCCAGCACGTCCGGCTTCAGGAGACGGATCCGATCGAATCGCAGCACGCCCCGCCTCAGGGGAACGAATTCCTGCACCAGTCGCACGGGCCGCGTTGACAGGACCTGGATGACGAGAGGAGGCAGGCTCGCACCTCGCAACGCGGTCAGCGCACCGAGCCAGCGTTGGTAGCCCACGTGGCGGTCGAAGTAGTTTCGTGCGGCGTCCGCGCCGTCCTGGCGATGGTATTTCCGGCGAGCCGGAAAACGGACCTGCAGTTCGTCACGCACCAGGACCCCCGGGAGACGATCCACGTCGGGCCCGTCGATGAGGATCTCGTAGCGGACGGGGCTTCCCAACGAGGCGACCGCCGGCAGACGCCGGACCATGTCGAGGCGCGGCCGCCAGCGCAAGGAGGATATCCAGGCGACGAGGAGCAGACCGGCGCCAAGCGCGAACACCTGGAATGCCATGGTGCGGGACGTGTCGATGCCGAACACACCTGCGGTGACGGTGACGGACAGCACGGTCTTTCCCGCCAGCGTGAATCGGCGGTCCGACCAGTCGGAGACCCGATAGGCCCGGGCGAAGACCGCCTCGAGTCTCACACCGGGACCGGCACCGCCCGCACGATGTCCTCGACGAGCGTTCGCGTCGAGATGCCCCCGTAGACGCGTTCCCTCTCCAGCACGATGCGGTGCGCCAGGGCATCGACGGCGATCTCCTGCACGTGACGCGGGGAGACGAAATCCTGGCCATCGAACGCAGCAAGCGCCTGTGCAAGGCGGAGCATCGACAACGATGCCCGCGGGCTCGCGCCCAGTGCCACTCCGGTGGTAGCTCGCGTTTCCCGCACGAGATCGACGACGTAGCGCTTCACGTCCCCCGAAACGCGGATGGCGGGGAGCGCCTCCATGGCGGAAGACAGTTCGGCTGCGTTCACCGCCGGCACAAGCGCATCGAGAGGATCGGATGTGCCGCGCGCCGTGAGGAGCGCGACCTCCTCCTCCGCGTCCAGATACCCCAGAGACAGCCGGACGGCAAACCGGTCCATCTGCGCTTCGGGCAGGGGATAGGTCCCGTGAAACTCCACGGGGTTCTGCGTCGCCATGGTGAAGAACGGGGCCGGCAATCCGCGCCTCTCTCCATCCACCGTCACCTGGCTCTCGCCCATCGCCTCCAGCAGCGCGGACTGGGTCCGCGGACTGGCGCGGTTGATCTCGTCGGCCAGGAGGATGTGAGTGAATACCGGCCCGGGGTGAAAGCGGAAGCGGTCTTCCCGCGGATCGAAGACCGACACGCCCAGGATGTCGCTCGGGAGCAGATCCGGAGTGAACTGGATGCGGCGGAAGTCCAGGCCGAGCGATCTTGCCAGCGCCTTGGCGAGCGTCGTCTTGCCGGTTCCTGGAACGTCCTCCAGCAGCACGTGCCCTCCTGACAGGAAGGCGGCCACCACTTTCCGGATGACGTCGCCCTGCCCGACCATCACCTGCGACACGCTTTCGGCGATTTTCCGGCAGGTCTGTGTCATCGGGACGGCCGACCAGGCGGGAGAAGGGTGCGGCTTGGACAACTCGCTCATGGGACGGGCGGTAATCCGGGGGCGATGCAAGGGGCGGTCTTCGGCCTTCGAGAAACAATGCACCGTGCGCGCCGGCAGTATCCGCGCGCCTCTGGCATTCCAGGCCTACTGTCCGGCAGCGGGTGCTTCGGGGGAAGCGGCCGGGGCATTGGGGTCGGTCACGAAGCCGAGCCGGGTGAGCCCGGCGTTGCGCGCGAGCGCCATGATCTCCGCAAGCCGCTGATAGCGGGTGTTGTGATCGGCGCGCAACTGGAGTTCGGGTTGCGGATCCTGTGAGGCGGCCTTGGCCATGGCCGCTGGCACGTCGGCCTCCGCCATTGGCTTTTCATTCCAGAAGAGCCTTCCCTCGGAATCGACGGACAGCGTCACCGTGTCCGGCTGTTCGGGATTGGCCGTGCTGGCGGCCTTGGGGAGGTCGATGCGTATGCCGTGCGTAAGCAGCGGTGCGGTGACGATGAAGATGATGAGAAGAACCAGCATCATGTCGACCAGGGGCGTGGTGTTGATCTCCGCCATGGGTTGCGGCTGTGGTCCGCCCGGCTGTTCGTTGAAGCTGCCGAAAGCCACGGTTCAGACCGTCTGCGGCCGGCCGGGGAGATTGCCCGGGGTGGTCGCCGGCGAACCTTGGCCCCCCCCGTCGAGCCGCGCTCCGGTCGCCAGATACGCGTGCAGGTCGTGGGCAAACGCATCAAGGTCCGCCAGGATCACCCGGTTGGTTCGCACGAGAGCGTTGTAGCCAAGGACAGCCGGTATCGCCACGGCAAGACCCAGCGCCGTCATGATGAGGGCTTCGCCCACCGGCCCCGCAACCTTGTCGATGGTGGCCTGTCCCGAAGCGCTGATGCCGATGAGGGCATGGTAGATACCCCACACCGTTCCGAACAGTCCCACGAACGGCGCCGTGCTGCCCACGGAGGCCAGGAGCGAAAGCCCCGTCTCGAGCCTGGCATGCGCCGCGTTGACGCCTTGGCGCAATCCGCGGGTGACGAATTCCGACAGCGGCAGAGCATCACCCAGCCGGCCCGCCTGGTGGCGCTGATGATGCAAGGCCGCACCAACGCCGGCGCGGGCGAGAGACACGAAGGGATTGCCGCTCTGGTGCCGCAACTCCTCGACGGCTGCACTGAGGCTGGGGGCGCTCCAGAACCCGTCGACGATGCGCCGCGTGCTGTTCCGCACTGCGACAGCACGGAAGACCTTGGAAATGATGACGGCCCAGCTGGCTACCGACATGGCGAGGAGCAGGATCGCCACGGATAGACCGACGGCGTCGGTCTGCTGCAGGAATGCGATCAGTCCATGGGACGAATTGCCCATGCGCCGCTCAGTCCCCGTACATGCGCTGCATGCGCTCGCGACGTTCCTGCGCCTCGATGCTGAGGGTAGCCGTGGGCCGGGCCAGGAGGCGCCTCACCCCGATCGGCTCGCCGGTTTCGGCGCAGTAGCCATAGCTGTTGTCGTCGATGCGGCCGAGCGCCTCGTCGATCTTCTTGAGCAGCTTCCGTTCGCGGTCCCGGGTCCTGAGCTCGAGAGCCTGCTCCTCTTCCTGGGTCGCACGGTCGGACACGTCGCTCGTCGCTTCGGTTTCGCGCAGGTGCTCGCTCGTGTCCCGCACGTTCTCGAGCAGTTCGGCCTTCAGTTCGAGCAGACGCTGTCTGAAGAAGGCGAGCTGCTCTTCGTTCATGTAGTCCTTTGCCGGCGCCGCGAGCAACTGGGCCTCGGTCAATGGTTTCTTGCTCGATTTCCGTTCCATGATCTCGCTGGGTGAACGTCCGAATTTGCGGCGCGCAAGAGTGCACGGTCTGGCGGCGGAGCGCAAGTGGATGCGCAAAATGCGGGCCGTCCTCGCGATTTCCCCGGGGAAGGACCGACCGGCGTGCGCGCTCGCGCCCGGGGGTCCGCCCGGTGCCGACCCCGCGAGTGGCCCGGGAAACAGGCGGTCGCAGGCAGCGTTGGCTGGCTCGACGAAACCTCCAACCCTGCCTTCGCCTCACGCCCTTTTCTCCCTTCCACCCGATCCTCGCACATCGACCGGGCACTTCCCTGGGGTAGACTGCCGGGCCGCCGGATTGCTGGGAGTTCGTGATGGGCAAGCACTGTCTCGTTTGTCATGGCGGCTGGCGCCGCCTTTCACGCAGGGCTCGGAGCGCAGCCTCGACCCTCGCACCCCTGTGGATGGCCGCGGCCTTGTGCCTGCCTGTGCCGGTTCACGCGGAGTTCGTCACGAACGGTCAGTTGAAGGACTGGCTCGCCGAGGCCGCCAAGCGAGGTGGTTCGTTCAAGGACACCACGCTGGCGCTGGGCTTCGTCTCGGCAGTGCACGATCTTCATGCCGGAGAAGAGATCTGCGCACCCGACCGGATGCGCGCCCGTGAATTGTTGCAGGCGGTCCGCGAATGGATGCGCGATCATCCGGATCTGTGGGGCGCGTCGGGAGCAAAGACGGTCCGCCGCGCGCTTTCGGACAAGTACCCCTGCAATATGTCTCCGGACGACAACACATCGCAGTGAATGCCAGACCGCGCGACCCCGGCCCGCAGAGCTCTTGCCGAACCCTTGCCGAACAACGGGCCCGATTGTCGGCACGCGCAGTATGACCCGCCCCCTCGAACAACGACACCATGCACAAACGGTCTTGCCCGCGCCGCTTCGCGTGCGCCTCGCTGATCGCCGCGGCCCTTGCCCTCGACGGCTGCACCTTCGCCCCGCAGCGATACACCCAGCCCGAAATTCGTGCCAACGCCCTCGCGCCGGGGGAGCTTTCCCGCGGCGGCCTCGCGATTCTCACGCCCTCGACCGTGACAGGTCAGGAAGAAGACCGGCAGACGCTGGCGCTGCTCTTCACGGAATCGCTGTCGCGCACGCGACCCGAACTGCGGATCGTGCCGCTGCCCGAGGTCCTGAGCGCGGTCAATCGGAACAGTCTCGTCGACGCCTATCAGCATCTCTATGCCGACTACAGGCTGACCGGGGTGTTCCAGCGGGACGTCCTGGCCCGGCTCGGTCAGGCGACCGATACCCGCTATCTGGGGCAGCTCAAACTGGCGCGGCTCGAGCAAGGCGCCAAAGGCCGCTTCGGTCTGCTGGGGCTCTCCGTGCTGCAGACACAGTATGCGCACATGCGCCTGTTCTTCCAGATATGGGACGCCCAGACCGGCGCCGTGATATGGGAGGGTATCGACGAATTGACCATATCCGTCGAGACCAGCCGGGAACGGGCCGTGACGCTGCGCACCATCGCCGAGCAGGCCGCAGCCGACCTTGCCGCGCGATTGCCTTGACAGCGGCGTCAGGAAGCGGCCGTGACCGCCGGGGTCGACACTTCGCGAGATGAATCGCTCGCCGAATCGAGAAGGTCCCGCAGGGCCGCTTCCAGCGTCCGGGGCGAGAAGGGCTTGGAGAGGTAGGCGTCCATCCCCGCTTCCTTCCAGCCCGGTTCGTCTTCCATGAAGGCGTTGGCCGTCACGGCCATGATCGGCAACCGTGGCCCGGCCGATCCCGCCTCGCGGGCGCGAATGGCCCTCGTCAGCTCCAGACCGTCCATCTCCGGCATCTGGATGTCGAACAGGCCGGCATCGAACCTGCCCGGCTCGTAGGCTTCCAGGGCCTCGCGACCGTCGCACGTGGACATCACATCGTGGCCCATCCGCTCGAGAATGGCCACGATGAGCCTGCGGTTCACCGGGTTGTCCTCCGCGGTCAGCAGCCGCAGTCGCGCGAGGGGTCGGCTGCCGCGCGATTCGTCCGCCCCCGCCGCGGAGGTTTCCGGTCCTTCGTCGGAGCGGACGAGGTCGACGTGGAAGCGGAACGTGCTGCCTTCCTTTTCGCGTGACTCCACCGCCACCTTTCCGCCCATCATCCGAACGACGCGATCGGCGATGGTGAGCCCCAGCCCGAGCCCGCCGAACTGTCGCGATCCGGTCATGTCCGCCTGTTGGAAAGCCTCGAAGATGGCGGATACCTGGTCTGCGGGGATCCCCACGCCCGTGTCCCTGATGGTGAACTCCAGACGCACTCCGGGGGCCTCCAGCGAACTCGCATCGACCTCGAGCGATACCTGCCCGCGCAAGGTGAACTTCACGGCGTTGCCCACGAGACTGGTCAGGGCCTGCCGCAGCCGGTACTCGTCGCCGACGACCCGGCGCGGCACGTCCGCGGCGATCCGCAAGGAGAAACCGATCCCTTTTTCTTCTGCCGCCGCCCGGAAGACGCCGGCGAGGTCCTCCAGACAACGGATGAGGTCGAACGGACGCGGGTTCAGCGCGCGGCTCTCCTGAAGCGTCGAGAACTCCAGGATGCCGTTGATGACTTCCACCAGTTGACCTCCGGAACGCTGCAGCGCCTGCAGGTAATCCTTCTGCTGTTCGGTGAGCGGTGTCTCGGTAAGGAGATTCGCCATGCCCAGCACACCGTTCAGCGGCGTGCGCAGCTCATGGCTGACGTTGGCCAGGAACTCGCTCTTGGCCTTGTTGGCCCGATCCAGTTCGGCGATCGTCTGACCCATGGCCGTGCCCATGCGCACCACCAGACGGCCCGATTCGTCCAGTTCCGTGATTTCGTAGTTCCGCTCCGGATGGCGGTACGTGCCTTCGCCGATGCGATGAATGACCTCGTTCAGTTCCAGCAGGGGCGTGGTGAGCTTGCGGCTCTGCGTGCGTGCGCGCCGGTAGAGCCATGCGAAGAACACGGCGTAGAAGACGACCAGTCCGGCGACCATCGTCCAGGCGATGCGGCCGGCCTGGCGATGCAGTTCGTCGACGACGGCGAACACGTTGTCGCGCGGGACCATCACCAGGAGCTTCCAGCCCGTCTGGGGGACAGTCCCCCACGCGACAAGCTTCGGCGCGCCGAAGTCGATCACGTCCGCGCCGGAGGCCGAACGGTTCACCAGCGCGCCGAGCGGACGGAGGTTCGCCCGCTTGGACAGGCTGAAGTCGTCGGGCTTCAGCGTGTCCTTGAGTATCGCCGTCTGGTAATCGTGGGTGGTGAGTTCCGCGAGACCCCATTCCCCCTCGGCGGCCTTGGGAAGGGCGATGACGGTGCCCTTGTCGGACACGAGCACGCCGTAGCCGCCCCAGGGAATGGACAGGTCCAGCACATGTTTCACGATCGTCGCGATCGTGATGTCGATACCGACGACCCCTTCCAGGAACTCGCCGCGATACACCGGCGCGATGGCCGACACGATCCAGCCGGCACCGGCGGGATCGAGATACGCGTCCGTCCACACCACCTTGCGCGAGGGATTGTGAGCGGCGTCGGCCTCGTAGTAGAAGTTGTAGGACGGAATGTCCATGCGCGGCGCGTATTGCGTCAGCACGTCGAAATACGGATAGATCCAGTTCAGGGAATCGTGCGTGTTGATGTAGGCCTGCACGACCACCGGATTCGCTTCCTTGATCGCGCGCAGGACGCGATCGATCTGCGCCAGCCTGTGCGCCTTCGCCTTCTGCGGGTCCCCGACGGGAACGACTCCGCTGTAGAACATGGCGCCGTGTCCGGTGTCGCGCACCGTGTAGTACGCCCCTTCACGGGACATCGCGTACGTAGCCAGCACCGCGGACGGCGGAACGTGCGGCGTGGACAGCGCGGTCGCGGTTTCCGTGCGCAGCACCTCGGCGAGACCCGCCACCGCGGCGAACCGCTCATTGATGTTCTGCGCCTCGCGGGTGGCAATGCCCTCCACTTCCTCCACCGACAATGCGCCAAGGGAACGGACGTTCTCCCGGTGCGTCACGACGCTGGTGATCACGTAGACGGCGATGATCACCAGTTCCACGAGCAGCAGCGGCACCAGGGTGGTCCTGACGTAGGAGCGCCAGATCCAGCGCTGCGCAGGCGTGGTCGGCCCCGGCTGTTCCTGCAGATTGAAGCCCGGCAGTCCCGGCGCGTTCTCTCTCACGTGGCCGATTCTCCCAGGCCGTAGCGGCGGCCCCAGCCAAGTCCCTGGAGCGTGTCGCCCCGGGGCCGGTATTCGCAACCCACCCAGCCGCCGTAACCGATGCGGTCCAGGAGATCGAAGAGAAAGGGGTAGTGGATCTCGCCCACGTCCGGCTCGTGCCTGCCGGGCACTCCCGCAATCTGCAGATGACGCAGCCGCCCAAGGTGCTTTTCCAGGGTCTCTGCGAGGTTGCCTTCGAGAATCTGCATGTGGTAGCAGTCCAGGTGAAGCCACGCGTTCGGGTGGTCGATTCTGTCGAGCAGGGCAGCCGCCTGGGAAGACGTGTTGAGAAAGTATCCGTGCATCCCCTTGGTCGTGTAGCTAGGGCCTCCCTGCACGATGCCGAAGCGGGCATTGATCGGCTCGATGACGACCGCCACGCCGTGGGGCGCGAAGAACTCCGCTGCAAAGCGCAGATTGCTCACGTAGACGTCCTCGGACCGCCTGAAGTCCTGCCCGGGACCGACGACTCCGGCCATCACGTGCACGGTGTCGCACGGAAGGGCTCGGGCATAGACCAGTGCCCTTTCGAGGCTTGACCGGAACTCGGATTCCCTGCCCGGTACGCAGGCGAGTCCGCGGTCGCCGCGGTTCCAGTCGCCCATGGGCGCGTCGAACAGCGCCATGGTGAGCCCTTCCCGAGCCAGGTGTTCGTGCAGGACCTAGGGCGGATGGTCGTAGGGCACCTGGAACTCCACCCCCGGAAACCGGCGTGCGCGGCCCGTGCAAAACGGTCCAGGAAAGGGACATCGGTGAACAGGTAGTGGAGATTGGCGGCGAATTTGGGCATGGAAGCAGGCCTCGGACGGTTCGGGACCCTCGAAGATTAACGGCTGCGGCAACGGCTGCTGAAGATCTTCCCGTGGGCCGTACGGATCATGCTCCCCGCTCAAGCCGGAAACCGTGCTGAAACACCAGATGCGGACACTCGGGTGCTGGAGTTCCAGTCATGGCCTCGTCACTTTCCGTCACATCCCTTTCTTCCCCTGAAGCGGCTTCGTCCGCCTGGAACACGCCGGTTCTTCCGCAGACGCAGGAGAGTCCCGGCGGCGCGCAGCCGGAAGAAGGCCGAACCGGCTCGGCGAACCGGCGCAACACCGCGGGTTCCCGTTCCTGGGTCGCCAGGGACGGGACCGACCGTCCCCTGGGATCGCTCGGCCTTGAACGGGCGACGCTCAATCGTCTGGCGCGGCTCGGCGCTCTGGGCGTCCGGGATCTGGCCGATCTCGACGCGGAGACGCTCTGGCGCTGCGTGGGAAGGCACGGGCTCATGGATCTGATCAAGGCGTTGACCGAGCGAGGCATGCCCTTGCCGCCACTCAACGACTACGAACGCTGGCGCCTGGGGCTGGTATCCCGTCAGGCCATCGAAGTGCGGATCGATGCGCAGACTCCCATTGCCGATCTGTGGCCACGCGTCGGGTCAAAGACTTCCGATGCGCTGTTGAAGCGTGGCTTCCAATTGTTGCGCGACGCCGTGCCTGCCTCGCGGGATGACGTGCGCCTCTTGTATCGCCTGGGCAGACACCGGCTCGAGAGCCTGCGGCAGGTGTTCACGGAGGCAGTCGGGTCCAGTGGTCCGGAGGACCGGAACATTCTCGAGACCGGATTGCAGCTGATCGATCGATACGGTCGGTCGCGCTCGCGCGACGCCTCTTCATCGGCCGCTTCGGGCGACCACGGGAAGGCCGCAGTTGCCGGCCTTGAGAATGCAGCACCAGCCAGGGAAATCAACGATGGCGCAAATCGATAACACCGAAGTGGAGAACTGGGCGGACTACATCGACCGTCTGACGGAATTCGTTCCACCTACGGTCAGGCTGCGCCAGCGCCTCGCGAGTCTGCACGGCGAGCCGTCCGCGTCGGGCTGGAGTGCCGAACGCAACCACATGGCGGACGACGGGGGCACCCGCTTCAAGGACGATGGCAGAGAAGCCACGATAAGCGGGCTGCCTCGCGACGGCAGCCCCCCCGGCACGTGATCGAACGCCTATCCGCAGTGCCGTGAGCACCCGAGACAGACAATTGGCGACGCAGATGCGCGAACACACGGCAGCGGCGTGTCGCCGGAGCGGGCGACGAGAGTCGGGGTACCGCTTCAGAACGTCAGTTGACCGCTCACGCTCACCGTCTTGGCCGTGAAGTCGTTGAAGGGTCCGAAGCCGTTGGCGACCCAGGCGTCGTTCGCCGTCCGGCGATCGTAGGAGAAGGTTCCATTGACCCTCACATTGCGCAAGGGCGACCAGAGGAGGGACGCACTCAGGGAATTGAAATTGTCCTTGCGGGTCGGCGTGCCCACGGTCACGAAGTCCGGATCGCCCAGGAACGAGCGCTTGCGCAGCGAGTAGTTGAGCTGCAGGACCAGCTTGTCGCTCAGGCTCTGGGCTGCGCTGAGAGAGAAGCCCTGGGTGAGCACGAAGTTCGTCGTGAGATCTTCCCAGGCGCCGATCTCCCGGAACACGGAGCCGTTGAGCGACGTCTTGCTGGACAGGGTGTACCCCGCCGACAGACGGCCGGTGATGCCGTCGAAATTCCGCTGCCCCAGTTGCTTGTACCGGCGGCTGGTGAAGCCGAGGTTCCCCGAAAGCCGCGTGAGGCCGCTGAACTGGTAGTCGATCGTTCCCTCGGCCGTGTACTGCTGGTAGGCATTGTCGATGGTGGATGTCGCCGTCACCACGCGATTGGGCAGCTTCCCGTTCAGGTATCGGAAGTTGATCCCGATGAAATCGTCGGTGCCCTTGCTGTACCGCCGGGAACCGGCCTCCATCACCCATTCCTGCCGGTCCTGGCTGTTGAAGCGCGACAGGCTGTTGCCGATGTCGCTGTAGCGCAGCGCGCCGCGCAGCTTCCAGTCCGGGGACATGCGCAGCAAGGCGCTGCCGAAGAACTGCGTCTGGTCGCGAAGATTGCGCGCCGTCCGGTCGCCGGTGCGGAAGTCGTACAGGTTGGAGGCAACCTGCGTCTTCTCGATGCCCGCGTCGCCGTCCCATCGGTCGGCGTACACCCAGTTCCACGTGCCGCGGGCGTTGTACGCGAGATAGTCGAGCGAGTCGTAGGTATTGTGACGCGTGTCGGTCAGTTGTGATCGCAGGGAGAACGTCTGGCGGCTCACATAGTGATCGATGTCCAGGCCCGCCTGCAGACCGAGCGTCTGATCGCCGCGCTTGCCGTTCTTGAGCAGTGTCCCGCCGCTCGAACGGTCGTCGAGGTAGAAGACGTTGTCGGAGTAGGTGTACACCGCGCCGACATTCGGGCGGATGCGGTCGCCCTCGAGGGCACTGGCCGGCACGCCTGCCAGCGATGCCGACAGGACGGCAAATGCAACGGCTGAACGCCGCCATGTGAGGGAATTCATCGGTCTGCTTCGCATGTTCACCAGTAGTGCCAAGCCCCAGTATAGAGCACCCATATTCCCAGGAGGGCATTGGTCAGGCCGTGCGAAACGACCGGTGCCCAGAGGTTGCCGGTGAGGCGGTAGAGCCAGCCGTATGCCAGACCGGCCAGCACACCGGCAAACCACTCGTTGTGCTCGAAACCGAACACGATCGACGACACGAGCAATGCCTTCAACGTGACCGCGCCCGGGAGTATTTCCTGGAAACGCGGGTTGTCGATCCAGCGCATCACGAACGAGCGCCAGAAGAGTTCCTCCATCACGGGCACCACCAGCGCGGCACCGGCGATACGAAAGAGCGCCAGCGCCACGTTCACCCGCTCGCCGTCGCGAGGGTCGAAGCCCTTTCCCGCCTCGCCCAGCGTCATCCATCCGGCGGAGAGATTGATCCACAGAATGAACACTGCGAGACCGGTGACGGCGGCCAGCGCCCACACGCCGCCCGGCATGCTGGCCTTGCCGCGCAGTTCATCGTATTGGCGCCAGTAGAAGGCCAGCACGGCTGCCACCACCCCCACTCTCAGCGGATAGAGCCAACGCGCGTCGAACGGCAGGTCATCCGGCAGGACGCCATTCAACGCAAGAAAGGCGATGTAGAGAGCGAACGGCAGCGCCCGGGCGAACGCCGGACTGCGCAAGGCAGAGGTCATTGTCATTGTTTGTCGGGAATCGAGGCGCCCGGATTATCCCAGAACGCCCTCCAGGTTCACGCCTGCAGCACTTACCGTGCCGGAGCCACTTCCGCGTCCTGCGCGCGGTCGCGAACGGATTCGAGCAGATTGTCGATTTCGGCGCGCCGCAGGCCGGTGAAAGGTTCCTTGCGCTTGAGGACGTCCCAGAATCCGACGTCGCGATACTTCGTCATCAGTTCTTCCACCACTGCACGCAACTCGCGGTTCTTGAGCTGGCAGTTGTCCAGCACCTGCTGCAGTTCGCCTCGCGCAGCGGTCATTTCGCCGAGCGCCTTGTCCACGCCGGCCTTGGACGCCACCAGGACTGCCAACTCTGCCGACAGCCGGCTCGCCCCGGCTTCGGTCCGGGACAACCGTTCGGCAAGATCCGTCTTTTCCTTCAGCAGCTGGTCGCGCTCACGGGTCAGGGTCTCGACGGCGGCACGCAGGGCATCGCCTTTCTGCCGTGCCCGGGCAATCTCGCCGGCCGATTCCGATTCCTTGGACTTGAGTACCTTGACCTGTGCTTCCAGCTTGCCGCGCTCCGCTTCCACGGCGGCTCTGGCCTCCTCCGCCTGCTTCTGCGCCGCCTGCGCCCGGCGAAGGAGCTCGCGCTCGCGGGCTGCCTGCTTCGAGGCGGCATCCTGGGCAAACGCGGCGGAGCCGGACAACACCAGCAGCACGGCAACGACGAGGGCGAGAGGCCGGCGCATGGTCAGAACCTCACGTTCAGGTCCGCCTGCAGCACGTCGATGGACAGCGGCAGGTTGGCGCCGCTCACGGCGAACGGAGTGATCGCATCGGCCGAGAGATACCGGATCCGGATCGCCGCGTTGCGGTCCAGGCCATAGAACCCGCCGATGAAGAATCCCTTGGTATTGGTGCCGCCGAGATTGAAGTCGGAATCAGTGAACGCATCCAGCACCGCGTCGCGCTCGAGGTAGCGGTATCCGAAGAACACCTGCCAGTCGTGCAGCGCGCGGATGGCGTCGCGACCCAGCGTGATCTTCGCCTGGTAACCGTCGGTCTGAGCTTCCAGGTTCGTTCCGGTGCGCGCCCTGATCTCGCCGGCGTCGAATCCGATGTTCTTCACATAGTCCCCGCCGAACTTCACCACGAACGGATCGAACACCACGAAATCCAGTTCGCCACCGAGATTGATCAGCCTGAACTTCGAGCTCAGGCCCATCTGCACCGTGGTCGGGGACAACGTGTTCTGGTTGATGTTGAATCTCGAGTTGCCCTTCTGGCGGTAGAACGGCCGGGACCAGTCGTTGGGACCTGGCGCCACCGACGGATTGCTCGTCGCGGGATTGGGACGGCCCTCGATGTTCTGGTAGTCGAACAGCGCGGCGCCGAACTTGACCCTCAGTCCGTCGGAACCGGTCCATTCTCCGCCCGCCTGCACGCCGAACAGCCACTTGTCCTGAGGATCGGGGACATCCGGGTTGGACGCCTGGATCTGCAGGGGGAACGCCCCGGCGGTCGCGAAGACCGTGGCGCGTTCGGCCACCTGCGGCCGCACCGAAGCGGCCAGCCCCTCGAAGTTCAGGTCCTCGTCCCATACCAGGTCGGTGGGCCAGAACCACGGATTGGGCATCCGTCCGGCCGACGCGCTGATCCAGGGCAATGGATCCCATTTGAGATACGCGCGATCGAGCGTGAGTTGCAGCCCGCCCTGACGATCGCGGCCTCTGCCGAGGGAGGCGTTGGTCGAGACCGGGTTGTCGGTGGTGCCGGTGGCAATGCGGAATCCGGCGCCGAGTCGTTCGGAGAGCTTGGCCAGCATTCCGATCCGCACGCGGATGCGCCACAGCGCTTCGTCGTGCCGGGTATTGGAGAGCGACGGATTGAACGGGTCCAGATCGACCGCCTGGCCGTAGTCCGACGGGGAGATGTTGTTGCCGTCGAAGCTCTCGCCCTGATAGCGAAGCCGCATGTCTCCTTCCCACGCGATCCGGTCCAGCCATTCGGGCAGAGTGCCCGGCTCGGCCCATCGCTCCGACTTCGCCTGGGCAAGCACCTCCTGCTTGATCTCCTCGCGGATCTCTTCCTTGACCACGTCCGGCACGTAAGGAATCCGGACCGTCTTGGGCGCCTTGCGTCGCGAAGTGGACGCAGTCTGCGAGTCGGCGTCCACCATTTCGGGTTTCGGCGGGACGCCCTCTTCCGTGGGGGCAACCGGGGGCGCAGCCCCCGTATCGCCGCGTTCCACCTTCCCCGCAGCCGCGGGAGGCGGCGCACGCCGCTTCGGCGCGATCGTGCCCAGTTGTTCTCTTGAAGCAGGATCGAGCATGGGCACCACCTTCTCCATGTCCACCACCCCCTCCTCGATCATCAGGCGGATGAGACCCAGGGTGGTGGCACGGAGCTGCTCTACCTGCTGCCTGTCGCGTGCGAGTTCGGCGCGTTCCTTCTCGGTGTCGGCGGCGGGCAGCGGCGCCGGTTTGGCCGCAACGCGAGCTGGAGTCCGCGCGGTACTCTTCTTGGCGGCCGGCGCAGCCTTCGGGGCCGGCGTCGTCTGGGCGTTCGAGTTCGTCGTTGCGGCAGTGGACAGGCAGGCCGCGATCAGCAGGGAAAGGGATTTCATGGGGTTCTGGTGTGCTCGTCGCGACGTCTTCGCCGTCCGGGGAGAGGGACGTGTCATCCGGCACCTCTCGACGTGACGCGCAGCTTCACCGGCTGAGGCAGATCCGGCGGAGGTGGTTGAACCGGCGTGGCGGCCGCCAAGGCGCCCCGGATCTCCTTGTCGATCTCCGCGTTGCCGCTGCCATCGACGAGGTCGACCCGCGAGATGCGGCCGTCGGGGTTGAACCAGACGCGCACCACCGCCCGATAGTCGGCGCTGCGCAGCTTCTGGTTCCTGGAAAGCTCCTCCTGGATGTGGGACTGCACGAGCGCGGTGAAGAAGGCGAACGCGTTGCCGGAACCGCGCCCCGTGCCGATCTCGCCGATCTCCGTGATGTCACGTCCCCCCGGACGGCCCTGCAGGCCGAAGCTGTCGCCGCCGGCCCCGCCTTGCGCGTCGACCCCGAGATCCTGCGCCGGCGGGGGATCATTGGAAGCGTCCGGCTGCTGCGGTTCGGGCTCGGGCAGCTTGACCTCTTCCTTGACCTCCGGCTCGGGGGGCTTCTCCTCGGGCTTCGGCGGCGGCGGAGGCGGTGCCTGACGAAGCACCGCGATCTCCTGAATCTTCGGTTTCGAACTCTTCACGGGCGTGGAGACCACGCTGTAGATGCCGTACGCGAGACCCGCGGTCATGGCGACCCCGGCAATACCCAGCACCACACGCAGCGGCTGCATGCCGTCACTTCACGATGCGGGCGGTGACGAGGCCCAGCTGGCGGATGTCGAGCCGGCCGCAGAGATCGAGCACTTCGATCACCTTCTGGTACTGCACCGTCGAGTCGCCCTTGATCACGACGGGAAATTCCGGGGTCACGGCCTTGAACTGGGTGAGCCTTTGCTCCAGTTCGGCCAGGGTGACCGGATAGGTGTCGAGAAACACCTGACCGTCGGCGCGGACCGTGATCGCCTTGGTCGTGGGCTTCGCAAGGCTTGGCGTGTTGGACGCCTTCGGCAGATCCACCTTGATGCCCTGCACCGAGGCGGTCGTCATGATGATGAAGATGACGAGCAGCACGTACGCAAGGTCCAGCATCGGCGTGACGTTGATCTCGTCGTACGGTTCGTTGCCGTCCTGGACCTTGGCTGACATGGCGTCAGGCGACGTACCGTTCGGCGATGCGGCTCACGACCTCGTCGACGAACACCTGCATGTCGGCCGAGATGTTCTTGATGCGGCTCGCGAGATAGTTGTAGCCGAACAAGGCCGGAATCGCCACGCCGAGACCCGCCACGGTGGCGACGAGCGCAGCCGCGATACCAGGCGCGATGGAGTTCACGTTCACGTCGCCTGCCGCCGCGATGGCCGCAAACGTGATCATCACCCCCACCACGGTACCCAGCAGTCCGAGGAAGGGCCCGCCGGAGATCGCGATGGTCAGAAGCACCATCTGGCTGTTGAGCCGCGCGTTCTCGCGCACCGTCGTGGCATCGAGACTCGCCCGTATCGCCTCGATCGACTTGTCGGACAGCGCTGCCGCCCCGCCATCCAGGCGCCGGCGCAGTTCGGTGCTCGCGGTCTGGTGCAACCGGAAGAGCGAGGAGTGCTTGCTCGAGGCACTCTCCCCTTCCACCGCGAGAATGTCGTCCGTCGCGCTGAATTTCTTCTGGAAGGCCTTGTTCGCGCCGTCCATGCGCACCAGGAACACGCCCTTGGAAACCATGACGAAGAAGCTGATGACCATCATCACCAGGAGAATGCCGATGACGATCCAGCCGTCCAGCGTTACCGCGCCGAGCAGGATCCGGAAGTACGACGCGTCGCCGCCGCCTTCCTCGGTCTCGGCTTCCGCCGAAACCCGGGTGAGCTTGCCGGCGTCGCCCTGCGCGGCCACCTGTGCCTTCACCCACGAGTCAGGACGCGCCGCGTTCGCAAGTTGCAGTTCGTCCATGTCGCCCACATAGCCGCTCCCCACGACAATGTCGCCGTCGAGATCGGCAGTCTTGACCTCTGCGGAAGCCACCTGCGCACCATCGAGGTAGACGAGTACCCTGTCGGCGAACGTCACCACCACGTGATGCCACGCCGACGGAGCCAGATCCACCTTGCCCGACTCTCCGCCGAAGGCCCGCACGAACAGTTTTCCCTGTTCGAGCCTGACGTCGACGCCCGCCGCGGACTGCCCACGTGCGAACAGGCTCGCCGATTGATTCGGATCGCCCGGCTTCACCCACGCCGAAAACGTGAATCCGGCCGGACCGGTCTTCATCGCGGGGGCGGACGGGAACACAAGCTTCGCCGAGCCGTTGAAGGCTGCCGCGCCGTCGGCGACGCCGGCACCGCTGGCCACGACACCCGTCGTCGCGATCTGCGCGGAATAGGCGGTGCTGTCCTTGTAGGCGGCATCCTTTTCCGAGAAGTGCACGACAGCGAGATACGAGGAGTCGTAGGTGGACTTGGCATCGCCGGCGGCAGGCGCCTTGTCGTTGCCGTAGTACATCCAGAAGGTGCTCACCGCGCCGCCCTGAAGGCTGGGCACCTGCACCCAGATCAGTGCGAGTTCGTTCGTGGCGTCGAACGATTCGATGTGGTACTTGAGCGGGGTCTTGTCGTCTTCGGCGACGAATCGCAGATCGTTGCCATCCAGTTGCGCTTCGGCGAAGGCAAAATTTCCAGTGTGCAGGCGGATCAGGACAGGCGCATTGGAGACGGCCGCGGAGATCCCCGCTCCCTGCGGCGAAGTATCCAGCTCGATCTTCTTGCGGCCCGTCCAGTCGGCATTCCACCAGGCGAGGGACAAGGCCGGCCAAAGCATGGCCATGGCCGCCAATATCAGAACGACACGTCTCATGGGATTCGGGAGAAGGAAAGAAACCACTGGAGGCCTCGATTGTCTCGATGCCGCATTGCATGTTTGTGACGACCGGGTGACTTCGTCGGGGGCCGCGCGCCGCGGCGCCTCGATCGACGGGCACCGCGGGTCAGCGCGTGCCGCTCCTCTTGTCGTCTTCGTCACCCAGCGCGATGACTTGCACCGTGATGAACGACGGCTTGAAGTTCTGTGCAGCCCCTGCCTCCGCAGCTTTCTCCGTGGTCTTCTCGACCGCCTTGGCCGCATCGGTTGCCGTGTTCGACGGCGGCGGCGGCGGCGGAGCCGCGGGCACCACGGCCGGAACCGACGAGAGGGTCACGCCGCCCGCGCCGACGATGTTGTCCGCGCCCCGGACCGTCTGTGCACCCACGATCACGGCATTGGCCGAGCGGATCGGCGCATCGCTCGCCTCGATCGCACCACGCGGAGCAAACAGGTACACGCTGCCCGGTGCCACGTCCTCACGCGCCAGGAGCGTTCCGATGCCGGCCCCCGCGACCGAGGCCGACGTATCGAGAATGATCTGATCGCCACGGATGATGATCTGCGGGGGCGGTGTGGCGCTCGTCGTGCGTGCGCCGCGCCCAGCATCGATGCTGCCGAACGACGACCAAAGCTCGATGTCGCCGCCCTGCAGGGTGAACACACGCGAGGTATTCACCTGGAAATCGCCGCTGACGACGGCCCGGATGGCGCCGCCGCGCGTCGTGAGAATGCCCAGTTCGGACGCAGCCTTGGTCGTCTGCAGGTCGGTGACGCCCACGTTGACGAAGCCCCCGGGGACCAGCACCTCGATGTCCCCCCCCTGCTCGCTCTTTACCTGGCTGCGGTAGAGGGACAGATTGGCACGCGCATCGGACGCTTCGGTCAACGATCCGGGCGCATTCGGAAAAAGGTCGAGGATGGCGAAGTCTCCGGCGCGGTAGTCGCTGACCGCATTGGTGGAAGCGCCCCGCACGCCGGCCTCGTGGATCTCGCGGAAGAAGAGCTGTCGCAACGCAGGTTCGAGAGCACCGGCCGATCCCTCGAGGAAGCCGGCCAGCGAGGTGGCGGACACAGGCAGCGAAGCGGCAAAGGCAGAGCGCGCCTGCGACATGTCGAGGGTGGCGTCGCCGGTCTTGTGCCGCATCGCCTGCAGAAGGCGAGCGCCGTAGGCCGACTCGAGCGATTCGGAAGCGCTTCGCAACTGGGACGCGTAGGTCTCCTCGGTGGCGGTCGACGTGCTGTCTGCGACAGTTGGCCGCTCGAGCGCTTTGGAGACCTGTGCACGGGCAGCAGCAATTCCGTCGGCCCCGCTTCCGGTGCCCAGCGCCAGGGCCAGCGCGCCGTTGTAAGCCTCGAGTTCCGTCTGCGGCAGCAGGCCCAGGACAGGATCGGTCAGGTGGAAATAGCGCTTGTCCTGTGCGAGCGTCGACCTGATCGCGGGATCCGAACTGCCGAACAGCAGGTACTCCATCCGCGCCTGCGCCGGAGTCAGTTGCGAATTCCCCGTGGCAAGGCGGAGAGCGGCGAGAAGCGCGCTGTCATAGGCCGCGATGCTCGAGGAAGGCAGGGCGGAACCGGCAGGATCGGTGTAGCGGAAGAGAATATCCTCGAAACCCGCCGGCGGCACGACCGCGGCATCGGCGGAGCGCAGGACCGTGTAGGCGTCGCGTGCCTGCTGAAGTGTGAGCGTGCCGTTGCCCGACCACTCGCGCATGAAGGCGAGCACGAACCCGTCGTAGGCATCCGTCAGTGAATCCGGAAGTGCGGCGGCCTTCGGGTCGGTCGCCCTGAGGATCGCGTACGCGGCCCTGGCCTCCGTCACCCCGAACGAACCGCTCGCTTCGCGCGCCTTCAGCGTGGCGCGCATCGCCGCAAGCGTGGCTGCGTCGGACGAATTGACCGACGCGACCGGAATCGGCGCGGCGGCCGGATCGACCGACTTGAGCGCCAGGTAGGCGGCCCGCACCTCGGCGTCCGTCGATTCGCCTTGCGCCACCCGCCGGCTCATTTCCGTGCGCACGAAAACGTTGTAGGAGGAAGCTAGATCCTCGGGCAAGGGACGTAGCGCCGGATCGGTGTAACGGAGCAGGAGTCCGTCGTAACGCGCCTCGCCCGTCCCCACCATCAGCACGATGTCGGCGCCCTCTTCGGGCAGGTAGGGATTGTTGAAGTTGCCGCGGGAGACGATGCCCCTGGACGGGCCCAGATCGATGCTGCCACCGGCCGTCACGAACAGCGTGCCCGGTCCGCCGATTTGCAGTGTCTCGTTGGACGCCGCGAAGTCGTACACGATGTCGCCGCCCACGGAGATCGTGGACCAGTCCGTGGTCGCAAGATGCTGCGCCGAGATCCAGCCGCCTTTCAGATCGCCCGCCGCTTGCAGCACGAACCGCTTGGGAAGCTGCAGGAAGATGGAACCGCCGGGTCCGCTCACGTCGCCACCCTGGGCGATGATGCGGACCGGTTCGGTGTCTCCCGAATGAGGGCTTTCCGGACCGTAGGCCGACCGGCTGAAGTAGTCGGCCCCCGTGACGACGGCCAGCCGGTCGCCGAACTCGTTGCTCGGAGCGGCGGCAGTCGGCAGAGCGGACACGGGCAGAGCGGACATGTTGATGCGCCCCGCGGACGAGATGGCGCCCGAGGCGAACAGGTCGAGCTGGCCGCCCGCCGCTGGCGCGAGCGTCATGGCGCTGCCTACGGAAGGGTCGCCGCTCATGGCTGTTGCGCGCAGCGACCCGGCGTAGAGCGTCAGGGCGGCGACGTCGGTGCCTGCGCCAGGAATGCCGAACGAACTCGTGAGCGGAGCGCCACCGCCGTTGTCCAGCGCCAACACGCCGTCGCGGGCGACCAGCTCCACCGCCGAGTCCGCCGCCAGGGTCGAGAAATACGAAACGCGGCTCGCATTGCTGGCGTTCGTCGAGGGCTGCGGCGAGAACGTTGCGTTGAGCACGGCCGCCAGCCCCAGGCTGCCCCCCGCTTCGAGCCGCGCATTGCCCTCGCCCACCGACACGAGCGAGTAGATGGGTTTTCCTTCCGAGGTGGTCCGGGCGGCGCCGATGTCGCGCCCCGCGGCCACGCGTATGTCGCCACGGCCCGCATGGAAGACGCTCGTCAGGATGTCGCCGGCGGCGGAGACGGTGACATCGCCGCCGCCCAGCACCTTGAGATTCGCCATGTCGGGCGCCGCGCCGTCTTCCCCGGGCAGGCGTCCGCTGGTTCCGGACGCCACGCCCAGATTGCGGATGCTACCCCCGGAGGTCACGTTCACGTCCCCGCCGCCGAAGGCACCGATGCCGTGGCTGAAATACTGGAACTGCGTCCACCACGTCGGCCGGAAGTAGCCGCTGTCGTTCGTGGCACTTTCCAGGTTTCCGTTCTCGTCCACGGCACCGATACGGAACAGCCAGTCGTTCACCCACCGGTTGCCGCCGGTGCCCTCGATGTCGCCGCCGGCCACGATGCGGATGTCTCCGCCCCGCAGCGGGTATCGCGGCGCCGATGCGCCGGAGAATCCTCCGGCGACCAGGAACTGGTTGCGTCCGTCGGGTCCCACGTCCGCGTGGTTGTCGGGCCGGTCGCCCAGGCCCGCGACGTAGATCGCGGAGGTGGCCGAGTCGACGACTTCGCCTGAGGCGTCCACACCCAACACGAGCGACGTGGCCGCCGCGATGTCGATGCTTCCGGCGCCGGTTCGCACGACCTTGGCGGAGGCAAGTTCGACGCGCCCGTCGCGCCCCGACATGCCGCTGCCGTCCAGCACGGAGAGGGGATTCGCGGCGCCGAGATCCGCGCCGCCAGCGAAGCGGTACGACCAGCTGTCGCCCTCGGTGTCGGCGAACTGGGCGCCCGAGGTGGACTGCACGAGATTGGCCGTACGCAGGACCGTGGGATAGACGTTGGTACCGGTGGTCGCGTTGAAGCCGTCGGAGATCGATCCGTTCAGCGTCACGCGGCCCGCGGCCCGGAGCGTGAGCAGGCCCGGTTCACCTGGTGTGGCAGCGGCCGTTGCGCCGTATCTCCAGTAGAACCCAGTCGCGGCCGTGGAGCGGCTGCGCAGGTCCCAGTCCTGAGGCAGCACGATGTCCCCTTGCGACCCGATCTCGATGCCGGGACGCAGGTGATAGCGGGCGTCGGCGCCGATACCCAGGCGCGTTTCGATGGCTCCTGCATTGGCCATGAAGGTGTTCGTGGCGGTACGGAGGGTGTTCAGCACGGAGGACGCGGAGGTTCCACCGGTCAGCGTCACGCCGCTCTCGCCGAAGCGGCTCACCTGGACCGCTTCCAGCACGATGCTCTCGGCACCGCTGATGCTCGCGTCAAGCGTCCCGGCCACCACACCGTCGGCGCGCGAGGTGACGGCGATGTCGTCGGGATTCGACGTACCGAGTCCGCTCTCGATCCGAGGCGCCCGCAGGACGACCTGCCCGCCCCGCGGCAGCGTCTCCCAGGGCTTTTCCCCACGCCGCACACCGGAGCCAGCGTCTCCGGTGGCGGTCGACACGTCGATCAGGCTGCCATCGAGCAGAATCAGGCGGGACGCCCGGTCGAGCGCGGCGGCCTCGTCGTCTGCCGCAGCGCGGGTGCCCCCCACGCCCAGAATCACCGTGCCGCCTTCACCACGGGTTCCGTCCGCGAAATCCAGGTACTCGGTGGCGTTGGCCAGCAGCCGGGCCGTGCCGCGCAGAACCAGCGTGCCTCCGTTCGACGCGCCGCCATTGCCTGCGAAGATCTCGATCCTTCCGCCTTTCGGACCGGACGCATCGAGGGTTCCGGCGATGTCCACCTTGCCATTGTCCGCGGCGAGACGGATCTCGCGGGCGCGGACGATGTCGATGGCGCTCAGCGTGATGTCTCCGCTGCGCTGCCGGATGTCGACGGATTCCGTGAACCCGCCCGTGCGCAGTGCGGCTGCCAGATCCGCCAGGCCGCTCACCGCGGCCGCATCGAGCGAGAACTGCCCTGCGCGGCCGTCCTGCGCCGCCGCCGAGAGCGTCGCCCGGATGTCGGCGGTCCCCGTCGCGGCGCTCACGCGCAGGATTCCCGCGTCCGCCGCTCCCGCGCCGTGCACGTCGATCGTGCTGCCCACCTGCGCGACCACATTGCCGGCGCCGCTGGAAAGCACGATCGTCCCGGCCGACGTGGCCACGGCCACCGTGTCGAACGTCTTCTCGAATCCCGGCGCAGAAAGCACGGAACCCTGCTGCAGTTCGACGCGCCCCCCACTGGAGGTGGCGACGAGTTCGATCCGTCCCGCCGGCGCCTCGATGCGGCCGCCGTGGAGCACGCTGGCGCCCTGCAGCGTCCAGCGGTTTCCGAACCCTTCCCATGCCGCCGACGACACGCCCGGTCCTGCGATCGTGGTCAACACACCGGTTGCCGTGATCGTGGTGTCCGCCGCCACATCCCCGACGATGCGCGCCGAGGTGATTTCGAGGTCGCCTGCCGCCTGCAGAATCGCCGTACCCGCTCCTACCAGGTCAGCCGTGGCCACGAGTTCCGATTTGGTGAACCCGGAAACGCCGAAGGCTCCGGCACCGTCCTCGAGACGGATCGTGGAAGCCTCGATTCGCAATGTTCCCGCGCCCTGCGCAAGGTCCGTGCGAACGGAAGCCGAGTGATCGATGCCGGCCGGATTGGACAGGCTGACGGTACCCGCCTGCAGGACGGCCCGGACTCCGGACGAACCGTAACCGGCGATGCCCGCGGCCTCGATGCCCAGATAGCCCAGCGTGGCCGAACCGAGCGTCAGACCCGCGGACCCCGGATGCAGGTCGACGGTCGTGTAGCTGCGCAAGCGGAGTTCGGTCAGCGTCGAGAGCGTGTCGAGGTCGGATTGCGCGAGGATGGATCCCTCCGTCCCCGCCGGAGCATCGCCGATGCTGATGCGCGTCGCTCCCAGAGTAAGCGCGGTGCCGGGATTCGCGCCGAAGTCCAGCACGCCGGGGGCAACACGCGTCTCCCGCGTGGCGTCGAGCACGATGGAGCGTCCCGTCAGGGTGGCGCCACTTTCGATCACCAGCGATCCGCTCGTTCCGGTGACGTTCGTTCTCGTCAGCGCCGACTGGGACCCGCCGGACACGCGCAGGAGAGATCCGTCTCCGGACACGCGATAGGCCGTGGCGGCCGCGCTGCCCGAGGGAGCGATGACGGAATCTCCCCGGACCACGACGGACCCCGCCACGGCGAGGAATTCCGGCACCGTCATCGCGGAGCCACCGGCGGTGTCGATGACGACTTCCTGGGCACGGGTTCGCAGAAGCGTCGTTGCGTCCTGTGCCGCCCGCGTGCCGCCGATGAGCATACTTGCTGCTCCGATATCGCCGAGTCTGCCCGCATCCAGAGCCACCCATCCCGACGGAGCGGCCCCGCCATCGGCAGTCAGCATCAGCCGGTTTGCACTCACGTCCAGCCACAGGCCTCGTCCGCCCGACGCGGCGGCGGAGCGGATCTCCGCCTCGAGCACGAGGGCGCTGGTTCCGCCGGTCACGGCATTCGCGGCATCGAGGACCAGCGCACCCGCGTCCGCGCTCTTCGTCGTGGCTGTCGTGCCGAAGAACGAATCGGGCGTGGTCATCTCGAACTGCGACCGTGCAAGCGCCCAGTCGGCGGAGGCCACGTCCACCCTGAACGACCGCGCGTCGGCCACGTATCCGCCGTCGGCACCCGGCGTGAGCAATCGGCCCAGCACAAGCGACGATCCGTCCTGCGGACGGATGCTGCCGGCGGGCAGCGTGTCGAGCTGTGCCGTGTCGAGCGTCACGACAATCGCGCCTGGCAACAGCGCATATCGGGCCGGCAGCAGCGTGTAGTCCCCGGCCTCGAGCAGTCCCGGCACGTCCTGCTCGATCCGCAGAGCGGTCCCCGCGTCGAGCGCGACACCTGTCATGATCTGTTCGTCGTGCGGTGCGAAACGGGACGCGTAGCCGGGAAGGATGACGAACCGGTTTGCCGCCACTGCCGGGTCGAGCACGTCCTTCGACCCGCCCGTGCCAGGAACGAACTCCCACGCGGTGAGCGTCCCGCCTCCGCTCAGATCGACGACCGCACCGGCAGCGAGATCGAGTTGCGGCGCCGTCAGCGAAATGCGCTTCTCGGGCATGGCCAGGTCTCCATCCCCGCCGGCTGCCGAATAGACAAGTCGCCGGCCGTTGAGAATCGTCCGGCCGAACAGCAGTTCCTGTCCGTGCGCGCTGGTGCTCGTGAGGCTCCCGCCGGTCAGCGTGATGGTCCGGCTCGCTTCGAAGGAAATCGATCCCATCGGTGCGACGACTGACCCGCCCTGCACGATGTCTCCGGCGATCACCCGCAGTACGCCGCCTGCCGAAAGGACCGGCGCGGCCTCCCCACCAGAGGCGACCGAGAACGTGCGGTCGCCGAGATCCAGCGTGAACTTGGCGTAGGTTTCCGGATGCACGGAGCGCGCAGTGACGGACACGTCGGCTCGGGTGCTCAGCGATCCGGGCAACGCCACGACCGCATTGCCGTCGGTTCCGGTGGAGACGGACGCGACGCCTCGCAGCCGCACATCCTCGCTCGTGACGAAGTTCAGCGTGCCGACGCCTTGCGTCGCGAGATTGCCCACGAGATCCGCCTGGACCGCGGAAACGGCGATCGTCCCGGGCCCGCCCGCGGCGGCCATGCGCAGGGAATCCGACTGGCGTGCGGTGCGGACCGGTCCGAGCGCCACATACGCCGCGCTGAGGTTCACGATCAGGGTACGCGCGGCCGGGGTTCCCGGATGGAAGCCGTTGGGATCCTCGACGACGATGTTCGGCGCCTCGAGGCGGAGTTCGCGCGCGGGTGACAGCGACAACGACTGCTGCGCGACGTCCGCGCCGCTGCCGAGAAACTCGATGCGGTGCTCTGAGGAAAGAGCCACGATGTCCGCCCCGCTGTCCTCCAGCACGGCGTGCTCGACGATGCCAAGTCCGATGAGCGTGTCCGGCACCGAACCGGAGAGGCTCATCGAATCGAGAACATCGATGGAGCGCAGCGACACCTGCAACCGGCGCGGACCGGCCAGCCGCGACGCCAGCGTCGCGTCCGCCGGCGTCTCGAAACTGCGCCCCTCGCGATCCATGGTCACCGTGATCTCGCCGCCGCGCGCAGAGCCGGTGCGCGCGGCCTCCAGGCGGCCGCCCAGCAGCAACGCCTCGCGAGCCGCGAGCGAAATGCGTCCGGCGTCGGAATCCACGCGCTGAACGGAACCGAAGATCACCGCTCCGTTCGACGTGGTCGCAAGTGCCACCTCTCCCGATGTGCCGCGTACGTCAATGAGAGAGCCCCGTTGCGTGACGAGTGCGCCGTTGGCCGCATCCAGGACGACGGATCCGCCATCGAGCACGCGCCCGTCAAGCAGCGGCCTCGACACGGAGTCGAGCATACGGACGCCGCTCACGTCCAGAACGGCCTGCTCGCCCAGAAGTATCTTGCGGGTTGCGTCGTAGACATCGGTCAGGGTCGGCTGCGGCAGACGGATGTCGATCGAGCCTCCTGCCGCACGCACCGTTCCATCGATCAGGATGCGGCTGGCCGCGGAAATCGTGACGTTGCCCAGCACGCCGGCGTCCACCCGTGCACCCTGGTGGACGCTGACGGACGACAGGAGGGGATCGTTCCTGAGCGCGCTCAGCGCGATGCTGCCGGCGGGCTGCAGGTCTGCCAGGCCGGATCGCGACACCGCTGCAACCGATGAAACGTCGACCCCGGCGACCGCGCCTCTCGCATCGGGCTGGACGACCCGGAAGGCAGCCAGCGGTGCGACGACCGCATCCGGCATGACGAGCACACCGTCGGCACCCTGCAGGTCGTAGTTCGAGAATCCACGGTCGTCCCACAACGACGTGAGGTGCAGTTCGCCGGGTCGGGCGCGACCCGCGGCCTTGTCCTGATCCGTCCACGCGGAAGCCGAGCCCAGCAGGTTGTCGCCAGCCAGCTGCGAAATCAGCGTACGCCGCTCCTCCACGTTCTCCGGGCCGCCGATGGTCAGGAACGATGCGCTCAGTTCCAGCGACCCTCCCTCGCTTCCCACGTGCCGCCCGAAACCGAAACCGGACATCTCAACCGTGTCGTCGATCACCAGGTTGCGCGTCCGAATCGCGCCGGAGGTCTCGACTTCGCCGAGAATCGGGCCGCGGGTGCGCAGGGCGATGGACCCGGCGTCGCCGTAGCGGAAGCGGCCGTTGACCAGGTAGGACAAGCCCGCTGACACGTCGAGACGGCTGCCCGAGGACAAGGTGACATCGGTACCACGAAGCGCGATCGACCCGCCGTTCACGGTGACGATGCCCGGAACGGTGCCCGCAAGCGCCGACTTCCGCTCGTTGGTCCATGTGCCAGCCGTGGAGAGATAGGTCCCGCTCGACACGGTGAGCGAACCGAGTGCATCCACGTCGATCACCCCGCCGGGAGCGACGATGCTCCCCGCCAGCACGGTCGAGCCTCCATGCAGGATCGCCGAGCCTCCAGGGCCCAGATGGAGTCCCGCGTCCGCCGTCTGCGTTACCGTGCCGAAGGTATAGGCCTCGAGCCGCGTCAGATTTCCCGCGCCGAACCACGTGGAAGGCAGCGTCGACAGACGCCCGATGGCCTGGTCGGTAACGAAGTCGGACGGTAGCCTGACCGCTTCGGACGCGATTCGAAGCTGGGCATAGAGGGTTCCCGCCGGATCGGCCGCATCGCCGAGCAGCAGGCGGCCTCCCTTTGGCTGAGTGGCGGCGTCCTGCTGTCGCAGACCCGACACTGCCGTGCCGGACAGCGTCCCGTCCACTGCGACCCGTCCGCCCCAGACCTGTATCGTGCCGGCGTCCCTGCCTTCGCGATAGCCGGCTTCCTGCTGCTGAACGTTCACGATCCGGTCGTAGATCCGGTCAGCGCTGGCGTCGGCAAAGGCAGTCCCCTGCCCGCCGGACTCGAGCAGCGTGACGCCCACTGTGGCTGCGGCATAGTCGAGCCAGCCCCCCGAGACGTCGAGCACCGACCCCTCCCGCACCACGACGTCGCCTTCGCTTTGCAGCACGATGCTGCCGCCCGCGGCCAGCCGCTCGCCCACGCCGCGCTGGACCTGGCTTCTGAATCCGGACGCGTCGACGATGTCCGGCGACGTGCGCAGGTCGAGATAGATTTTCGAGTTGCGCAGAATGCCGTCCCGTTGCACCGGCGCGTCCTTGAGTTCCGGACCGCGCAGATCGACTTCGACGACGTTCCGCGCCACGGAAAGCGCCACGTCGCGCACGCCGGCCACGTCCAGCCGCACATCCCGCCCCACGTACACCCGCACGCCGCGGTTGTCGTAGGTGTCGGCGCTTCCGGTGGAGTTGTCCGGAATGATCTGGAACCCGGGCACCGTACGTTCGGTGAGCTCGTCCTGGTCCAGCGGCGCCCTGGCCGCCTCCTGCGCAAGGAAGCTGATCTTCCCTCCCGGCGCCAGGACCGCCGCGCCGTCGCTCACCCGCACCGAGCGCCCCGAGATCGTGATGGTCGGGACCACCAGCGACTGGTCGTCGGTGATCGCGCGCGAACTCTCGACCGTGGGTAGAACGTCGGTTTCCGTGATGGCCCCGAGATTGCCCGGCCGCGAGCGGGACGATGCCGTTTCCGGCAGGACGCTCGTTTCGCTGCCCGCACCGATGACGACCGAACCCGTGCGTTCGGCCCGCGGAATGAACACGGGGTCGGAGGAGCCGGCCACCTCGCGCCGCTCGTTGCGCGTCCAGGTGTCGCGCGCCTGAATCGTGATGGATCCGTTCTGGTCCACCGTGCTGGTGGCGAGGATCCGTCCGCTCTGCTCCACTTCAAAGCCGGCCAGGGTGACGTTGCCCCGCTTCGCCACAATCTGGTAGACACGTTCGATAATGGAGTCGCCGGAGGTCTCGGTCCATGCGGCCGCGGCCTTGTTGGTCACCTTGCCGCCGATCACCGTACTGCCTTCGGAGTAGGGGTCCACCTCGATGAGGAAGCCGCGCAAGGCCGAGTCGAGCGGGGCGGTCAGATAGACCTTCGCACCGGCACCGAGAATCGTCTGGCCCTCCGGCGATTCGATGCGTCCCTGGTTCACGACCTGAGGTGCGAACAGGAGCACGCGTCCCCCGGCGGTTGTGCGAATGCGCGCTCCTTCCTGCACTTCCACCTTGACGTTGCGGAAGCCGGCCGCATCACCTTCCCACACGAAGGCGGCACCCGGCTGCGTATGCTCCGGGTCGGCCGCACGGGGATTGACGATGAGGGAGGTGAGCCCCTTCTCGAACACCTCGTTGGAAATGTTGAGCGCGGACGCCACGAGGCCGCCCACATTCACCTGTGCGTTGGGGCCGAAGAGAATCCCCTGGCTGTTGATGAGGTACACCTGCCCCTGGGCCTGCAGCATGCCGTTGATGACCGACTGCTCGGTGCCCACCACGCGGTTCAGCGTGGCGCTCGATGCGCCCAGCTGATGATTGAACGTGACCGATGCGTTCTCGCCGATGCTGAAACCCTGCCAGTCGATCACGGCGCGTGCGCTCGATTGGTCGATCAGCATCTGTGCTGCGCCCGGCTGGGTGATGGCGGCCGCGCCGCTCATGACTTGCCCCCCCTGCGGCAATGCCGTCGGCGCCACTTGCGCGATCGCGGGAGTGCAGACGGATACAGCCATCAAGGCCGCAACGAGACGGCGCAGAACAGGCGTCGAAACGCGTCGCGGCGACTGGCTTGGTCCCTTGCCCGAGCGAACGATTTCTGAAACGACGACAGGCAAGCCGGTGTCGCGGCGAAGGGTGATGCGATGGATGCCCGCGTTCATCGGTGGCTCCAGGAAAGCGTCAGAAGTCGTACGCGACACGGAACTGCACCCGCGGTTCGCCCGCTCGGGTCGCGTCGGAACTGCAGGTGCCGGCGCAGGGCGGCGTGTTGAGCGGCCAGGCCAGATCGAGCGACGCCGACAGTCGCTCCGTTCCCTGGGCCCTCAACCCGATGCCGGCACCGCTCACACGTGTGCTGCTGGGGCGTTGGAAGGCCCGGTGCACGTACGCTTCTCCCGCGTCATAGAAGACGAGCGCCTTGAGATCGCGCAGAGCGTTGCCGGCAGCCGAGGCCATGGAGGGGCTGATCGCCTCCAAGCGGAAGAGATAGGCGTCGTCGCCGATCACCTCGCCCTCGAGGTATCCCCGCACGCCGTCGACGCCGCTTAGGAAGAACTGTTCCGTGGTCACCAGCGTGCCGCTGGAAGCCTGGCCCTGGAAGCGGACCTTCGCCGAGAACCCGCGCGGGAGGAATTGCTCGCGCTGCAGGTCGGTACGGAAGGAGGCATAGGACGCACTCGCTCCCTGCTGTCGTGCCTGGAACTCGGCTTCACCGTTGCCGAACCAGTCGCGCATGCCGAAGGTCACGCCGAGGTTCGCGCTGGTGTTTCCCTTTTCTCCCCGGTGCTGGAGACCGTATTGGGCGGTGAGCGGCACATACGAGATGGGGACCGGCGCGCCGCCGGGCCCGAAACTGGTCGTCTCGGAGAAGTCCTTGTAGTCGGCGCCCAGAGTGACGAGCTGGCTCAGCGTTCCGCGCGGTCCGGTGGGCATGATGTAGCGCGCGCCGACGATGTTGCCTCGACCCACGACGCCCAGCGTCGGGCTGGTCGCAATGTCGGTCAGCGACTTGGTTGCGAACACCGCGAGAAGGTTGCGATTTCCACCGGGGGTCCACGCGTAGTTGGCCGAGAGCACCCGAACCTGGGACGTGTCTTCGGGCGAGGTGAGCAACTGGACGCCTGCACTGTGCCCCAGGCCCCAGAGGTTGTCGTAACGGACCGCCGCAGACAGTCGCAAGGGTTCGGTATTCGCGATGTAGCGGTTGTTGATCTCCACCGAACCGTGCAGGGGCAGCTTGTCCTCGACCTTGAGGTCGATGTCCACGAACCCGGGCACCGGCGCCTGCTTGAGCACGGGGGTGATCTTCCGGTCGGGGCGGCGATTCAGACGCGCGAGATCCTCCTGCACCCGGGGGAAGTTCGGCACGGTGCCTTCCTTCATCGACACCGCTTCCTCGCGGATCTCGCCAGCAGAGAAATATTTGGCCCCGCGCACGCGAAGCCTGTTGATCGCACCCTCGGTGACCTGCAGCGTGACGACGCCGCTGTCGACCCGCTGCTGCGGGATCTCCACTAGCACGGTCAAGTAGCCCGCGGACTGATAGGCACGCTCGAGCGCATCGGCGGCACGGCGAACGTCCTCGATGTTTCGCGCAGTGCCGAGATGGGGATAGACGGCGCGGCCGATGTCACGCTCCGACAGCACCGTATTGCCTTCGACGCGGTACTCGAGCACATCGAACGCCGGTTGTGCGGATTCGCTCTCCCCGTCGGCCGGCGTCGCAGCGAACGACGGCCATGCGAGCCCGAAGACGAGGGCGGCAGCGATGGCGCCGAACACGGCGCATGAGAGACACGACAGCCCCGCCGCGCGGATCGCCGGGAGTATCTGCCCGTCTGTCTTGTACCAGAACATGGAACTTCTCTTGCCTCTTACAGCGCAAGAGCCCCGCCTCGTGGAGGCGGGGCTCCTTCTGCTGCCGGCACCGTGATCGCGCGGCACCGGCTGCATGAACATCACTGGATCAGTAGAAGTACTTCAGCGGACCGCACATGTTGCCGCCGCGCGTCGCCTTGGCCGTGTTCGGGCCGGCGGCTTGCGGAGGCAGCGCCGCAACCCACGCCGCGGTGTTGCCGGCAGGCGCGCTGATGGCGTTGACGAGCGCGTCGACGAAGCTCTTGGTCGTCGGATTCGCGGTCATCTTGGTGGTCTTGTACTGGAAGGTCAGTTCCGCGGCGAAGTCGTAGGCGCCGCTGATCAGATTGGCCTTGGTGGGAGCGGTGCCGGTGGCACCGGCCGACAGCTGCGGCACGAGGGCGGAGGTGTTGTCCGTGTCCTTGTAGGTGCCCGCACCGTCCAGCGTGCGGAACGACCAGCCGGAGACGCTGCCGTTGTTGTTGTTGAGGCTGTCCACCGAGAGCACGCCCACGGCGCCGTAGGCACAGGTGCCGAAGTCGACGCGGAACCACTTCCCTTCTTCGTTGCGGAAGTTGTACAGGCCGCCGTTGTTGGCTGCCTTGAGGCAGTTGCGTACGTCGCCCGAGCCGCTGTTCTCGATGACCGTGAGACCGGCTGTCACATCCAGCGTGTAGGGGTTGCCTTGCGTGCCGTCTTCGCCCGCGTTGCCGGGTTCGCCGTCACCGTCCGGATCGAAGCCGGCGCTGTCAGTGAGTCGCTTGGGTTCGGCGAAGTCGTCACCGACGACGGAGCCCTTCGTGCACGGGAAGCCCGCGAAGAACCAGTTGTAGGACGACTGCGTGCCGGAACCCGGGAAGCGGCGGCATACGACGATGCCGGGCTTGGTCTCGAGCGGGCCACCGCTCGCCGTCAGGGACGGATCCACCTGCGACCAGTCGACATAGCCGCCGGCGCGAAGAATGTCGCCATAGACACCACGGTTGAAGACGGTCGTGGCCGGGACCGCGTCGGTCGCCACGATGCCCATCATCAGCGTGTTGGCCGCCTTGATGGTCAGGCCGGCGGTCTCGGCAGTGGTGAGCTGGGTCACCGTGCCGCCAAGGGCCGCGATATATTCGAGGTTGTACGGGGCCTTGAACATTTCCGGGGAGACGTCGGACACACCGAACGTGGGCTTCAGGCCGGACACGCCGTCCGTACCCGTCAAGGGGCAGACGCGCGCGGAGCCGGTTCCGGTGCAGGCGCCGGAGTTGGTCACGTCCAGCACCTGAAGGAACTCGTCACGCGCCACGGGATTCACGCCGAAAGCGGAACCGCCGGCGGAGCGCTTGATGAAACGGATGCTCTTGCCCCGGTGGGCGGCGGGAACCGGATCGGCGTTCTTGAGACGGCCGACGAACGCACGGTGGTTGGATGTGCCATCGGTGATCTTCACGTAACCGGCCTCGAGCCAGGAGGTGACGGTGGTTTCGAGGAAGTTGTCGGGGGCGCTGGCGCCAGACAGGAACACGTTGTCGTAGCCGGGATCGGCGGTGCAGGTATAGGGATCGAAGTTCGCATCGCCGCAGGTGCCGGCGAAGCCGGTCGAAGCAGCGGACACGAGGGCGAGGCCCAGCGCTGCAGACAGTTTGGTCAGTTTCATTTCGTCTCCTTTGGGGTGTACGCCCCCCGCACCGGTTCCTTGGAGCCGGCGTTCGAGAAGCGGATTGCTAGGGTGGGCCGGCCCGGGGGCCGGCCCGATGGGTCAGCGGCGGCGACGCGCGACGAGACCGAGGCCCAGCAGGCCGGCGGCCATCATTGCGTAGGTGCTTGGTTCCGGCACGGGCGCGTAGACCAGATCGCCGTCCATCTGCAGCGTCCAGTTCATGGGCGTCCCGGCATCCACCTGGTAGCGGAACTTGTTGTACGCGTTGCCGGCCACGCCGCCGTTGGCGTCGAGCAGGAAGAATTCGAGGCTGCCGCCCATGTTCGCCGCATTGATGAACGTGGCCTTGCTGCCGATGTTGTTGCCCCACGACAGGCTGCCGCCATAAGCGGAGCCATCCGATGACAGGACCACGGCGCTGCCGTCAGTGGCAGAGCTGTGGGTGGGGAAGGAATTCTGGTCGCTGGCGAAGGACGTCACCTGGGCCACCATGTCGATGAGCCCCTGGTTGTTGCCCTCCGGCGTCGTGCCGGCCACGACCGTTGTGAGCAGACGGCGTTCGCCGGAAGAGTCGCCACCGACGACGTTCCACTGCAGGCGTGCACGCTCCTGCGCCGTGTTGCGAGAATCGTCGGAGAGCCACTGGGCAAACAAGGCATCGGGCGCGAACTCGATGAGCGTGCTGGCTTGCTGCTTGTCAGCCACCATCACCGGGTTGTTGGCCGCGGATGCGAAGTTGTTCATGAACAGGCCCAGATCGCGCGAGTACGACTGGTCGTCGGCGATGTCTTCCGTACCCATGTCGTCCCACACCACCAGGAACAGATTGCCGTTGCCGCCGGTAACGCTCGGCAGCACGATGTTCGCGTGCGCGGACCCGCCGGCGAACGCGGCTGCCACCGCCAGTGCAGCCAGGGAAAGCTTGGATTTCAGAATCATTTCTTTGGTGCTCCTCAAGAATCTCGAAAATGAACTGCGACACTCCGAATCGCCGGGGACGCGCCACTGTCTTGCAGGCGGACGGCCGGGGAATGCTGCTCGTCCACGGTGACGCGTCCGCACTTGCGTCGCATGCATTCGCGGTATCGGATCGGGCCGATCCATCTCCTGCTGCGGAACCTTAGTCTGCGTAGGTGACAACGGCGTTTCAATGACCCATTCGGCCCATCGTGCAGCGCAATACACTGGCGATTCGGGCGAATGATGGCGCGCAAGGATGTCAGCAGTGCTCGCGTGAATTGGCGATGCACATGGTCCGAATGGATCATTCGCACGGCAGTTCTTGCAGCGTGTCCCGAGCGGGCGCTGGTGGCTCGATCAGGAAGCCATCATTCGATGAATGTGGCAGGCATGAAGGGAAAACGGCGGAATTCGGAGGATTGGAATCGCTGCCGCCAGCGAGTTGGAGGCGCAGGCGAACAGCGACGTCCGCACGACAAGCAGCGGCGCGAATCCCGGGGCGTCCAATGGGCCGAACGGCTCATGAGCCTGAACAACTTCTGCAACATTTCGTGCCGGGACGCCTCGTTCGACATCCCCCTTCGTGCGCGCCGATCGGCGCTGCGCTAGCGCCCCAGATTGCGAAGGCAGGTCGCGTAACTGCGAGACGAGGCGGATTCGCACTTGCGCCGCTCGCTTGCGTCGGTCATGTCCATGCATCGGAGCATCGCATCACGGCGTTCGTCGGTACACCGGCTCTGCGGATTGGGATCTGTCGCGGGCGGCGTGCTGACGACGACCGCCGGCACAGTGGCAGTATCGGGGGACGAAGGAACCTGCGCTGGAGCGGAAGTGCCAACTGGCGTGGACGGCGCGGCCGCGGCATTGCCGGGCGGCACGGTGGATGACTCCTCGTAGGCGAACTTCCACTGAGAGTACGTGGATCCGGAAATGCCGGTGGGAAGCCCCGCCGTGCGGAAAGCGCGGTCGGACGACAGACTGTGCACGCCAGTGATGCGGCCATCGGGACGAAGGATGAGTCCCCACGTGGTCGTGCGCGTCATCGGATCGATGAAGATCCGCCTCAGATGGCGGCGGACCACAGGCTGGCGCCGGTCTTCGAGCAACTCGTCGAGCGACTTGGGAAACTGCTTGGCCGCACCGGGCGATCCTTCTACATAGCTGCGGATGGCCCTCTGGAACTGCTCGCCAATGAAAAGAAGTTCTTCTTCCCTTTCGCGCTGCTGCGCGGAGTGCCACACGACGCCGACGGATGCGAGTCCAGCACCGAGGGCCGCCAGCATGATCAGCACGACGAGATAGGTGAAACCTCGGGCTTTCGACCGCATGACGCCTACTCCGTCCGGAGCGCTTCGCTGTCGATGAGTCTCAAGGAGATGGCGCGCGCCACGGCTTGCGCACGATTCTGGACATTGAGCTTGCGCAGGATCTTCTGCACGTGATTCTTCACGGTGAGCGGACTGATTGCCAATATTGCTGCGATGTCGGCGTTGCTCTTGCCTTCCCTCACCCACTGCAGGATCTCGAGTTCCCGCGTGGTGACGCCCCGGTCTTTCGCGGCAGGGGCACCGTTGCCTTCGACATCCTCCGTGGCGATACGCAACTGGGCGATGTGCAGCTGAGGCAGCAGCAGATCCAGAAGATAGGACAGGCGCGACGTGACGATCCCTTCCATCCGACCGAAGACGAAGAAGCTCGCCGGGTAGCCCGGCACTCGCGGCGTGCCGTGGACCGCCAGATTGGTGAGACCATGACGGTTGAGCGCTGCCTCGAAGTAGCGGTAGGTCGAGGAGCCGCCTTCCATGCCGGGGGCGATCAGCAGCGGCTTGCCGCCTTTCTCCGCCCACGCGCGTATGGCCTGGAGAACGATCCCGGATTCCAGGTCTTCCAGATCCGCCACTGCATCCTCGGACAGAGGCACGCTCGAGGACCGGAAGAATGCGAGCGAGCGGCGTTCGAGATCGCCGTAGGCGCAGATGAGGATCTCGTGCGGTATGAGGCCTTGCAGCGCGCCCTGGGCCCACAGATAGAACTGCGACCGGCGTCTGACGCCGTGGGCGGTTTCCAGGATGTGATACAGGCGCTCCTGCTCGAGTGAAGACAGGGGCACCCACTCTTCCTGCGAGCGCGAGACGATCTGCATAGGGGTCGGTGACGGCTCCAGAGCCGCCGCCCGTGTGCGCTGCGGCCCGTTCCCACTCGTTGTTGTGGACAACCTCCGGCGCAGTCTCGCGGCTGCGTGTTGCAGCACCATGACGGGGGCCATCTTGCTGCCACGCCGGAACCCTTGCCCCCTGGCGACCCGGCGCTTCGCGCAGCATTCCGCTGAACAAGAATGTCTTTCGCGAATCGGTTGTTTGGCGTTTGACAGCATGCGAAGCGAAGTCACTGCAACCCTTCCAGTGAATAGGTGCCGGGCGATGCGCCAGCCGCCAGCAACAGGTCCGCGATGGCCCGGTTGCGCTTGTAGACAGCCCAGTAGAGGGGGGCGAATCCGTCGCGCCCTGTCAGATCGGGATCGGCACCGGAGCCCAGCAACCTCTGCACGGTCTCCAGCCGCTGAGCCCGGACCGCCGCGATGAGCGCAGTCCAACCCTGACGGTTTCGCAACGAGGCGTCCGCGCCATGACGGAGCAACGCTTCGACCGCGGAGATCCGGCCGGTGGCCGCGGCATCGATCAGCGGCGTGGCGCCGTTGTCGGATCGGGCATCCGGGTTCGCACCGGCCTCCAGCAGTTCCTGGACGACGTTCGCGTGACCTCGCAGGGCGGCGATGCCCAGGGCGTGGAAGCCCGACGCGTCCTTGCGGTCGACCAGCGCGCCGTTTTCCAGAAGCAGCCGGACAAGCCCGGGGTGTCCCAGCTCGGCCGCGATGACCAGGGCAAGCCGGCCCGATGCCCCCGGCGAATTCGCCTTGGCGCCCTCGGCCAATGCCTTCCTCGCGGCGTCGACATCGCGTCCGGCCACACCGAGTTCCAGTCTTTGCTGCACGCCGACAGGCGCAACGGGACCGCCGCTTTCGTGCAAAGCGGAACGCAGCGTCTGCAGCCGCTGTGCGGTCGCCGGCTCCGATACGCCGAGCCGCCGAAATACGGCATCGTCGAATTCTCCCGGCTCGGGGCCGTCTCGCGCCTGTGCCGGTGCAAGAAGGACCGTCAGGAGAAAGGCACACAGCGCGACGGTCCCCGGCCTCGCGATGTGCGGACAAGAGGGCAGTTCCGTTCCGGATCGTGCGGATGTCATCGTGGTCTCACCAGGTATCGAATCGGCTGCCGTCGCGCGCGGTCGCTTCCGAGCCGCTGTGCACGTCGTAGACGGTCCCCGCATCGGCGCCCGAGGGAGGCGCGACGATCGCCCACGTGTCCGAGCGTTCCGTGATCGGATCCATCGGCGCCTCGCGCAGGTAGCGGAGCTTCACCAGTTCCTCGAGGGTATCCGGATAACGGCCCCGGTCCGCATGGTACTGATCGATCGCGGTACGCAGGTGCATGAGGTTCTCCTTCAGCACGACTTCCCTGGACCTGTCGACGCGTTCGCCGAAGCGCGGAACGGCAATGGCCAGCAGCAATGCCAGCACCGCCATGACGACGAGCAACTCGATGAGGGTGAATCCCCGGCGGCGCACGGCCTCACCAGCTCCGGTAGGGAACGCCGTTCAGCCCGACGCGTTCCGATCGGGAATAGACGTCGAAGACATCCTTCCCTTCGGCGGGGCGGTCCGGCGGGCTGGCGTAACTGCGCTTGCCCCACGTTTCTTCCGGTGACATTTCGGGGTCCGCGAACGGGTCTCGCGGAACCCTCCGCAGAAAGTAGAGGGTCTGCCGATCGGGCGATTTCACGTCGGCCACCCCTTCGACAAGGTCGGCCAGACGGCGGGGAAAACCCGACTCGTCGGCCTTCTTCTCGATGCGCCCCTCGTCCGTGGCCTTCTTGTAGGCATCCAGCGCTCCACGGATCTGCCGCAATGCAGTCCGCAGTTCGGATTCCTTGGCCCGTTGCACCGACAGATCGTTGAGAGGCACGAGCCCCAGGGCGAGCACGCCCAGGATGGCCACGACCACCATCATCTCGATCAGGGTGAAGCCACGGCGTCGCAGCGGACTCCGTCTGCGGCCCACGGCGTGCGGCAGGAACGCGATTCCGTTCACGGAGTGACTTCGGTCCTGAGCGGTGCCGGCGGGCTGGCGCCCACCGCGAATCCCGAAGCATCGACAAGTTCCATCGCCGAGATCGCGATGGGAGACGAAGCGCCGGCCGCCCCGATGACGCGGAACGTGACATCCGTCATCCGGGCAAGCGCCGAGGCCGGAATCTGCAGACGGCCGGGCAGGCGTGGCTGCGCGCCCTGCACCTCCAGTACCGAGGGATCGAAAGCCAGCTCGACGAAGCCATCCTTGATGTCCACCACTTCCGGAATGGTGACCGTGACGTTGAACTGGGACCCCTTCTGCACTCGTGCCGGAGCGGTCAGGCCCACTTGGAAGGCACTGTCGGTGACACGGCCCGCGTTGTCCGGTTCGGGCGGGAGCGGCTGTCCCGCTGCCCCCGCACCGGGCGCCACCACGACCGACCCGGGCGCCGTCTTCGCGATGCGCAGGGGTGGAAGCCCCGGGGTGGTGTCCGTCCCCACCGGCATTTCCGCCATCACGCCTTCAGGCCGCGAAACGTTTCTCACGATGCGTGGCGTGATCAACAGGACGATTTCCGTCTTGACCTTGTTCTCGTTCTCCGTCCCGAACAACCGTCCGAGCACCGGCAGATCGCCCAGTCCCGGCACCCGCTGCGAGGCCCGCCGGTCCTCGTCGTTGATGAGTCCCGCCAGAATCTGCGTCTCGCCATCGCGCAGCTGAAGCGCGGTGTTGGTGTTGCGCGTGCCCAGGCGGTACGCCACCGTGTTTCCGGTCCCGGAGGAGACCGTGATGGTCTCCACGATGTTGCTCACTTCCAGCCCGACCTTGATCGCCACCTCGTCGCTGATGGCAATGGTCGGCTCCACGTCCAGCTTGAGCCCCACGTCGAGATAGCTCACGGAGGTGGCCACACCCACATTGGCCGTGGCCGTGGTGGTGAACACCGGCACCTTGTCCCCGATGTGGATGCGGGCCTTCTCCTTGTTCTTCACGCGGATCCGCGGATTGGCCAGAAGGTCGGTCCGGCTCACGTTCGCCCGCAGGTTGAACACCAGCGCCGGATTGCTGGTCGTGAACATCATCGGGCTGTCCACCGGGATGGTCGCCGCGGAGGAAATCGCTCCCGTGGCGTCCTGGGCGCCGAGGCTCACGCTGGCCGGCCAGCGGATGCCCAGGTCCTGCAGGCGGCTGCGCGTGATCTCCAGGACCTCCACTTCCAGCATCACCTCCGCGTCGGCCACATCGAGCGTGCGCACCAGCTGGTCTGCGAGCCGCACCACCTCGGGAGTGTCCTTGATGATCATGAGATTGAGCTTCTCGTCGATGAACACGTCCTGGGTCTTGACCATGCTCTTCACCATGGCCGCCGCCTGCTTCACGTCGGCGTTGGCCAGATAGAAACTGCGCACCACCAGGTCGCGGTAGTCCTTCTGCTTGGCGGGCGTGTTGGGATAGACCAACACCGAATTCTCGTTGAGTATCTTGCGGTCGAGCTGGTTCGTGGTGAGGATGAGCTTCAGCGCATCCTCCAGACGCGTGTTGCGCAGAAAGACGCTGACCTTGGTGTCGGACCGTACGTCCCGGTCGAACACGAAATTGATGCCGGAGGTGCGCGAAAGCATGTCGAAGACGGTCTTGAGGGAGGCGTCCCGGAATTCGAGCGAGACGGGCTTCCTGAACGGCGCCTTGAGTTCCGGACCCGCACCGGCGGAAAGCGAGGCTTCCAGGATGCGGCGCAGCAGATCGCGGGCGCCGGGATACCCGGGCGACTCGGCGAGCAGCACCCTCAGTTTGCCTTCCGCACCGGCGAGATCGTTGCGGCCGAAGAGCTCGCGGGATTCCTTCAACAACTTGTGCGCGTGCCGGGATCTCGTCAACTCGTTCAGCCGTCCCGCGACCCGTTGGTTGGCGGGATCCGCCGCCGACCCGGCCCGGTATTCGGCCTCCGCCTCGTCGAACCTTTCCTGGCGCGCCAGCGCATCCCCCGCGGCGATGCGCTTGCCAACCACCACTTCCCGTTCGCGCAGCAGCGCCGCGCGGTATCGCGGATCGCCGGGTTTCTCCGTGACCGCGCGCTCCAGTTCCTGCAGCGCTGCCTCGGACTGACCCGCGGCGCTCAGGCGCGTGCCCTCCTCGAAATGGCGGTTGGACGCGCAGGCGGAGAGGAACAGCGCGGCAAGGAGAACGGCGGTGCGGATCATGGGGCTCGCAGGGAGATCGTCTGCCGCTGATTGAGCGGCAGGTAGGTGAACACGACGGCGTCTTCGGTAACCTCGTCGACACGGTAGGCGCCTTCTATGACAGCGCCCGACGCGACGGCGATGTCGCGGCCTTCGCGCGCGAGAAACACGGTCGTGCCTCCCTCGCTCACGAACTTGCCGACATAGGAAAAGGGCAGCGGCGGCGCCTGGGGCGGCGGCGGAGGCGGCATGGCCTCGCGCTGCGCTTCGATTTCCCGCGCGGTCATCTTCCTGGGTGGAGGCTCCCAGCTGCGCGCCGCGAACGCGTCGGCACTGGCGCCCCTTCCCGACCGCTTGAGCCGCGCCAGATCGATGGCGGGAATATCGGTTAGTGGTTCCTCGCGCTTGCGCGCGGCCGACGCAGCGGCCTGCACCGCCGTCGAGGCAGCAGACCGGTCACGGGCCGCCTGCGGCGCTTCGTTTCCGTCGACCCACTTGACCGCGGCGAACGTCAGCGCCGCGGCCATGAACAGCAAAGCACGTCTCACCGGAGTCCTCAGCGTCACGAGCCACCTCCGAGATACAGAGTGAACGTCACTTGCGCATCGAGCTCCGGCGAACCGATCGATTCGCGGCGCACGACGATATCCTCGAGCGCCGCTGCGGGAATCCTGTCGAGCGTCTCCGCGACGAACGCACGCAGCTGCGGATAGCTTGCCTTGAGAGGCAGCTTGATCTGGTAGCGCGAGAGCCGCTCCCGCGGCCCTTGCTGCATGCGATATTCGCCGGAGTCAAGCGTGAGCCCGTTGTGGGCAGCCGCCGTGTGCAGCTTTCCGATCCACTCGGGAAGCGAGTCCGTTGCCGGGAAGAACGCGTAGAAGTTCTCGAGCTGTCCGGCGCGGGTCGGAGCCGGCGCGCCGGGGCCGTCGGCGGACGCGCGCAGCTTCTTGCGCATCTGCCCGTACTCCGCCTCGAGTTGGCCGATCTCCCGCTTCACGGGGAGCAACACCGACAGGGCGAAGCCGGCGGCGAACACGATGAGCGCGAGACCCGCGAGACCGCGCCACTTCAGACGTCCGATCTCGCGCCGTGCCAGCCAGCGCAGCGTCGCGTTCATGGCGTGGACACCCACTGCGCCAGCACCTTGAACGCCAGCGGCCGCTGTGGATTGTTCCCGCGGATCTCGTGCGAGACGAGGTGCACGCGTTCCAGCGACCGGGTGCTTTCCAGCCTGGACAGGAACGCGAGCAATCCATCGAGATGACGGGCTTCACCTTCCACGGTCACCACGCGGCCGCGGGCGTCGGGCTGAAGACCGAGAAGCGCGACGTTGGCGTCGACGGCCGACTCGACGTCCTCGAACAGGCGGTCCCAGTGCAAGGACAATTGGTCGAGGACCGCATTCGCCCGGCGCAGTTCGGCCTGCAATTCAGCCGACGGCACTTCGCTCGCCGAGAGCCCGGGCAAGGCGCGCCGGGCAAGCTTGCGTGTGTCGGAGACCTTGTCTTCCCAGCGTGCCCGTTCCTCCTTGAAGTCGGCGTAACGGCCTGCGACGATCAGAGTGAGCACGACCCCGATACCCAGCAGGATCGTGCCGGTCCTTCGGCTTCCCGCGCGGGGCCGGAGGAAATCGAGATCCAGAGGCGCGATGCTCACGGCCGTACCTCCGCCGCCTGGAATGCAGCGCCGCGCGCCACCGCCGGGCCTTCGACCGATTCCGCCACCACGTCCCAAGACCCGATTCGCGCGGGCAGGGCGGCCTCCACGCCGTCGGTCGCCACGTAGAGACGTCCGCCCTCGTGGCCCGCCGCCGCGAGCGCCGACATGCCGGTGAGTTCGGCGTGCAGGCAGTCGGACCATCGGCCGGCGCAGCGCACGCTGGTGATTGCGCGCCACCTGCCGGCATCGATCACCGCAATGGTTGCGCGTCCCGGTTCCAGTTGCGCAAAGGCGCTGACCGGAGCGCGCAGCGCCTGTCTGCGGCGGTCGAATGCGGCGGAAAATCGAGGCGCAACGGAGGAAAGCCGCGATCTGCCTGCCTCGCAGACAGCGATCAGCGCCTCGATGAAGGCCGAGTCCACCGCACAGGCCACGACCGGCTCTCCGGGGCACTGTTCCGTCAGGGAGACCGACCAGGCGGCAGCGCGTTCCCCGTGTACCGCCTCCATTTCCATTCGCGCATAGCCTTCCCATTCCTCGTCGGTGGCGATGGCATCGCTCGGCGGCAGGAGGAGCCAACGGACGAAATGCCCCGACAGTTCCACCTCGACGTCCGTACCCTGCCAGCGTTTTTCGGCGAGTGCTTCCGCGAGGCCATCCAGGGCTCCTTGCCAAGCGGGTGCCGTACCGTGCCGGACCGCGAACTGTTCGGCGGTACGAGCACGGCGGCGCAGGACGGATCCGTGCCTCTCGACCCGGATGGCATCCGGACGCAGGAGCACGGTCAGGCGGTCACGCCACCAACGTGACACGGTTGATCTCCTGAAGGGTCGTTTCGCCCGAGGCCACGAGCGCGAGCGCGGAGTCGCGCAGGAATGCCGTGCCGGACCGTCGCGCGGCATCCTTGATCCGCCGGATCGGCTCCCGGCTCGTGATCATTTCGCGCAGTTCGTCCGTGAGCACGAGCATCTCCGCGATGGCCTTCCGTCCGCGGAAGCCGGTGCCCCGGCAGTGTCCGCACCCGGTTCCTGCACGGAAACGGTAACCGTGCACCGCGATGCGGGTGAGACCGGAATCCGCAAGCAGTTCGTCGCTCGGTTCGTCGTCCGCGGCGCAATGCGCGCAGTTCACACGGACCAGCCGCTGGGCGACGATCCCGTTGAGAGCGGAGACGAAGCTGTACGGGTCCACGCCCATGTGAGTGAACCGGCCGAGAACGTCGAACACGTTGTTGGCGTGCACCGTCGTGAAGACGAGGTGACCGGTGAGCGCTGCCTGGATCGCGATCTGAGCCGTTTCCGAATCGCGGATCTCGCCCACCATGATCTTGTCGGGGTCGTGCCTGAGGATCGAGCGCAGACCACGCGCGAAGGTGAGGCCCTTCTTCTCGTTCACCGGAATCTGCAGCACTCCGGGAAGCTGGTACTCCACCGGATCCTCGATGGTGATCAACTTGTCGTGACCATGATTGATCTCGGAGATCGCCGCGTAGAGCGTGGTGGTCTTGCCGCTTCCGGTCGGACCGGTCACGAGCAGCATTCCATACGGTTCGGAGGACAGCCGCCGCAGCCACGTCTTGGCGGCCTCGTCGAAGCCCAGGCTGTCCAGGGACAGGCCTTTCACCTGGTCGGCAAGGCTCTGCTTGTCGAGGATCCGCAGCACCGCGTCCTCGCCGAAGATGGAGGGCATGATGGAGACGCGGAAGTCGATCTCCCGGCGCTGCACGGACACCTTGAACCGGCCGTCCTGCGGAACACGGCGTTCGGCAATGTCCAGTTCCGACATGACCTTGATGCGCGAGATCACCTGCTCCGCCATCTCCAACCCGTTCACCTGGCTCACGTTGGAAAGCACACCGTCTATCCGGTACTTGATGATGAGTCCGGCGGCGCCAGTCTCCAGATGGATGTCGCTTGCGCCGCTCTTCAGCGCATCGTAAAGGGTCGAGTGCACGAGGCGGATGACCGGGCTGGTGGCGGCGCTGATGCTCTTGAGGGAAAGGTCCTCGACGGTCTTTCCGCTCTCGGCGTCGGCGCGGGATTCGACGACCAGGCTTTCCATGGCGCGCAGGCTGTCACCCTGCCGCGCGAGCCACGCCACGAGATCGTCGTGGCGCACCAGCACGGGTTCGAAGGGTGCCGCGACCCGCTCGTCCGCCCAGACGCGGATCCGGGTCTCGAAGGGGTCCGCGTACGCCAGCATCAGTTGGCCACCCGGATCACGCAGGAGGGCGCATTCATGGGCCAGTGCCTCTGCATAGGGCAGGAGATCGTAGGCCGGCTCCGCCGCATGCAGTTCGGCCATGCTCAGGACGCGCCGCGACAGCGTCACGCCCAGAGCCGCGAGAAACGCGTCCTCACCCAGCCCGCTGGTTTCCTCCAGGCAGGCGACGACGCGCCGGCCCGACTTTGCCGCAAGTTCGCGAGCGCGGGAGAGATCGTCCGCGCCGAATCGGAACGCAGGATCGAAGTCGAGGGGCTTCACTGAATGCTCCCCGCCAACTCGAAGATCGGCAGATACATGAGCACCACGATGCCGCCGATGACAACGCCGATGAACGCCATCAGAAGCGGCTCGAAGATCTTCGTGAACCATTCGACCCAGCGTGCCATTTCCTCGTCGTGGAACGCCGCGATGCGCTCCATCATCTCTCCCATCTGTCCGCTGCGTTCGCCCACCCGCAGCAGCCGCAGGAGACAGGGGTCACGAGACCGGTGGACTCCATGGACACGGAGATCGGCTGCCCCTCGCGGATCAGCCGCGACGCCCGTTCGAAGCGCACGCAAAGCTCCGCGTCCAGCAGGCCGGACACCATCTGCATGGCCGGCACGATCGCGATGCCTCCCACGAGCAGCATTCCCAGGGTGCGGTAGAAGCGCGCGAGCTGATAGACACGCAACCGTTCGCCCATCGACGGGATCCTGCGGAACGCGCGCAGGATGCGGGCGCGCGAGCCGGGCTGGAACAACCACCAGACGAGTCCCGCACCGCCAGCAAGGAACGCCAGACCGACCAGCACGCCGTTGGACTTGATCAGTTGCCCCCACTCCATGAGCAGCCGGGACATGAACGGGATGTCGTCCCCCATCTCCTCGTATACGTGGCTGAACCGAGGCACGACATATCCAAGCAGGAATAACGCCACCAATCCTCCGACGCCCATGAGGATCAGCGGATAGATGGAGGCGCTCACGAGCTTCTTGCGGACCACATCGAGCTGCGACTGATAGGCCACGTAGCGGGTCAGCGCCTCCGGCAGCCCACCGGTGCGTTCGCTGGCACGGACCGTGGCAACGTACAGTTCGGGAAACGCTGCGGGTTCCAGTTGCAGGGCGGACGAGAAGGGCTTGCCCTCGTACAGGGCGGAAAGAAGCCGCTTCAGCGCGGACCGCGTCTCTGCCTTGGACTCCTTTTCCTCCAGCGTTTCCAGCGCCTCCACGAGACTGATGCCCGACTGCAGAAGGGCAAGAAGCTCCTGGGTGAACAACAGCAGGGGGAAGCGCGCCTTCCTGGCGAGGGACGGCAGACGCATGCGGGCTCCGCCCTGGACCGACAGCACCGTGTAACCGCGGCCGACTGCCTGCGTACGGGCCTCTGCCAGATCCCGCGCGTCAAGTTCGAGGGAGACGACCCCCTGACCGGATTTCATGGCCTTCACACGGTATCGCATCGCGGATCAGCCCCTGTGACGGTGGGTCGCGGGACATGGCGGGATGCGTGGAGTCATGACGATAACGAGAAGGCCAGCATTCAGTTCCAGTTGCCGATGTCCGCGTTCTCACCTTCTCCGCCCGCCTGGCCGTCCTTGCCGAAGGAGAAGATGTCGAACTCGTTCTTCTCGCCGGGAGACCGGTATTGGTACGGCTTGCCCCAGGGATCGGGCGGGATGGATTTCTTGAGATAAGGCCCCTGCCACTTCGCTTCGTTGCCGGGACGGACTTCCAGCACGGTCAGCCCCTCCTCAGTGGTGGGATATCTTCCCACATCCAGACGGTAAGTGTCGAGCGCCTTCTCGAAGGCGTCGATCTGGGCTCGCGCCACTTTCACCTCCGACTTGCCGACCTGAGCGAAATATCGCGGTCCCACGTAGCCCGCCAGCAGGCCGATGATGACGATCACCACCAGCAGTTCCAGCAGGGTGAATCCTCTGGGGCGGCGGCATCGGTCGGACGGGGCGCGGATCGGGTGGAAGTGGCGATCCGGAAACGCCTGCCGGCGGCCAGAACGGCAGGCAGGCGCCCGGGAGAAGCGAGGGCAGATGTTCATGGGCAGGTCTCGATGTACGTCTCAAGTTACCGGGCAGATGTGACGCACCGGTGACACGAGGAATCCGGGCGCAGCACGGTAACTCTTGGGAAAGGCGGCCGCAACGGTCGCCATTTGGCCACAGGGTTCCGCCCCTGCCCCGCGACGTCTTGCCGCAGGTGATGGGAGATTTCCCAACCCCCGCCCTTGATCTATGACAATCCCGCAGCCCTTTCATTGCGCTCCAATGGGACCAGACTACTTCTTCTGTCACTCATGGGCCAGGAAATCGCAGAACACCACTTCAGGCACCGCGACTTCGAGCGTTTCGACTCGCGTCTGGCCGTCGAGACAGACCTGCTTTGCGACTGGATCTCGGAGGGCGTGCTGGCCCGCTCGGCGCCCATGGCCGGGCTGGAACTGGAAGCTTGGCTCGTGCAGGAAGATGGAACACCCGCTCCGCGCAACGCCGAGTTTCTTGCGAGACTCGCCGACCCCGCCGTGGTTCACGAACTCGCCCGTTTCAACGTCGAGCTGAATGTCGCACCCCAGAGCCTCACGGACACCGGACTGCGGCGCATGTCCGACGAACTGGAGACGACCTGGCGGCGGTGCCGCGAGGCCGGCGCTGCTCTTGGCCTCAAGCTCGCGTCCGTCGGTACGCTTCCGACCGTGGCCGAATCGCATCTGTGCGCCGGGAACATGTCCGATTCGGAGCGCTATCGCGCACTCAACGAACAGGTGATGCGTCAGCGGCATGGGCGGCCGATGCGCCTTGCGATCGACGGCGCGGAGCGGCTGGAGACCTTCCACACCGATGTCATGCTGGAGGCCGGCACGACGTCCTTGCAAGCGCATCTGCAGGTCACTCCCGAGAACGCGGTGCGGTACTACAACGCGGCCATCATCGCGTCTGCTGCCACGGTGGCGATCGCCGCCAACAGTCCGTTCCTGTTCGGCCGTCAGTTGTGGGAGGAAACGCGCATTCCGCTGTTCGAACAGGCCGTGGACGTCGGCAGCCACGAAGCCTCCTATAGGGGATCGGTTCCCCGGGTCTCGTTCGGCACGGGCTACGCGGGGTGGTCACTCGCGGAATGCTTCCGCGAGAATCTGCACCTGTTTCCGGTCATGCTGCCGCTGGAATTCGACGTCGACTACTTCCGCCTCGCGCACCTGCGCCTGCACAACGGCACCATCTGGCGGTGGAACCGCCCGCTGGTCGGTTTCGACGCGAACGGCAAGCCGCATCTGCGGATCGAGCATCGGGTCATGGCCGCCGGTCCCTCGGTCACCGACATGATGGCGAACCTCGTGTTCTTCTACGGGCTCGTGTCGTCGCTTGCCGAAGACGACGTTCCGCCCGAGTCGATCCTCCCGTTCGCCCAGGCGAAGAGCAATTTCTACTCGGCCGCCCGCCATGGGATCGCCGGCACCGTCACGTGGCTGGACGGGGTGGAACGCCCGCTCCAACAGGTCGTTCTGGACGATCTGCTGCCGCGGGCCCGGGCGGGCCTGGGCCCGCTGGGGGCGTCCGGCAGCTTCACCGATCGTGCGCTTCGGGTCGTGGAATCGCGCGTGGCCTCGGGACGCACCGGCAGCTGGTGGCAGCGAGCATTCGCGGAACGGCATGGCAGGGACTTTCCCCTGCTGGTGCGGGAATACATCGTGCGGCAGGCGCAGGGAACGCCTGTTCACGAATGGTCCCTTTGACAGTCCGCCGCGGTTCGCACAGCGCGCCCGTTGGAGTACTCTGCGGGAAGCATCATCGGCTGCACACCGAACACGCATGGACACCCTCGTACGGCCCCGGCTGCAGATCCTGACCGGACTGCCCGCCGGATTCCTGAACTGCACCGCCGCCGACCTTTACCGGATCCTCCCCCGCCCGGCACTCATCCACCTGCCCGGAAAGCGCAGTCCCGCGCTGTTCGTGTCGATCCTGCTCCACGGCAACGAGGACGTGGGTCTCCAGGCCTTGCAGCGGGTGCTCGCGGGCTTCGCTGGACGCGAGCTGCCGCGGGCGATGTCCCTGTTCATCGGCAACGTCGAAGCGGCGCGCGCAGGCGTGCGGCGCCTCGACGACCAGCCCGACTACAACCGGGTGTGGCCGGGCACCGACGTGTCCGAGTGCCCCGAAGCCGCGATGATGCGCGAAGTCACCGAAACGATGCGCGCGCGGGGAGTCTTTGCCAGCATCGATCTTCACAACAACACCGGTCTGAATCCGCACTATGCCTGCGTGACGAGCCTGACCCCTGCCTTTCTCCAGCTTGCCGGTCTTTTCAGCCGCACGGTCGTCTACTTCCGGACACCCCGCGGAGTGCAGTCGGCCGCTTTCGCCGAACTGGCGCCTGCCGTCACGTGCGAATGCGGCAAGACCGGCGACGAGTCGGGGGTGGCGCACGCCGCACAATTGGTCGAGGCGTGCCTGCGTCTCGAGCACGTCCCCGATCATCCCGTCCGCGAGGGGGATGTGCATCTGTTCCATACGGTCGCGACGATCAAGCCTGCCGAGATGTTGTCGATGAGCTTCGATGGAACGCCGGCGGACCTTCAGTTCGTCACTTCGCTGGATCACTACAACTTCAGGGAACTGGAGGCAGGCACGCTGCTCGCGCGTTCGCGCGATCCGGAGGCGTTGCATGCGCATGGGGAATCGGGCGACGACATCACGTCGGAGGTGCTGATCCGGGTCGCCGATGGCTGGCGGCTGCGAAAACCGTTCATGCCGGCAATGCTGACGCGCGACGAGCGGGTCGTGCGTCAGGACTGCCTGTGCTATCTCATGCAGCGCATGACCTTGCCGCCGGCGATCGGCTGACCGACGGGCGGCCCGCGCGGACGTGAAGCTCATCACCTGGAACATTCAGTGGTGCCGCGGTGTCGACGGCCGCGTCGATCCGGTCCGCATCGCACGCGAGGCGAGGGACCTCGCGGACTTCGACGTGCTGTGCCTGCAGGAGGTCGCGATCGGCTTCGAGACGCTCGGCGGCAGCGCCGGTGAGGACCAGATGGCTCTCATCGGCGCCGAACTGCGCGAATACCGAGGGTTCTACGCCCCCGCCACGGATGTCGACAACCGCAAGGGAGGGCGCCGCCAGTTCGGCAACGCCGTCTTCACCCGCCTGCCTGTCGTCCAGGTTCAACGGCACCGGCTGCCCTGGCCCGCCGACCCGAGCGTGCCCAGCATGCAACGGGCCGCGCTGGAACTCGTGATCGACGCCGCGTTCGGGCCGGTGCGCGTGACGAGCACCCACCTGGAGTATTACTCGGCACTGCAGCGGATGGCTCAGGTCGACGCGCTGCGCGAAGTGCACGCCGAGGCCTGTGCACACGCAGCGCGACCTCGCGCCAGCGGCGATCCCGGCGAGCCCTTCGAAGCCCTCCCCCGACCTGCGTCGGCCATCGTCTGCGGCGACTGCAATTTCGCGCCGGGATCCGCGGAACATGCGCGGATGCTGGCGCCCTTCGCCGGAAACGAGCCCCGCTTCCTGGACGCGTGGGACGCCATGCACCCAGGCGCGGCGCATCCGCCGTCATGGGGCGTGCACGACAGGAGCTGCCCCTTGATGTGCTGCGATTTCGTCTACGTGACCGCGGATCTCGCAGCGCGGCTTTGCCGCGTGGAAGTGGATGCCTCGACCGACGCATCCGACCACCAGCCGGTACTCGTCGAGTTGCACGACGCCTGACGGCTCAGCGGCCTGCCACCAGTTCCGCGGCGAACGCCCGTACTTCCAGTTCCACCTCGAGTCCCTCGACCGGGGGCCGCGCGCAGTGGACACGCACGCCACGGCGCGACGCGAATTCCAGCGCCGGCATCAGCACATCCGTGACGGGCGCGCGTTCCGGGTGGGCACAATAGACATCCACATGTGTCGCATCCCCGAACGAAACACCGAGGCCCTGCATGCGGTCGCGAAAGGCACGCACCAGGAATTCGGTCTTGGCTGCGAATCCGGCCGCCGAGTCGTCGCCGGCGGCCACCACGCCCGCCGGGCCGTTCTCGGCCATGCCGGACAGCACGAACGTCGGGCGCGCGGCGCGTCCCGCCCGCGCAAACGAGAAGGCATGCAGCGAGGGCATTTCGGGCGGATCGAAGACGGGCGCCACGTTGGTTCTCGACACCGGGTTGCGCCCCTCGGCCAGCAGTCCCCAGGAGAGGAGCCGCTCTACATAGGGACCGTTGAACGCACGAAAACCGTCCATGCTGAGCTGCCGGGGCAACCTCAATTCCATGCCGCAGAGAGACTGCATCGGCCGTCCCGCCGAACGCAGAAACTCCTCCACGAACCTGTAGCCATCCTGCAGCTCGAGCCATCGGTCGAGCATCACGTGCACGATCTCGAAACCGCGCAACGCGACGGCACCGGTCGCGAATACCTGGTTTCCGGGCACGAATCGAAACCCTCCCTCCGGCCGATCCACGGCCGGGAGTGACTGCGCCCGCAAGAGGGCCGGACGGATGGCGAAAGCGGCGGCGGCGGCGGCCACTCCAAGCAAGCGCCTGCGGCGCAGGACAGTGTCGTACGGTGGGTGCATGGTGGTTGATCCTCCCGGAGGTTTGCGTTCTACTGCGAGCGTTCGCCAGGCGTGCGGCGCGAGCGACACGCGTCGTGGCGGCGCTCCGTATGGCGCCTGGCCGTTCCGTCGCCGGCGGCGTTCGTCGCGATCGTCCAACGACCCATCTTCAGACGCGCCGGTGCCTTGACCATATCTCCTCAGCATTCCGATTCACGTGCCGCAGCGGCATCGCGTCTGCCCGCACTCCGCCGCGACCACCACGGACACAGGCACGTGGACTTCGGCGCTGTCCTGGCGCTCGCGCTCCCGCTGATGCTGAACAGCGCCGTCCAGCTCGTGCTCAATCTTACCGACACCTGGTTCATCGGGCGCATCTCCACCGACGCCATGGCGGCGATGGGTGCGGTGCACTTTCTCGCGATCGTGTTCCTGCTTGCGCTGGGAGGCGTCGGCCTCGCCGTTCAGGCATTCGTCGCGCAGGCCTACGGCGCGAGACGAAGCCTGCAGGCGTCGTCGAGCACCTGGCATGGCCTCTGGTCGACAATGCTCCTCGCTCCCGCATTCCTGGCGATCGCGTATTCCGGACCAGCGCTGCTGCGGCCATTCGGGCTCCCGGAAGTCGTTGCGGACCTGGCGGCGGAGTGGTGGATGCCGCGGCTGCTCGGCGGGCCGCTCGCGGTAGCCCTCTGGGCCATCTCCGGATTCTTCAACGGCCTCGGCCGCGCGCGTGTGACGCTGCTCGTCATGGTAGTCGTGGCCTGTGCGAATGCAGCATTGAACGAGATCCTGATCTTCCGGCTCGGATTCGGCATCGCAGGTTCTGCGTGGGCAACGACCGTGTCGATGGCCATCGGTGTGGTGCTGGGGATGGCAATCTTTCTTTCTCCTGCACTGCAGCAGCCCTATCGAACCCGGCTTACGTGGCGGCCCAAAGTGCGTCAATTGCGACGCGTCTTGTCCATCGGCATCGCCACCGGCCTCTTTCCCGCCGTGGATCTGGTGGCAATTTCGCTGTTCCAGCTGATGCAGGTGCGCCTCGGCTCGGTCCAGGGAGCGGCCACGCAGATCGTGATGATGCTCACGTCCATCGCGTACCTGCCGGCCATCGGCATCGCCATGGCCGGTACGACGCTCGTGGGGCAATCCATCGGCGCCGGGGACAAGCACTGGGCGCAGCGCCTCGGTGACACGGTCGTGGTCATCGCGGCGCTGTACATGGGGGCCGTGGGCGCGGCGATTGCCCTGGGAGGCCCCTGGCTGGTGCCGATCTTCACGGATGCGTCCCATCCGGGTGCACAGGAAGTGATCGCGCTGGCCCTGTCGATCGTGTGGATTGCAGGCGCGTACCAGACCTTCGATGCGCTGAATCTGGCGGCGGCATTCTGCCTCCGCGGAGCAGGGGACGTGCGCGTGCCGACGGTGCTGCTGCTCGTGCTCGCCTGGGCAGGGTTCGTACCCCTGGCCCATATGCTTTCCTTCGCACCCGGTGAAGGGTGGGTGGATTTCCTGCCTCAGTTCGGGTGGGGAACCCGCGGGGGGTGGTGGGTGTTTTTGGTGTACATCGTCTTGCTCGGCGCGATGATGCTCTGGCGTTGGCGTTCCGGAAGCTGGAAGCGTGCGAGCCTGACTTAACTCATAGGTGGGAAAGCCCCGGCCCCGGCGGTCCTGGCACCCGCCTTGCGTCGTGAGAGGACATGAAGATCGAGTTCCGTTTGCTGCAAAAGTTGCAGTCCCAATCCGTGCTTGACAAGCACACGCCGAAACTTTCGGAGTATTCGCGACCCATCATGAACGAACGTGACTATCGGGATTCCAAGGCCTCGTTGGCCCAGGCGATGCGCAGTGCGCCGACCGCGGAATCCGCCCTCAGGGCAGAGGCCCTGCTGCGCGAGATCGTTGACTACGAGATGCGCCTCGACATTGACGAGGAAGAAAGCTTCTCCGCGTACGAGGAACTTTCGGACTACGAGGGACCGCGGCGGCGGTGGTCCGACCGGTTCGACGATTGAGCCTGGCGCTCCCGATGGTCAGGCGCCGAAGCGCCGTTCGAGTTCCGCCACGGCATCTTCGTCCAGCACTTTGATCTTCTCCGTTCGAAGCATCAGGAAGAGCTTCGCGGTTTCCTCCAGTTCCTCTGTCGCGTACACCGCATTTTCCAGGTCCACCCCGGCGATCACGGGGCCATGATTCGCAAGCAGTATGGAATGGTGCTTCCGCGCCACTTCCCGCACTGCGTTCGCCAGCGACAGATCCCCCGGTGGGTAGTAGGGCAACAACGCGAGCCGGCCTACCTTCATCACGTAATAGGCGGTGATCGGAGGGATGGGATTGCGCTCGTCGAGCCCCTCGATCACCGATACGGCGACGGAGTGCGTGGAATGCAGATGGACCACCGCACCGGCCGAAGGACGCTCGCCGTACATCGACAGGTGCAGGAACGCCTCCTTCGAAGCCTTGTCCCCGGACAGATGATTGCCGTGCAAGTCGAGCTTCGTGATGCGAGCCGGGTCGAGCCTCCCCAGGCATGAATTGGTCGGTGTGATCAGGTAACCGTCGTCGAGTCGCGCGGAGAAGTTCCCGGAGGAACCGAAGGTGAGTCCCCGGTCGAACAGCGACTTGCCCAACACCGCCATCTGTTCCCGAATGGCACTTTCGCTCATTGCCACTTCCTCCATCGCGCGGCACTTCGGCCGCTGCCTTGACCGGATCTTTCCGACGCGGGGCGGCCCCGCTTCAGCCGTACTTGGCGAATGCCTTGCTGAAGAAGTCGGTCGTGCCGAAATTGCCCGACTTGAGCGCAAGAGCCAGGCGCGGTTCTCCCAGGCTGGCCGTCCACGGCACACCGGGATCGATCTCCGCGCCGATCATCAGGCCCTCGACGCCCAGCGCACTCACGATGGCGCCGGAAGTCTCTCCGCCCGCGACCACCAGTCTTCGCACGCCTCGCGCCACCAGACCTCGCGCAATCTGCGAAAGCGTTTCTTCCACCAGCGCTCCCGCGTGTTCCCTTCCCAGTCTCGCCTGCACTTCAGCCACCTGATCCGGCGTGCCTGAGGAATAGATGAGGATCGGCTTGTTCGACAGCCGCTCCTGCGCCCACTGCAGCGCTTCGGCGACGACATCCCGTCCGCCTGCCAATGCCATGGGATCGATCGCCAGCGTGTCGTGGGTACGCTTCATGTGCTCTACCTGGGACAGCGTGGCGGCGGAGCAACTGCCAGCGATGACCGCGGCATGGCCCGCAATGTCGGGCAGACGCATGGCCTGGCCCGGCACGAGCTCGCCGGAGCGAACGAAATTCGCAGGCAGCCCCATGGCCATGCCGGAGCCGCCCGTCACCAGCGGCATGTCGGAGCAGGCTTCACCGAGCACCTGCAAGTGTTCGTCGCTCAGCGAATCCAGTACGGCATGCCTCGCTCCCTCCTGACGGAGGCGCTCCATCGCCGCACGCACTTCAGCAGGCCCGCGGTTCACGATGGAAACCGGCACGAGCCCGACCTTCCGCGGTGTCTGCTGCTGCAGCACGCGCACCAGCGAGGGATCCGTCATCGGGGTGAGGGGATGATGACGCATGCTCGACTCGGACAGCAGCATGTCTCCGACAAAGATATACCGCTGGTAGACCGTCCGCTTGTTGGTGGGAAACGCCGGATTGAACACCGTGAAATCCGTTCCCAGGGCATCGCACAGCGCGTCCGCCACCGGACCGATGTTGCCCTTGGAGGTGGAGTCGAAAGTCGAGCAGTACTTGAAATAGAACTGCCGGGCTCCCGCGCGTCGCAGCCAGTCGAGCGCCGCGAGCGACATGGAGACGGCCTCGGCGGCCGGATTGCTGCGTGACTTGAGCGCGACGATGACGGCATCCACATCGGGGACAGGCAGATCGCGGCGGGGAACGCCCAGCAGCTGGACGGTACGCATTCCTGCCTTGACAAGCGTGTTCGCCAGATCGGTGGCGCCCGTGAAATCGTCGGCGACGGCTCCCAGAAGAATGCGGGCCAAGATGTTCTCCGGCAGTGATCGTTGAGCCTGCTATTTGAACACAGCGTCAGGGGCCCAAGACGCAGCCTTCTGCGGAAGAGACGCATGGGTCCCGCCCGTCCTCCGGCGTCATCAGGCTCCGGACAACGACTTCAGCCGCGGGCGCCGCATTTCCTTGGGGTGACGACCCCGCGTGTGGCCCGCCCTACTGACCGCTCAGCTGCAACAGATAGGGGATGACCGATTGACGCTGAGCTTCGTCCGGCATGAAGTGGCTGGGCAGATGCCGCTCCAGTCTAGCCGCGCGGTCGGGCGCCGGAGTTCGTGCCACGAGTTGCGTCAGCCGCTGAGTGTTGTGACAGCTCACGCACTTCGACTTCACCAGCTGTTCGCCGGCGGAGGGTTCGTCATCGGCCCATGTCGGTAACGAAGTGGCGGCTGCCACGGCGAATACGACCGGTCCCAACCGCTTCATATCCATGCGTCTTCTCCCTGTTGGCGCGCGCTGGCGCGTCCTCGAATTCGATTGAATCCCAACGGAAGCCGAACGCCGGCGACGCAGATCAAGTCAGACTGCATTCCGGGCCGGCCGGTCCCGTCTTCACTTCTTCCAGTGTGGCGGTACGGTCCTGTCCAGATAGGGAAGCGCTTCGACCCGTTGCATCCAGGCCCGCATGTTCGGGCCGACAAGCGCCCCCACGCCCACATCCTGTTTGCGCTTGTCCACCCGCAACGTCAGCGCGACATGGGGGTAGAGCGTGAAGTCGGCTGCATTGGGCGCGTCGCCGGTGAGGAAGGCGGGCCCCATGGATTTCTCCCACCAGACCATCTCGGTGGCGGCCTTCTCCCGCGCCAGAGCGATCGCATCCTCGCTCCAGTTCTCGCGCGGCGTGAACAGAACGGCATCCAGGAGCGGGTCCATCGCCGGAAGGAAGTACTGATCGGCTTCCTGGATCAGCCTGCGCGTGATGGCCCTCGTCCGCAGCGTCTTGCCGATGAGCGGCGGGCCGTCCGGGAAGCGCTCGTCCAGGTATTCGACAATCGCGGCGGATTCATACAACGCGAAGCCCTCGTCCGAGATCGCGGGAATCTTGCCCCGCGGATTGATGTCCAGATACTCGGGCTTCTTGTGTTCCCGGTCCGAGAACGAGATCATTTTCAGTTCGTAGGGAACGCCTTTGAACTCGAGAGAAAGCCAGACCCGCCACGCGAAGGGCGAGCCGGAACCGCAATAGAAGGTGAGCGCCATGACGTGTTGCTCCGAAGTGCCGAGCCGGAATTATGGATGACATCGTCCGCAAGGCGCTGGAAAAGTGGCCCGACGTTCCCCACGCGTACGGCTGGCTGTCGCTGGACCCGCGGGGAAACTGGCTTCTCAAGGGCGAGCGCATCGGCAACGCGGGCGTCATCGCCTTCATCAATCGCAACTATGAATCCGACGCCAGAGGCCGCTGGTACTTCCAGAACGGACCACAGCGGGTCTATGTCGCACTCCCGGGTGCGCCGCACGTGTACCGGCTCGAGACGCAGGACGGAAACACGCTTGTCACCCATACAGGCCACGACGCCGGTCGAGTCGACGGTGCCTGGCTGGACGACCGCGAGCGAGTCGTGATTCTGGCCGACGCCGGGGTCGGAACGCTCGACGATCGGGATCTTCCGCGGATCGTGCCGTGGCTTTCGGACGAGCACGGGAAGCCGGTGACCGATGACGCCCTGGCACGCTGGATGGCGGGAGACGCCGCTGTGCCTCCTCCTTGGTTGCGCCTCGCCGGTTGCGCCGTGCCGGTGGAACGCATCGCGGCCGCGGATCTGCCGCACCGATTCGCCTTCGATCCCGATCCGCGGCCCGCCGACGGCGAACCGGAATGCTGAGTTAGATCGCTCAGCGGAGCCGTCTTGCGGTGAAGGATTCCTCGATGTTGTCGCGAAAGTAGCTGCCTGGGGAAGGCGCCGCCATCAGGCGCCGATACACCTCGGGGGAAACGCGGGAGTACTGCACGATCGAACCGCTGGGGAACTCCACCTCCAGCGTCTGCGAGGCCGGGTCATAACCGACGGACCGGATCTGCGTGGCGGACAGTCTCTTTCTTTCCATGGCGGTTCCGTCTCCTGTTCGGACCGGAGGTCTGCGGTCACTCCACGCGTGGCGGCAAGACCGCTTGCCGGTTCACTGGGAGATGCCCTTCACGACGCCCGCGACCAGTGCCTCGGACCGCTCCAGAGCCGCTCGGACGTCGGGCGAGATCTCGGGCATCAGCAGCGTTCTGTAGCTCACGTATACCCGGCCTGGCGTACCGGAGAGCGTGTAGACCGCCACGGAATACGGACAAAGACCCACGAGATGCGCGTCGACCTGGGTCGAGCCGTGCGCGGTGCTCGCCGAGCAGAACTGCACAATCTCCGCGTTCCCGTAGAGGTCGCGCGCTCCGCCGACATCGCTGCGAGTGCGCTTCAGCATGTCGCCCACGGCTGCCGTGTTGCTGACGGCGAGCCCCTTCTGCTCTATCGAGAAGACAAGCTGATCCCGGATGTCCTCGAACGTGCCCGCAAACTCGCTGACGATCAGATCGCCCAGGCGAAAACGTGCCGGCTCCTCGGCCGACACCACGGCCGCAAAGCACAACCAGCAAACCAGCAAAGCCCTCTGGCACCGAATGCCGAAAGATTTACACGCGTTCATGTTCGCCTCCGCGACCAGGATCGTTCGGATGGTAACGCAGGGCGCCAAGCCCAGACGCTTCGGAAGAGCGGGAGAACGCGGCAGCAGGGCGAGACCGGAGTGGACGAACCGGAAGGGGATCGCCGGGCGATCGGGACTCGGCCAAGGCTGGCAGGACAGCGCTCTGGAATTGCGGGAAGACGTTCTGACGGTGCCGCTTGCGCGGACGCACTCAGACGAAGCTGGAGCGAAGAACGGGGGAGGCGTGTTGCGCTCAAGGTGCGATCGTCGACACGATCGGCACCCCAGCAAGAGCCAAGAGCCCGCGGATCAGTGACTGGTATCCATCTCGGATGCAGAGCTGCCCGCAGGCATCTGGGTAGCGATTAGTTCGGTCTACCCGCTACAGGAAAGGGCCACGCGGCCGGAGCCGACAGAGGCTTGGGCGCTGCGGGGGCCGCGGCCGCGGGAGCGGCGGGCTTGGCAGCAGCCTTCTTCGGCGCAGCTTTCTTGGGAGCCGCAGCCTTCTTGGGGGCCGCAGGCTTCTTGGGCGCAGCAGCCTTCTTGGCTGCCGGCTTCTTCGCTGCAACCTTCTTGGCTGCCGGCTTCTTGGCGGCGACCTTCTTGGCTACCGGCTTCTTGGCGGCGACCTTCTTGGCTGCCGGCTTCTTCGCTGCAACCTTCTTGGCTGCCGGCTTCTTGGCGGCGACCTTCTTGGCTGCGGGCTTCTTCGCTGCAACCTTCTTGGCTACCGGCTTCTTCGCTGCAACCTTCTTGGCTGCCGGCTTCTTCGCTGCAACCTTCTTGGCTGCCGGCTTCTTGGCGGCGACCTTCTTGGCTGCGGGGCTTCTTTGCGGCTACCTTCTTGGCTGCCGGCTTCTTGGCGGCGACCTTCTTCACAGCGGGCTTCTTCGCTGCAGTCTTCTTTGCGGCGGGCTTCTTGGCCGCCGGCGCTTTCTTCTTCGCCGGAGCCTTCTTGGCCGCGGTGGCCTTCTTGGCAACTGCCATTTCAATACCTCCTGAAGAGAGTTGAACAGCACATTCGCGAAGACTGTTGCAATACCGCAGCAACCGACTCCGCGACTGCAGCGACGCGCTTACGCAAAAAGCATGCTTGTAACGCAACCGCATCGCGACAGCCCGATGGCATGCGCATCCGTTCGACGGAATGCCCATGCGTCCGAACAGCGAGTAACCCTCCGGGGCGCAGTGAGACGAACCGCGCCCGAAGCCACTCGGCGTACGAAAACGAAGAGGGAGAAACACCGGCACCGAGCGCGCTTGAGCGCCCTCGGCGAAGAAAGGGAGACGGCCCGTGCCTACGAGCGCTGCCCATCGACACGTCCCACCCGCGTTGACCTGCTGGAAGCGAACTCAGTGGATGCAACCGAGTGCGCCCCCGCCTTTGCGTCTTGAAGGAACTTGCGACTCCTTGTTCCCGTTCACACCACCCCGGGCTGCGTCGGAGAATTCCGCAGTCATCCGGGCCCGGACGAGGCAGCCACACTGCCGCCGCGCCACCGGTGCGTACGACGCGAATCCCTCAGGACACTGCCGTCGAACACACCATTCAATCCCAACTCAAGGCGCCACCGGTCTGGTACTCGATGACGCGTGTCTCGAAGAAGTTCTTCTCCTTCTTCAGATCGATCATCTCCGACATCCACGGGAACGGATTATTCGCTCCGGGATACGGAATTTCCAGTCCGATCTGCTGACACCTGCGATTAGCGACAAATCTTAGGTATTCCTTAAACATTGGCGCGTTGAGCCGAGCACGCCACGCGGCATCGTATCCTCTGCGTAGCGATATTCCAACTCCACACCGCGCTGCATGAGGCTGCGAATCTCCTCTCGGAACTCGGGGTCCACAGCTGCGGGTTCTCCAGCTTGATCTGGTTGATGAGGTCAATGCCGAAGTTGCAGTGCATGGACTCGTCTCGCAGGATGTACTGGTACTGCTCGGCCGCCCCGGTCATCTTGTTCTGCCGCCCGAGTGCCAGAATCTGGGCAAATCCGACGTAAAAGAACAGTCCTTCCATGATGCAGGCGAACACGATCAGGCTGCGCAGAAGCTTCTGGTCGTTTTCCGGCGTTCCGGTCTTGAAACCCGGATTGGTGAGCGTCTCGATGAACGGAATGAGGAACTCGTCCTTCTCCCGGATGCTGTCGACCTCGTGGTAAGCGTTGAAGATCTCGCCTTCGTCCAGCCCCAGACTTTCGACGATGTACTGATAGGCGTGCGTGTGGATGGCCTCCTCGAAGGCCTGCCTCAGGAGGTACTGCCGGCACTCCGGCGCCGTGATATGCCGGTAGGTGCCCAGCACGATGTTGTTCGCGGCGAGGCTGTCGGCGGTCACGAAGAAGCCCAGGTTGCGCTTGACGATGAGCCGCTCGTCTTCCGTCAACGCATGAGGGTCCTTCCAGGTGGCGATGTCGCGGCTCATGTTGACTTCCTGCGGCATCCAGTGATTCGCGCAGCCCGCCAGATACTTCTCCCACGCCCACTTGTACTTGAACGGCACCAGCTGATTGACGTCGGCCGTTCCGTTGATGACCCGCTTGTCCTCCACCCGTATCCGGCCGAACGGGCTCTGTGCGGGCACAGGCGCCGGTGCCGGCTGGCTCCGCGCCGTGACCGGCTGGGAGCCGCCGGTGTCGCGCAACGACTGGAGACCCAGGCCAGACAGTGGAGTGGCGGCGTCTTCGAATTGCAGCATTGGGTAATGTCCTCTTGTTCTTCGTTTCCGTGTTGGTCAGATCCAGCGCCGGCCAGCGGTCATTGGCATGCTTCGCACGTCGGATCGTCGATCGCGCAGAACTTCGGCTCCGCGGCTGCCGGCGACGCCGCCATGCCGCCGTGAGCAGGAACGGAATTGAGCTCGCCCCCCCGCCCGGTGGACTTCTCGGCCGACGTCGCAGCCAGCGTTCTCAGGTAGTAGGTGGTCTTGAGACCGCGAACCCATGCGAGCTTGTAGGTCTCGTCGAGCTTCTTTCCGGATGCACCGGCCATGTAGATGTTGAGCGACTGGGCCTGGTCGATCCACTTCTGCCGGCGGGCGGCGGCCTCGACCAGCCACATGGGCTCCATCTCGAAGGCCGTGGCATACAGCGCACGCAATTCCCCGGGGATGCGATCGACCTTCGCGAGGCTGCCGTCGAAGTACTTGATGTCCGCGATCATGACTTCGTCCCACAGCCCGTCCCGCTTCAGGTCACGTACGAGGTACTCGTTGGCCACGGTGAACTCGCCCGAGAGGTTCGACTTCACGTACAGGTTCTGGTAGTTGGGCTCGATGGAGGCGGACACGCCCACGATGTTGGCGATGGTGGCCGTGGGGGCGATGGCGAGACAGTTCGAATTGCGCATGCCGTATTGGGCGATGCGCGCGCGCAGGGCATCCCAGTCCATCGTTGCCGACGTGTCGACTTCCACGTAGCCGCCTCGCGCCTCTGCCAGGAGCTGGAGCGTGTCCTGCGGCAGCAATCCGCGGGACCAGAGGGAGCCTTCGTACGTGGAATACCGCCCCCTCTCCTGGGACAGCTCGGTGGAGGCCCAGTAGGCGAAATAGGCAACCGCCTCCATGGAACGGTCCGCGAACTCCACCGCCTCCCGCGACGCATACGGCACCCGCATCTCGTGCAGGCAGTCCTGGAATCCCATGATCCCGAGACCCACGGGGCGGTGCTTCAGATTGGCGTTCCGGGCCTTGTTGACGGCGTAGTAATTGATGTCGATGACGTTGTCGAGCATCCGCATGGCCGTCGAGACGGTCTGCTTCAGCTTGTCCAGGTCGAGCTTGCCGTCGCGCATGTGGGCCACGAGATTGATCGACCCCAGGTTGCATACGGCGATTTCCGTGTCGGACGTGTTCAGCGTGATCTCGGTGCACAGGTTGGAGCTGTGCACGACCCCCACGTGCTGCTGCGGCGAGCGGATGTTGCAGGGGTCCTTGAAGGTGATCCAGGGATGCCCCGTCTCGAACAGCATGGACAGCATCTTCCGCCAGAGCTGGAGCGCAGGGATCTTCTTGAACAGCCTCAACTCGCCTCTCGCCGCCTTGTCCTCGTAACGGACATAGGCTTCCTCGAACGACTTGCCGAAGCGGTCGTGCAGGTCGGGCACGTCGGCCGGGGAGAACAGGGTCCATTCGGCACCTTCCATCACCCGCTTCATGAACAGATCCGGAATCCAGTTCGCCGTGTTCATGTCGTGGGTACGGCGCCGGTCGTCGCCGGTGTTCTTGCGCAGTTCCAGGAACTCTTCGATGTCCAGGTGCCACGTTTCCAGGTACGAGCAGACCGCCCCCTTGCGCTTGCCGCCCTGGTTCACCGCCACGGCCGTGTCGTTGACCACCTTGAGGAAGGGCACGACACCCTGGCTCTTGCCGTTGGTGCCCTTGATGTGGGACCCCAGCGCCCTCACAGGCGTCCAGTCGTTGCCCAGCCCTCCGGCGAACTTGGAGAGGAGCGCGTTTTCCTTGATGGCCTCGTAGATGCCTTCGAGGTCATCGGACACCGTGGTCAGGTAACAACTGGAGAGCTGGGAACGTTGCGTCCCGGAATTGAACAGGGTGGGCGTGGAACTCATGAAATCGAAGCTCGAGAGCACCCGGTAGAACTCGATGGTTCGGGCCTCGCGGTCGACTTCGTTCAGGGCGAGGCCCATGGCCACCCGCATGAAGAACGCCTGCGGCAGCTCGATCCGGCGGCCGTGAACGTGGAGGAAGTACCGGTCGTACAGCGTCTGCAGACCCAGGTAGCCGAACTTGAGGTCACGTTCGGCATCCAGGGCCTGACCCAGCCTCTCCAAGTCGTAACGCGCCAGCCGCTCGTCCAGCAGCCCCGCTCCGACCCCCTGCTTGATGAAGCGCGGGAAGTATTCCGCATACCGGGCGTTCATCGCGCTCTGGCCCACGGATTCGCCCAGGACCTCGAAGCGGACGTTGTCCAGCAGCAGGCGGGCCGTGACGTAGCTGTAGGCAGGGTCTTTCTCTATGAGCGCACGGGCCGCGAGAACGGTGCACTTGCGCACCTCATCCATCGACACTCCCTCGTAGACGTCACGGAGGATGTTCTGCAGGATGAGGCCGCCATCCACGGTGTCCTGCAGCCCGGCACACGCTTCGGTCACCAGAGTCGTGAGGCCGTCGAGGTCCAGGGGGCGCAGCACGCCCGCATCGTTGACGTTGACCACCTGAGGCGCCTGTTTGGCCTGCGCCTCCTTCGCCCTTGCCCTCTCCCTCGTGCGCTCCTCGCGGTACAGAACGTAGGCACGCGCGACGTCGTGCTCGCCGAAACGCATGAGCGCCAGTTCGACCTGGTCCTGGATGTCCTCGATGTGGAAGGTTCCGCCCTGCGGCTGCCGGCGCACAAGCGCTCCGACGACCGCATCGGTCAGCTTTGCCACCATTTCGCGCACCCGGGCGGATGCCGCTCCCTGTCCGCCGTTGACGGCGATGAAGGCTTTGGTCATCGCCACGCTGATCTTGCCAGGCTCGAACCCGACCACCGCGCCATTGCGACGAATCACCTTGAAATCGCCATATCGGGATTCGCGCACGACCGCCTCCTGCATGTGCCCGAAGGCGGCATCCTGCATCAGCGGTGTGGCGGTTTCGGTGACAAGTTGCATTCGTCCTCCTGAGTCGGATGGCGGGGGAGCCGCAGGCGGGTCGGGCAATCTGCCTCGATCCGGTTGTCGCAGCACCCTATATGTTGTGTTCTGGGGCGCAATCGCCACCAAGTCTTCGGTACCCTTCCATGGTGGACACAACATCTTGTGTTCATTGCATGGTCGAGAAACAAATTCTAGTGTTTAGGGTCGGTGTGTCAAGGCGGATCGCTCGGGCGACGCCCGACATCGCATGACGCCGTTGTGGAAAGCCGCGCCAGCACTCGAACCAGCCCGATATTTGCCACTAGGTTGCAGAACTGGGTGGCTCGTCGCGCCCGCCTCCGGATGACGCGGGCATCGAAGATGCCGGTACTGGCTTGCCGCGGGCGACGCCGATCAGCGACGGTTCATCTCAGCCACGGCGCGAACCGTCGCGAAGTGGATGTCGACGGTGTCCTCGATCCGGCGACCGTAGCCCCCTGCCATGGTGACTGCGATGGGCAACCCCGAATCAGCGCAGGTCCGCAGCACGAACCTGTCGCGCGCCTCCAGTCCGCCCTTGGTGAGTTTCAGGCGGCCGAGACGATCTCCTTCGTGCGGATCGGCCCCCGCCAGATAGATCACGAGTCCGGCCTGGGCGGCAGACATGGCGCGGAACAGACCGCTTTCGAGAGCCCGGAGATATTCCGCATCCCCGGTTCCGTCCGGAAGCTCGATGTCGAGATCGCTTTCTTCCTTGCGGAACGGAAAATTGTGAGCACCATGCATGGAGAAGGTGAATACGGACGGATCATCGCGGAAGATGGACGCCGTGCCATTGCCCTGATGAACGTCGCAGTCGACGATCAGCACGCGTCGCACGCGCTCTTCAGCCTGCATCGCGACCGCCGCAATGGCCGCATCGTTGAAGACGCAGTAGCCCTCGCCACGGTCGCGGAAGGCGTGGTGAGTGCCGCCCGCCAGGTTGACCGCCATGCCGTCCTCGATCGCGGCTCGGCAAGCCTCCAGAGTCGCGCCGCTCGAACGCCGGGACCTCTCGACCATCTCCGGCGTCCAGGGAAACCCGATACGCCTGATCTCCTCCGGCGCGAGAGTTCCGGCGACCACGCGCCCCAGATAGCCGGCATCGTGCACCCGCAGGATTTCCTCGTCTGTGGCCGCGCGGGGGGAAACCGGCGGCTCGTCCCGGCACACCCCGGAGGCAACCACCCGTTCACGCAGCATCCGGTACTTCTCCATCGGAAAGCGATGCCCCTCCGGCAGGGGAAGGACATAGTGATCGGTGTAGAGGACCTTCACGGGTGCACGGGCAGCCGGTCGCAGCGTCTCCGGCAGAGCGAAGATGGGGGAACGCCCGGACTCATTCGCCCGGGGAGGCGGGTACCGGTCCCGGCAGACCGGTGTCCCGCATGAACCTGGCCCAGTCGAACCAGGGGCCCGGATCGGTCTTGCGCCCGGGCGCGATGTCGGAATGTCCAGCGGCGGCAACGAGCCCGTAGCATCGGGCCAGCGACCGCGCGAGTGAGGCGAGGGCTCCGTATTGGACTTCCATGAAGGAGAGGTCGTCGGCTCCCTCCAGTTCGACGCCGATGGAGAAGTCGTTGCACCGCTCCCGGCCTCGCCACGTCGACTGGCCCGCATGCCAGGCCCTGTGAAGACAGGACACGTACTGGACCAGGGCGCCCGTGCGGCGGATCAGGAAGTGTGACGACACCCGCAATCCCCGCAGCCGGTCGAAGTAGGGGTGCGCGCCGCAATCCAGACGGCCCAGAAAGAGGTCATCCACGAAGCCTCCGCCGAAGTCCCCGGGTGGGAGGCTGATGTTGTGGATGACCAGCAACTCGGCGAGGACACCTGCCGGGCGGGCATCGAAATGCGGCGAGGGTATCTGGGTGGCGCCGGGATGCCACCCGAACTGGTCGATGCCGAACCGCATCTGGGCCCCCGGGGGTCGTGTACTGCAGGCGTTGCGGGGGCCGTTACTCGATGCCCAACCGTTCCATCCGGTAACGGATCGAACGGAAGGTGATCCCCAGGAGCTTGGCTGCCGCCGTGCGATTGAACCGGGTCTTCTCCAGCGCCTCAAGGATTGCCTCGCGCTCGACGCGGTCGAGATAGTCCTGCAGCGGCCACTTGCCGTTGCTTCCGACGGGCGCCGCTTCCCGCGTGACGATCTCGGGCGGCGTGATCTGAAGGTCGTCCTCGGTGATCTTCCCGTTGCTGCAAAGAGCCAGGGCACGCTCTAGGATGTTCTCGAGCTCGCGAACGTTGCCGGGGAAGTCGTACTGCTGCAGTGCCTTCATCGCCCCCGATTCGATTTCCGGCTTGGGGCCCTGGATGCTGCGGGCAAGACGGTCGAGAATGAATTCGGCGAAGAGGGGCACATCCTCACGCCTGTCCCGCAGGGCTGGCATGCGCAGCTCGATGACGTTGAGCCGGTAGTAGAGATCGTGGCGGAACTTGCCGGACTCCACGCATTCGCTGAGATTCTGGTGCGTGGCACTGATGATGCGGACATCGACGGCCTCTTCCTGCGTGTAGCCCACCTTGCGCACCTTCTTTTCCTGGATGGCGCGCAGCAGTTTCACCTGCATTGGCAGCGGCAGATCGGCGACCTCGTCCAGGAACAGCGTGCCGCCATGTGCGGCCTGGAAGAACCCGTCCCGGTCGGCATCAGCGCCAGTGAAGGCACCTTTCCGATATCCGAAGAATTCGCTCTCCATCAGGTTCTCCGGGATGGCGCCGCAGTTCACGGGCACAAAAGGCTTGTCCCGCCGCACGCTCTTCTGATGAATGAGCCGCGCCGCAAGTTCCTTGCCGCTACCCGATTCGCCTGTGACGTGCACCGGCGCTTCGCTGCGCGCCAGCTTCTCAATCATCTCCCGCACGTGCTGCATGATCGCGGACGTGCCGATCAACCCCTGTTCCGTAACGGCCCGGGCCTGGGTGGCGGCGGGCAAGGACAGCGCGGACTTGACCAGGGTGCGCAACTGCTCGAGCGATACAGGCTTGGCCAGGTAATCGAAGGCGCCCGCCTTGAGGGCAGCAACCGCGTTCTCGGTGTTGCCGTGCGCCGTGATGACGGCCACGGGAAGGTCGCGTACGTTCTGCGAAATGAACTCGACAAGCTGCAGTCCTTCGCCATCGGGAAGCCGCATGTCGGTCAGGCAAAGATCGAAGTGGCCTGTCTTGACTTTCTCTATCGCCTCGCCGACCCGCATGGCCCGTTCCACCTCGAGCCCCATGCGCAGCAGCGTGAGCTCGATCAGTTCGAGGATGTCCTCCTCGTCGTCCACGATCAGCACTGTCCGCGTGCCCGCCCCGCTTGCGTTCGGCTCTTTGCGCTTCACTGCCTCTCTCCTGGAAAACCGCCGGACAGGCCGGTTCAGACGCTCTTGATCACCACCATGAATTGGGCGCCCGCGGGACGCTCCACATACGACAAATTCGCACCGTTGGCTTCGCATACTTCCCGGGCGATGTAGAGACCGAGGCCGGTGCCGCTGGAAGCCGTCGTGAAGAACGGCTCGAACAGATGGGCACGCAGCGATTCGGCCACGCCGGGACCGTCGTCTATGACACTCAATTCTACTGTACCGTGCGCCGCTCCCGGCTCCACCGCGATCTGCACGCTGCCTTCCTGCCTCTTGCTGTACCGCAACGCATTGCGGCACAGGTTCCACATGACTTGATTCAGGTGCGAGCGATCGAAGCTCACACGGGGTTGAACCGACATGTTCACGCGGATCAGCTCGGGGGCGACCTTCTCGATCTCGCAGAACTGGGCAGCGAAATTCCGCAGGAACTCCCCAAGCGAAAACGTCTCGCGGACCGCGCGGTCCCGCCGATTCAGACGGAGAACGTCCTGCACCATCCGGTCCAGTCGCTGTGCGTTGTCGTGGATGATCTGCAGCAGCCGGCGCTGCGTTTCGTTGGTCCCCTGCTCTTCCTGCAGCAGTTCGGCAGCGTGATTGATGGCGGACAACGGATTGCGGATCTCGTGCGCGATGTTGGCCGTGAGCCGGCCCAGCGACACGAGCTTCATCTGTTGCGCCTGTGTCTGGATACGCGTGAGGTCTTCGATGAAGATGACCACGCCCTGGCTTTCGCGGCTGCCCACCGGCACGAACCGGGCAGCCGTGACCTTCTGGGTGAGTATGGTGCGCAGCGGATCGAAGCCCGCATCGGGATTCTCCTGCCACCGCGCCAGCCTGGCCGCCAGACCGGAGTTGTATTCCTTCAGGTGCAGGTCGCGTACCTTGGGAGCGGGGCCCAGCAGTTCCTCGGCGCGGGCATTCATCTGCCGGACCACCCCGCGTGAATCCACGACGATGACCCCGTCCTGCATGTCCTGCATCACGAGCTGGCTCACCTGCGCCATGCTCGCGAGGTCGACCTCGCGCTGGGCCGCCAGTTGCTCGCTCGCAGTCGCACGCTTGGCGAGCGCATGGGCAAGCCAGGCGGTGGCGAAGTAACCGATGGAGAGCAGCCCCGCCTGCAGATACATCGTATAGCTGCCATAGAAGAACAGCACCTCGTAGGTGTGCTCGAGCAGGACGGCAACGGACGCGAGCGACGCGAAGAAGAGTGTGAGGCGGCCTCGGCTGATGATGCCTGCGGCGGCAAGATTGGCGAGCAGAAGGAGCCCCAGCCCGCTGGAAATACCCCCGCTCGCGTGCAGCAGCAGGACGATGAACAGGATGTCGCCGCCTACCTGGATGACGAGCTGGATAGGAAAACTCGGCCGGCGGGCCGCAATGGTCGCGAAACTCAGAGCCGAATAGACGACATAACCTACGCACCCGGTGACGAACAGCGGCCGGTTCCACGAACCGAACAGCAACGTCTGGCCCAGAACCGCCGTTGCAAGCAGCAGCACGGTGGCCACCGCCAGGCGATAGCCATTGAAGTACAGCAGGGAGCGCCAGTAGCTGTCGGGATAGTCGATCCCGGGCGCGGCGGGTTCCGGCGTGGGCGTGTGTTCGGCGGGTGAATCGGACACGTGCGCTCTGAAACTCGATCAGTTAGGAACGAAAGGGCTCTTTCGCGGGAAAGGGTCTGCAGCGGTATGCCGTATGCAAGGTCCTCGCGTCAAGCGAACAAGGAAGTGCTGCCCCGCCGGCGGTGCCCCGCAGGGCACCCCCGGCACGCGTCAATCGCCGCTGCGGCGCTTGGACGCCGGCCCGAGTTTCCGGTGTTCGTCGGTGCAGTAGAAGGCCCCCTGGGACAGGAAGCTTTCGCTCTTGGGAAGGTGCACGCCGCAATGCGCGCATCGGACCATGTCCTCGAGTGAGGAACGCGGCGTGTCTGCTCCCTCTTCTTCCTTTTGCTGTCTGGACAACGATCGCTGATAGTTCTTGAGCAGCAGTACGACGCCCGCGATCACGGCAAGGAGAAGGAGGAATTTGGCCACAGAAGCGCGGTCGGTGACGGCTCGGATGCCGGACTTGAATGTCGATGTTGGATTTGGTTGGATTTGGTCGGGGTGAGAGGATTCGAACCTCCGACTCCTGCGTCCCGAACGCAGTACTCTACCAGGCTGAGCTACACCCCGAAGACGGTGCGCCGACCACTCGCGGACGCACCATGCACGACCAAACTGACAACTCCAATCGATGCTGCCACATCGCGACCGGACCCGCCTCGGTCCCGATTGCGTGCGACAGCGTTTCCGGCGACACGATCAGCCAACTATCATTCGCTGAACGAACGTTCGTTGAACAAACATCAGTTGCACGAACATCACTGCGAACGCGTCACCGAAAAGGCGGCCAAGTGTAACAGACTCTCCTTGTATGGCGAAGACTCGATGCGATCGAGCATGGCAACAGCGCGATCGATCTCGGCTCGGGCAGCATTGCGGGCATATTCGAGGGCCCGGGTTCTCGTGATGGCGGCCATCACAGGGCCGAACTCCGCCAGCCCCCCTTCCGCGATCGCCTTGCGCACAAGGGCCGCCTCGTCGCGCGTACCGGAACGCAGGACGTGGATGAGCGGCAGCGTGGTCTTGCCTTCTGCCAGGTCATCACCGAGATTCTTGCCGGTCTCCGCCGTTTCGCCCGAATAATCCAGTACGTCGTCAATGACCTGGAAGGCCGTCCCGAGATGCATGCCGAACCTGGCGAGATCCGATTCCACTGTGTCCGAAGCGTCGGCAAGCACCGCGCCGAGGCGCCCCGCGGCCTCGAAGAGCTTCGCGGTCTTGTAACGGATCACGCCAAGGTACGCATCCTCGGTGATGTCGGGATCGTGCACGTTCATGAGCTGCATGACCTCGCCCTCGGCGATCACGTTGGTCGCGTCGGAAAGCACTTCCATGACACGTGGCCGGCCGACCGAAACCATCATCTGGAACGAACGGGAATACAGAAAATCGCCCACCAGGACGGAGGCCGGATTGCCGAAAACCGAATTGGCCGTGGTTCGGCCACGCCGCATGTCGGACTCGTCGACGACGTCGTCGTGGAGGAGCGTCGCGGTATGGATGAACTCGACAACGGCTGCCAGTTGGTGGGCATGCGGGCCGCGATATCCGCAGGATCCGGCTGCCAGCAGGAGCAGGACCGGGCGAAGGCGCTTGCCGCCGGACCCGATGATGTATTCGCTCACCTGGCGGATGAGGGCCACGTCCGAGTGCAGACGGGCACGCACGACGTCGTCGACGGCGCGCAGGTCCTCGGCCAGGAGAGTTCGGATGACGTCGATCGACAAGACGGGCGGACCGGAGGAAAACGGGAATCTTAGGAACCGTGCGATTCGGGTGTCAAGCTGGCGGCTGCCTTTTCTCACAGGGAAACGGTCTTGGCATTTGACTCGGCGAAGCATTTTTCGTACGATTCGCGCCCTTTTGGTACACGGATTGGGATCAGCCATGTACGCGGTCATCAAAACCGGCGGCAAGCAATACCGCGTCAGCGCCGGGACGAAACTCAAGGTAGAACAGCTCTCCGCCGACATCGGCTCCGAAGTCGTGCTGGACCAGGTTCTGATGGTCGGCAACGGTGAATCGGTGCAAATCGGCAAGCCCCTCGTGTCCGGCGCCAACGTCAAGGTCACGGTTCTGGGTCACGGCCGGGCCGACAAGGTTCGAATCTTCAAGCACCGCCGCCGCAAGCACTACAAGCGGCAGGCCGGACATCGCCAGTGGTTCTCGGAGATCTTCATCGCCGGGATCGACGATGGAAAAGGTGGCGTTGCGACCGCGGAAGCCCCCAAGGCTGCCGAGGCCAACCAGTAATCAGGAGCTCACGCCATGGCACACAAGAAAGCAGGTGGCAGTTCACGCAACGGGCGCGATTCCGAGTCGAAACGACTGGGAGTGAAGCGATACGGCGGTCAACTGGTGCTCGCGGGCAACATTCTGGTCCGTCAACGCGGGACCCAGATGCACCCCGGGGACAACGTCGGCGTCGGCAAGGATCACACGCTGTTCGCAAAGGTCGATGGCGTCGTGAGTTTTGCCGTCAAGGGTCCGCTCAAGCGCAAGACCGTCAGCGTCACGCCCGTGGCCGCCTGAAATTCCGGACGGCAGGGTCCGCAAGAAGCCCTATCGATGCGATAGGGCTTTTTTGCTTTATCGGCCCCCCGCACTGACACACGCCCATGAAGTTCGTCGACGAAGCCCTCATCGAAGTTCATGCCGGAGACGGCGGGGACGGTATTGCCTCGTTCCGCCGCGAGAAGTTCATTCCCCGCGGCGGCCCGGACGGCGGAGATGGGGGAAGGGGCGGAAGCATCTGGGCGGTGGCGGACCGCAACATCAACACGCTCATCGACTACCGCTTCGCACGAATTCACCGCGCTCGCAATGGCGAGAAGGGACGGGGTTCGGATTGCTATGGCGCGGGTGCCGACGACGTCACCCTGCGCATGCCGGTCGGCACCGTCATCACGGATATCGAATCGGGGGAGCGCCTCGCAGATCTTGCCCATGACGGCGATCGTGCATTGATTGCCAAGGGTGGCGATGGTGGATTGGGCAACATCCACTTCAAGTCGAGCACCAATCGGGCCCCGCGCCAGTGCACGCCAGGCAAGCCGGGAGATCACCGCAGGCTGCAGCTCGAACTCAAGGTCCTGGCCGACGTCGGCCTGCTGGGCATGCCCAACGCGGGGAAGTCGACGTTCATTCGCTCCGTGTCTGCAGCGCGGCCAAAGGTGGCGGACTACCCCTTCACCACCTTGCATCCCAATCTCGGTGTCGTGCGCATCGATCACGCCCGCAGCTTCGTCATCGCCGACATTCCCGGCCTCATCGAGGGCGCGGCCGAGGGTGCGGGCCTGGGGCACCAGTTTCTCCGGCATCTGGCGCGGACACGCCTTCTCCTGCATCTCGTGGATGTCGCCCCGACCGATCCCGATGTCGATCCTGTCAGGGAGGCCGCGGCGATCGTTCAGGAATTGCAGAAGTACGCTCAGGCGCTCTTCGACAAACCGAGATGGCTGGTACTGAACAAGGTGGACCTGATCCAGTCGGAAGACCGCGAGGAGCGCATCGAAGCGCTCGTTCGGGAACTTTCGGCGGCAACGGGAGCCGCGCAGGTGCATGTCATCTCCGCCATGACGGGCGAAGGGTGCCGGGACCTCACGTACAGGATCATGGACCATCTCGACAGTGTCAGGGAAACCGCTACCGTCTCCGCGGAGATGCCCTCGGAGCAGCCATGATGTCCATGTCCGTGGTCCGGGAGTCTGCACGCCTGGTGGTCAAGGTCGGTTCGAGTCTGGTGACCAACGGAGGTCAGGGACTGGATCTGGCGGCGCTGGCGCAGTGGGCAGAGCAGATCGCCGGGCTGGCCAAGGGCGGCAAGGAAGTCCTGCTGGTGTCGAGTGGCGCGGTCGCGGAAGGGATGCAGCGCCTCGGCTGGAAGCGACGTCCCAAGGCGCTTCACGAACTGCAGGCTGCGGCGGCCGTCGGGCAGATGGGACTGGTGCAGGCGTACGAAACCTGCTTTCGACGCTTCGATCTGCGGACCGCCCAGATCCTGCTCACGCACGAAGACCTGGCAGACCGGCGGCGATACCTGAACGCCCGTTCCACATTGCGAACGCTGCTCTCGATGGCGATCATCCCCATCATCAATGAGAACGACACGGTCGCCACCGATGAAATCCGGTTCGGCGACAACGACACGCTGGGCTCTCTGGTGACCAATCTGGTCGAAGCCGACGCGTTGATCATCCTCACGGACCAGCCCGGGCTGTTTACGGCAGACCCCCGGAAAGATCCATCGGCGACCCTGGTGCGGGAAGCTCGTGCCGGAGACCCTGCCCTCGAAGCGATGGCCGGTGGAGCGGGAAGTGACATCGGCTCGGGCGGCATGCTCACGAAGATACTCGCCGCGAAACGCGCGGCGAGAAGTGGAGCACACACGATCATTGCCTCGGGACGGGAGCCGGACATCCTGAAACGGCTCGCGTCGGGGGAGGCCATCGGGTCCCAGCTCGTTGCCGAAACGCCCACCCTGGCGGCGCGCAAACAATGGCTCGCCGACCACCTCCAGGTCAGAGGGCGACTCCTGCTCGACCACGGTGCTGCCCGGGCACTGGCCGCGGGCGGGAAAAGCCTTCTTCCGGTGGGAGTTCACGAACTCGAGGGCAATTTCGAACGCGGAGAAGTGGTGAGCTGCATCGCGCCGGACGGCCGCGAGATCGCCCGGGGTCTGGTGAACTACAGTGCCCACGAAGCGCGCCGCATCCTGCGTGCGCCAACCTCGGAAATCGAAGCCAGGCTCGGCTACGAAGACGACCCCGAACTGATTCATCGAGACAATTTGGTTCTGCTCTGAAAGAGCAGAACCAGATTGCGTCGCAGGCTGACCTGGCAAAGCCAGGTCAAGGACGAAGTCCCGGCCGAAGACACAATCCTCCGCCTCCGCTGCTCTGAAAGAGCAGAACCAGGTTGCGTCGCAGGCTGACCTGGCGAAGCCAGGTGTCCTCAGTCCGTACCGTCCCGGCGTCTGCTGAGAAGACCGTCGCTCGACTTCTTGATCTTAGCGATCACCACCGCGCCGTTCTTTGGGGTCATCCCATCACGGTCGCAGACGTACTCGTCCCACAAGGTGTAGCGAATGGCGTTGAGACCCGACTGCTCGATGCGCTGCCACCGGGGCGCCGGCGCTCTGGACCACCCGCCGTCGGGCCGGCCCGTGGCGTACATCTTCCATTCCTGCGTGGAACAGCGGATGCCCTCGTAGCTGACATTGTCGATCCCGCGCGCGGTCCTGACCAGCAGCGTGTAGCGCGTGATTCCGTCACCACCCACCGAGATGGACGACGGGTCCAGTGCGGTCTCGTGCTGGATGAAACGCTGAGCCTTGAACTTGGTCCAGGTCGCTGGAGCAGAAGTCTCCGGCAGCGTGGCGAACTCGTTCTCGGGCAGCAGGGACGGTCCGGAATCGCGCTCGAGTCCGGCCCGGCTGCCCAGATCGCGGTTCAGCGCGCGGTTGTACTGCCCCGGATCCTGGGGCTTGATCTCGATGTCCTTGCATCCTCCGCCCACCAGGGCGGCCGCAAGGACCAGGAACGAACTGCGCTGGAGCTTCGTCACGTCGGAAATCTGAGGTCGTTCAGGAGGGAATCTCGAATGCCGGAGGATACCGGATCGTTCGCGTGCGTGTACGACGCGTGGTCGATTCCAATGGAAAGCGACGCGCCACCGCGCAACGACGTCTTCATCGCGGATGACAGTTCGAATCTCAGAAAGTGCACGGACGACGTCTTCTCGTCGTTCTCGCGTTCCAGGTCCTCGTCGGCAATGGCAAACACCTTGGCGTGACCCGCGACCCGCACCCAGGTGAGATCCTCGATCCCCTTCAGCTCGGCCAAGCGAACCCGCCGCTCATCCACCTCGGGATACTCGATCAGCATCGTCGCCTTCCAGTTGCTGCCGTCGGGCAGCAACGGCGTGTAGGCCTCGAGTTCACCCTGGATGCCAGCCTCGTCGAAGATCTTCTCGATCCTCAGCATTTCCTGGATCTGATAGCGAAGGGTGAGTTCGTCCTCGAAGATGAGCGTGACATGGTCTCCGATGCGCACCTGACGGGACTTCTTGTGCTCCATCACCTTCGCGCGGAAATCCTTGCGGTTGCGCGCGTAGGACTCGAGAGTCATGAGGCTGTCGCGGGGAATGGCATTCATGGCATGCATCATCGGGAGAGTGTGGAAGTTGCGCTGGCGGCCTGGAGAAGGTCTGATCGATGGACGCGAATCGGATCCTTCCTATAGCCCGTAGGCGATCCGCACGAGCGAAAGCGGATGCTCTTTCGCGGCACCCGTCTCGCCCATGCCCTGCCGGATATGGCGGCCGGCAATTGCGCAGTCGGAACTGATGTAGTCCGGATCGCTGCTTGCCATCGCCTTGAACACGGGCCTGCCGATCTTCATGGAGTCCTTGAAAAATTCGCTCTTCACGCCCCAGGTGCCATCGTGACCCGAACAGCGTTCCACAACGTTGACTTTGGTACCGGGCACGAGTTCCAGAAGTTCACGCGTCTTCTGCCCCATGTTCTGCACCCGAAGGTGGCAGGGGATGTGATAGGACACCTTGCCCAGAGGGGTCTTGAAGTCTGTCCTGAGCAACCCGTCCTTGTATCGGAGCACCAGATACTCGAACGGATCGAACATCGCATCCTGCACGGCCTTGACGTCAGGATCGTCGGGGAACATCAGGGGTAGTTCCTGCTTGAACATGAGAGTGCACGACGGTACCGCCGTCACGATGGCGTACCCCTCCCTGGCGTAGTGCGCAAGGACGGGAATGTTGCCGTTCTTCAGCTTCTCCACGGCTTCAAGATCGCCCAGTTCGAGCTTGGGCATGCCGCAGCAGTTCTCCTTGTCCACGACGACGTGGGGAATCCGGTTGTGCGTGAGAATCCGGACGAGATCGTGCCCGATACCCGGTTCGTTGTAGTTGACGTAGCACGTGGAGAAGATCGCCACCTTGCCCGGCGTGTTCCTGCCGTCCTGCGCGGGGAAGGACGCATCCGTCCTCGCCTTGCTTCGAAACTTCGCGCTGTCGTACTCGGGCAGTTGCCGTTCGCGGTGTATTCCCAGCACGTCGTCCATGACCTTGCGCGTGGCCGGCGTCCTGTTCACCAGGTTGACCATTTGCACGACGATCGGGATCGAAGCCAGTTTGCCCAACGAGTCCGTGGATGACAGGAGCCTGTCCCTGAAGCGGATTCCCCCCTGCTTGAACTTGTATGCCTTCGCGCGAAGCATGAGGTGCGGGAAATCGACGTTCCACTCGTGCGGCGGGACGTAAGGGCACTTCGTCATGTAACAAAGGTCGCACAGGTAGCACTGGTCGACCACCTTCCAGTAGTCCTCTTTCTTCACGCCTTCCACTTCCAGGGTCTCGTTGTTGTCCACGAGATCGAACAGAGTGGGAAATGCGTTGCACAGGCTCACGCAGCGCCGGCAGCCGTGGCAGATGTCGTAGACGCGCTCGAGTTCCTTGAACAGACTTTCTTCGCTGTAGTACTCGGCGTTCTTCCAGTCGATCGGATGCCGGGTCGGTGCTTCCAGGCTGCCTTCGCGCATGGGATGGGTCGCAGGAAAGGGAACGGGGAAAAAGACAGGCGCAAGTGACCGACGTCAGGCGGGGCGACGGCGCCTGAGACCGCCGCCCCCTCTGCCCGGGCGCGTCAGTCCTGGAGGGCGTCCAGTGCCTTCTGGAATCGGTTCGCATGGGAACGCTCGGCCTTGGCCAGCGTTTCGAACCAGTCGGCGATCTCGTCGAATCCTTCGTCACGAGCCTGCTTGGCCATGCCCGGGTACATGTCCGTGTACTCGTGCGTCTCGCCTGCCACCGACGCCTTCAGATTGTCGCGGGAAGCCCCGATGGGCAATCCGGTCGCGGGATCCCCCACCTGTTCGAGATACTCCAGATGGCCGTGGGCATGACCAGTCTCGCCCTCGGCGGTGGAACGGAACAGCGCCGCCACATCGTTCTGGCCTTCGACGTCAGCCTTGTTTGCGAAGTAGAGATAACGGCGGTTGGCCTGCGATTCGCCAGCGAAGGCGGCCTTCAGGTTGCCTTCGGTCTTCGAGCCTTTGAGTTGCATGGAAACCTCCAGATCGTGGGTATGTTCGAGCAATCCGCCATCGGGGCCGGGGTCCTGCGTGACCGGATTAGACTTCGTCTAAACGGTATACGAAGTATATTCACCGCACCGGCGCGAAGTCAAAGAGATCTTCCCTCCGGTTCATGAATCCGCACCTGCACCCGGGTGCCCGCGGACAGCCGCGAATTCTCGACGACGATCAACACCAGTTCGGGCTCTCCGTCCACGTCCCGCGGCCCGGCACGGATGACCCGCGCGTGCAGCGACCGCACCGGTCCGCCTTCTTCCGAGAAATCGATCAGCGCTCTTCGGCCGGCACGGACGGAGGAAAGCAGCGAGGGTGGTATTCGGACCGCGATCTCCAGCACCCTGTCATCTTCCATTTCGACGACGGCCTGGCCGGCCCCGACCGGATCGCCTGGTGCGGCCCGAATACGTGTCACGCGACCGCTCGCCGATGCGCGCAGCTGGGTAGCGGAGGCCGCCCATCGGTCATGCCTGAGCCGGGTCGCAGCCGTCGCCTGCGCGATCTCCGCCGCCAGAACGGAAGATCGAAGAGAATCCGCCGCCCCATAGCTCACGACGGAGGGCAGGAACGCCCTCACGTCCTCCGGCCGCATGTAGTTGCCCAGCGTTGCCAGACGAGCCTTCGCGGATTCGAGCGCCTCCTCGCTGGACGCGGCGGACGTCTCAAAGGGAGCCCCGTCGATCTCCGCGACGATCGTTCCCGCCTCGATTCTCTCGCCCTCACGCACGTTCACACGAATCAGCCTTCCGCTCACTCCGAACGCGGCTGCCCAGCGGTGGCTGGCTCTGACCTCGCCCTGCAAGACGCTGCTCGAACGCAGCGCGACAGGTCCGGCGCCGCTCGTCACCCCCGTCGCTGCGCATCCTGCAGCCACGATCGCGAGCACCAGGGCGCCCTGCATGGAAAGTCTGTTCCACATCACGCAAACCCCGCAGTACGAGATTCGATAGTCTACGACCGGCACGGCGGACAGGGCGACCTGGCGTGCCCTCGCATTGACGTGTCCACGATGGGCACGGTAAAAGCCATGCGTCACGCGGCCGATCGCGTCGAGCCGGCCCGCTGCAAGGTAGCCCCGCCGGAGTTCTCCACCATGCATGGAAAGCGAATCGAAGTGACCAGCGCCGACGGCCAACCGTTCGGCGCCTATCTTTCCGCCCCGGCGTCGGGCACCGGCCCCGGTCTCGTCATCTGCCAGGAGATCTTCGGGGTGAATGCGTTCATCCGCGATGTCGCGGACCGCTATGCCGCACACGGCTTCACCGTGCTCGCTCCCGACCTGTTCTGGCGGCTCGAACCCGGTGTGGAACTGGGGTACGACGATGGCGATCGGGCGCGCGCCTTCGATCTCATGGGCCGTTTCGACACGGATCTAGGCGTGCAGGACATCACTGCGTGCGTGCAGGCGCTGCGAGCGATGCCGGGCTCGAACGGCAAGGTCGGCGTCGTGGGATTCTGCCTGGGAGGGCGACTCGCCTATCTCGCGGCGGCACGCTCCGGACCGGACTGCGCCGTGGGGTACTACGGTGTGTCCATCGACAAGTATCTCGGCGAGTCCTCGAGGATCACCGAGCCGCTCATGCTGCACTTTGCCCGCGAAGATCATCTGGTTCCGCCCGAGACGGTCGATCGCATCGCCGAGACCTTCGCCGGGCGCAGCCACGTTTCGATTCACGTCTATCCCGGAGTGGACCACGCATTCGCCCGCACCGGAGGCGCGAACTACCACGAAGGCTCGGCCGCCACTGCGAACGCCCGCACGCTCGAGCTGCTGCAGCGAACCCTCGCGGCGAGTCGCTGAGGGACCCGTCACGTTCGATTCGACACCACTGCTGCGGCGTGAGGGCGGCAAACCACCGATGTCCTGTGTCTTTCAGGAGAACGCCATGAATACCCGCGCTGCCATCGTCCGGCTCTCGCTGCCGGGCCTCCTTGTCCTGACCGTCTGCGGGGCACATGCCGAACAGGAGCGCTTCTACGCAGGAGGCTCGGCGGGCATATCGAAAGCCGACATCGATTCGGCCAACCGCGAGCGGCAACTCACCGCACTGGGTTTCACGAATCCCTCCGTGGACACCGATACCCGTGGTCACGCAGCCAAGGCGTATGCGGGGTGGCGGCTCCACCGGAACCTCGCGATCGAGGGAGGCATCTTCACGCTGCGCAGCTACGAAGTGCGCTCGACCGTCGCAGGCGGTTCGCTCCACACCGAAACCGTGACGCACGGATTCAACGCCGATGCGGTCGGTCTATGGCCGGTCAGGGAAGACCTGCTCGTGCTTGCGCGCGTCGGCGCAATGAGCGCCCGCGGCAAGACGGAGTCGGAATCCACCGGGAGCGTCAACGTGGCCCGGCCCACCGCCAGGGAAACGAAGCTGCTGTGGAAGATCGGCCTCGGCGCCGAATGGAGCTTTGCCGGCGACTTCGCCGCACGTGTCGAGTGGGAACGCTATCGCGTTCCTGACGGTCTCGGGAACCGCCTGGACATCGACGCCTTGTCCGTGGGGATCCTGCGGCGCTTCTGACGGACCGGGTCCGGTCCCGGCGACCTGCCTGCCCATCGCCGACAGGCGGTCAGAAATCCACGACTACTTTGAAGCCCGCGGAGTAGCGGGTGCTGGCCGGCTGGAAGATGAGCATGGAACCCTGAGTGTTGTGCACGACCGGTTCGGCAGGCGAGCGCGACAACCGGAGGCTGTCCACGTAGAAGACGAGGGCCAGCGGCCCCTGGAAGCGGTATCCCGCATGGAGATAGCCCGACACCTCCTTTCCCGGCCTCAAGCGGGGATTCTGCTGGAAGCCGATGTCGGTCAGATGCGAATCCTCCCAGCTGTAGAACGGCATCTTCACACCCAGCCCGGCGAGCCAGCCCGCGCCGGCGCGCTCCGTTTCCAGGCCCAGACGGGCGAATCCGATGACGTAGTCTTCCTTCTGGCTGGAGCTCAACCTGCGCTGCCACAGGTCGACACCCGCTCCGGCGACCAAGTCCATTCCGCGCTGGCCGCCCACGTCGAAGCGATAGCGCAGCTGTGCCTCCTGGACGGTTCCCGTGTACTCGGTCGTGGCTGTCACCGGCTGCACGGGAGGGAACAGGGTGGCGCCCTCGTAGTCGACCGATCCGAAATAGAGCCGGCCCCGGTACGCCCATAGCAGTCCGGCGTCGGCGGGGCGCGTGTATTCCAGTCCGAAGGCCAGGAGGGCACCCGATTCCTTGACCTCCGGCGTCGTGTCTTCCTTCCACGAGAAGGACTCGACACCGGCGCTGGCACGCAGTTGCGCCGATGCCGTGGACGGCGCCATCGCGAGAACGACCGAAGCCACCGCCAGCATTCCCGTCATCTTCAACGAAGCGTTCTTCATTTCTTCGACCCTCTCTCCGGCAGACCCTGTGGCTCGACCGATCCGATCGGCGGAACTCAAGGTGCGCGCACCTCGATGCCGTTCGTCGCGAGCGCGCGCCGCAACTCCCGTGCGAGCGTCACTGCCCCCGGCGTGTCACCGTGCACGCAGATGGTGTCGGCCCGCAGTGGCACCCAGTTGCCCTCCACACTCAGGACGCGCTGATCGCGCACCATGTCGAGCCCCTGCGCGACGGCACTCGCGACCTCGTCGATCACGGCGCCCGGCTGGGAGCGTGGCACCAGGCTGCCATCCTTCCGGTAGCTCCTGTCGGCGAAGACTTCCGCCGCGACGCTCAGCCCGGCCGCTTCGCCGGCGTCGATGAGCGCACTTCCCGCCAGTCCGTAGAGGACGAGGTCGGCATCGAAGTCCCGCACGGCGGCGGCGATGGCCGCAGCGAGGGAGGCGTCACCCGCAGCCATGTTGTACAGCGCGCCGTGCGCCTTCACGTGATGGAGCCGCCCACCGGCAACCCGCGCAAAGCCCGCCAGGGCCGATATCTGATAGAGCACCAGGTCATAGACTTCGCCGGCGCTCACCGCCATGGACCTGCGGCCGAAACCGGCGTGATCGGGAAGCGAGGGATGAGCGCCGATCGCCACGCCGTTCCGCGCCGCGAGCTGCACCGTGCGACGAATGACCGAAGGGTCGCCCGCGTGAAAGCCGCATGCGATATTCGCCGACGAGACGACCTCCAGCAGCGACGCGTCGTCGCCCATCGTCCAGGCGCCGAAGCTCTCGCCCATGTCCGAATTGAGATCGACGATCGTCACGATGGGCTAGCCCGAAAGCCGGACGGCCAGGGACTGCCGGACACGTCCGAGCTGAAACTCGCGGATCGCCGATGCGGCATAGCTCTCCTCGACAGTCACCAGACGGAACTGGATGTCCTCGCCCGGCGCCGTCTGTGCCATGACCGGAAGATCGATGCCCGCCACGACGGCGATCACCGGATATCCGCCGATGGTCTGCCGGTCCGCCATCAGCACGATGGGGTCCCCGTCCGGCGGAACCTGCACGGCGCCGTTCACCACGCCTTCGGACAGCACGTCTCCACCACGGCGGCGCTCCAGCGGCGCACCCTCCAGCCTGTACCCCATCCGGTCCGAATCGAGGGCCACCCGGTACAACGCCTGGGTGAGCTGCTCGCGGGTGGCAACGGGAAACAGCTGCCAGTGACGGCCAACCACGACGCGCACGATCTGCGGCCTGACCCGGTAGGGCATGCGCGCACGGCTCACGGACCAGTTCGGATAAGCAAGCCCATGGTGGTGGCGTGCCAGCGACCTCACCCAGCGTCCCGTCTGCGCTTCCCTGGGAGAGCGCAAGGGAAGCGCATCCCCCTTCTTGAGCGCCCGTCCGCGAAAGCCTCCGTAGCCACCCACGAGCGCGGTGGAACGGCTGCCCAGCACGAGCGGAACATCGAAGCCGCCTGCCACGGCAAGATAGGCTCGGCAACCGATCTCCGGCCGCGAGAACGCGATGGTGGTACCGGCCGGCACGCGCACCGGACGCCACCAGGGCACGATCTGGTTGCCCGCCTTGCCCCCCATGTCCGGCCCGCACAGCGCGATGACGGCGTCTTCCTCGAAGCGGAGGGTCGGCCCGTTGAGCGTCATTTCGAGCGTGGCCTCGTTCTCGTCGTTGCCCACCAGCAGATTCGCGAGCCGGTGCGACACTTCGTCCATGGCGCCGTTGACCGGCACGCCGAGATGCTGCGAACCATTGCGCCCCAGATCCTGCAAGGTCGTGAGCAAACCGGGACGTTCGACGATGATGCTCATCGCTGGGAAGCCTTCAACCGATCGTACTCGGCGCCGGAAATCGGGACGAAGCGCACTTCGTCGCCCGCCTGCAGCACCATCTGGGCACCTTCCTCCGACAACTGCACCAGCTTGCGCGGCGTTCGGCCGATGAGATTCCAGCCACCGGGAGTCTCCAGTGGATAGACGCCGGTCTGCTCACCGCCGATGCCGACGCTCCCGGCCGGGACACGCTTGCGCGGCGCCTGCCGGCGCGGACACCGCAGGCGGCTGTCGAGCCCTCCCAGATATCCGAATCCCGGCACGAACCCGAGCGTGTAGACCTGGTACAGGGGCGCGGTGTGCAGACGCACGACTTCCTCTGCCGGGAGATTGCACTGCCGCGCGACATCCTCCAGATCGGCGCCGTGGTCGCCGCCGTAGCAGACGGGGATCTCGATGGTCCGTGCCTTCCTCTTCGAGGCAAGGGGCGCTTTCTGCAACGCAGTGCTCAAGGCGGCGCGCAAGGCCTCAAGGGGTTCGGTCGTACGGAAGGCCTCGCATGCCGCCATGGGATCGAAGTGAACGGTGACGCACGCGTAGCCCGGGACAACGTCGTTGACGCAAGGCACGCGGATCGTCAGCAGATGCTCGGCGAACGCGCGCGCCCGCGCATTGATCGACGCATCGACGATGGTGCCGAATTCGACGACCAGCGCCCGATCGCCGAGCGGAAAGATCTGGGGGTCCGGGGGAGCCGCGGCCATGAACGCCTGTTCAGCGGCCGGTTCGCGGTTCGCCGTGCCGGCGGCTCAACCGCGCCCCCGCGCGAACCTGCTCACCGCCTTCTCGAAATAGGACGAACCCGGGCACAGGGGCGCGGCCTCGCGGCGGTTTTCCGACAGTGCCGTCAGCAGCGCCTGCAGGCGCCGCATGGCGAGATTGCGAGACGGTTCGTCCGCAGCCTGCGCAACCAGACGTTCGAGATCGCCGATCTCCCGCCGCTGTTCGACTTCGGGCGGCACGAAACCGGCATTCCTGAGAATGCGATAGGCCATGCGAACGTCCTCCGGAACCAGCGGCTCTTCCGACAGATCCAGAGGCTTGCCGGCACAGGGCAGATCGTCGAATTCGCCCCGTTCCATCGCCTCGCGGATCCGGCGCTCCGCGATGAGGTCGAAAGCAAGCACGTCATTGCCTCCAGTGACAGCGAGCCGCAACCTCTCGTGCGAGCTTCCGGCACGCACGACAGGGCCGCGCTGCGAAGTCGAATGCAGGAACCATCGTGCTCCCCCGAGCCTTGTAGTGAAGCCATGGCGGCACGCAGGTGCTTCGTTCCGCCGGTCTCGCGCAAGGTGCGATCCGATGCCGGGCCGCCACGCCCGGCAGCTTCCCTGCCCTGCATCATCCGGATGATAGCCGCGTTCGCCGGGTGAGGCGATAATGCCTCGGGACGGCCCGACGAATACGCTACCGCCTCGCGAGCATGCCTGCCGACCGGACCGGCCCCACCCCTTCGGAGGAGACTTCCTTGAAACCTGTCCACCGTTCGTTCCTGCTCGTCCGGATCGCCCTCCTGGCGGCGCTTGCGATGCCGGCCTGGGCCGCGCCGCTTCCCACTGCCGAACCCGAGGACGTGGGTCTTTCGTCCGAACGTCTGCGGCTCATCGAAGCGACGGTCAAGGGTTGGGTCGACAAGAAGGAAGTGCCGGGGGCGGTGGTGATGGTCGCCCGGCACGGCAAGCTCGCGTACGTCACGACCCAGGGCATGCGCGATTCCGCCAGGGGCGAACTGCTCCGGGAGGACAGCATCTTCCGCCTGTACTCGATGACCAAGCCCATCACCACCGTCACGGCAATGACTCTGGTGGAGGAAGGCCGCCTCTCGCTGCAGGAACCGGTGGCCAGGTACATTCCCGAGTTCAAGGACATGAAGGTCGGCGTGGAGACGTTCGACCCGAAGACGGGCGCGCAGACCTTCACGACCGTGCCGGCCCGCCGGCCGGTCACGGTGGGCGACCTGCTGCGGCACACGGCAGGACTCACCTATGGCCCGCCGCTGTCAACCCGCACGCAGATCCAGAAGATGTACCAGGAAGCGGGCGTGTGGTCCCAGTCGTGGGTGCTGGCGGATTTCGCCAGGACCATGGCCAGGCTGCCGCTGGTCCACGAACCAGGCACGGCATGGGAATACGGACACAACACCGACATTCTCGGGCGTGTCATCGAAGTCGCGACCGGGCAGACACTCGACAAGGCGTTCGAGGACCGCGTACTGCGCCCCGTGAAGATGACGGACACGGCGTTCTCCCTGCCGGCCGCCAAGACGGGAAGACTCGCACAGCCGCAACCCGATCCCTACAGCGGCAAGACACCCGATCTCATCGATTTCACGCAGCCGCAAGGCTTCTTCGCCGGCGGACACGGACTGGTGGGCACGGCCGGCGACTACCTGCGTTTTTGCCAGATGCTGCTGGACGGCGGATCCATCGATGGCGCGCGCGTCCTGGGACCGCGCACCGTGGAGTACATGGCGTCCAATCACATGCACGCGGGTGTCGCGCTCGGCGCGGGATACCTGCCGGGCCCGGGCTACGGCTTCGGTCTGGGCTTCGGTGTGCGGACCGACAAGGGAGGCGCCGACTACAACGGCTCCGTCGGGGACTACTACTGGGGCGGATACGCCGGCACCTATTTCTGGATCGATCCGAAGGAACGCCTCACCGTGGTGTTCATGACCACCGAACCCGTGCGCCGGACGCAGTACCGCATCGCGATCCGGCAGCTCGTGTATCAGGCGATCGCCCGCTGAGAACCGCCATGAACTCGATTCGCGATTGCTGCACGGCGCTTGCCATCGCGGTTGTCTGCGCCGCCTCCCCCGCGGCGGTGGCGGGTGTGGAGGACGAAGGAGACGCAGTGCTGCTGGTGGCGAAGCCGGAGATGCCTGACATCAATTTCGCGCAGACGGTGGTCCTGGTCACCTTTCCTCAGGATTCGGGACCCATGGGTGTCGTCCTCAATCGCGATGCCGGCCTCACCATAGGGCAGCTCTTCGGACCGGACAGGCCGGAGCTGAAGGACATCCCCGACCCGCTCTACCTGGGCGGCCCGGTGAAACCGGATGGCATGCTGTTCCTGTTCCGCGCCCCCGAACATCCGGTCAAGGCCTTGCCGGTTGTGGACGATCTCTATCTCTCCGGAGATGGCCCGATCTTCGAATCCCTGGTGGCCCGCCCTGCTGACGGTGGCAACCGGAAGTTCTTCGCAGGATATGCCGGCTGGGCCGTCGGGCAGCTGGACGCGGAGATCCGCCGGGGCGATTGGCACGTGGTGCCGGTGGACGCGGAGACAGTGCTGGCGCCGCCCATGGACGATCTGTGGCAGCGCATGCTGGTACGTGCAGCGTCCCGTTCGGCCGGCGCGAATGCGACTCCGGGAACGAAGCCGGGCCGCCGGCTGGCGGCACACTGAACGGCCTGCGGTCGAAGGAACCGCGAGACATGCCTGCCCGTTGCAGCCGTGCCGTGGGCGAAAGGGCCTGCGCATCGGGGCATGGAGGCAGGGTGCGTCAAGACCGCTCGTACCCGAAACAGTGGAGACAGCTCTCCACCATCCTGTTCCTGGTGCTGATGAGCCTTGCTCCGGCGATCCCTGCGGAGCGAGGACACTCGGCGTCGGGCACGGCGGGGCAAACGCCCGGCGAGGCACTCGATGCGGACCACGCGTACGACACGCCGGCGCCAGGACTGAGCGCCGATCAGCGCGAGCAATTCCTGAGGGGCAGACAGGTCGTCCGCGAAAGGTGGGTCGTCGCGCCGTCCCCTTTCGGCTCGTGGGGCCGGGGACCGACATCCAACGGCGAGGCATGCGTCGACTGCCATCCGCGCAACGGTCGGGGCGTTCCTCCGGAGGCGCCCGGCGAGACGGCCGTGTCGGCGATCCTGCGTCTGTCGTTGCCCGGGATCTCCGCCACGGGTGCCGCCCCTCCCCACCCCCGCTACGGCTCGCAGCTCCAGCATCAGGGCATCCTGGGCCAGGTGCCTGCCGAAGGCGAGTTCACCGTTCAATGGCGCGAGACGGTTCGCCGCTATCCGGACGGCGACATCGTGTGGCTGCGCTTTCCGCAGATCGGGACTCGTGCACTTGCTTTCGGCACGCTCGAACCCGAAACCGCAATGTCGATGCGCGTCGCGCCGCCGCTAGCGGGATTGGGGCTCCTGGAAGCGGTTGCGGAATCCTGGCTGGAGCAACGAGCCGCCATCTCCGGGCGGCTGAATCGGGTCCGTGACAGCCTGACCGGACAAAGACGTACCGGTCGATTCGGCTGGAAGGCGACGCAACCGGATCTGCGCACGCATGCGGCGCATGCGTTCTTCGAGGATCTCGGCATCACGAGCGACGTCCATCGGGGACAGAACTGCACGGACGTGCAGGACGCCTGCCGCGCCGCGGCCCAGGGCACGCAGCCCGAGATCTCGTCCGACAGACTGGATGCCGTCGCGTTCTATCTGCGGGCCCTGGATGCTCCCGCCGCCGGTCCCTCGGACAGCGCGGACACGCTCCGGGGAGCCCTCCTCTTCGAATCGGCGGGCTGCGGAACCTGCCATGCGGGCGAAGCGCCCCTGGGCGATTCGCCGCTGGCTGCGGTAACCGGCCGGACCGTCATCCGGCCGTATACCGACCTGCTGTTGCACGACATGGGCGAAGACCTCGCCGACGGAGTGCGGGAATATCTCGCGGGTGCGTCCGACTGGCGCACGGCGCCACTGTGGGGAATCGGGATGGCCAAGGCCGTGACTCCCCGCGCACGCTATCTGCACGACGGACGCGCACGTTCCCTGGAGGAGGCGACACTCTGGCACGGCGGCGAAGCGCGTTCTTCCCGGCAGCGCTTCGAACACTTTGCCCGCGACGACCGGCACGCACTGCTGGCGTTCCTGCGTTCGCTGTGAGATCGACCTGGCGACGCGCGGGTCCGGGATGCCGGCCTGGCGCAACCATCACAGACATTGATCAGACGTTTTCCTGGAGAGGACCACCCATGAAGATTGCCCGCATCGAGACGGTCGTGCTCAAGATTCCCTACACGACGGGAGGCTCGGACGAAGCCTCCGCGTGGGGTGGCCGGCCGTGGACTACCGCGGACTCGCTGCTCGTCCGTGTCGAAACTGACAACGGAATCGTGGGCTGGGGCGAGGCGTTCGGCTACAACGTCATCCCGGCCACACAGGCCGTCATCGAACACGTCCTGACCCCCATGGTGGTCGGAGCGCAAGCGGATGCCATCGAACCGCTCATGCGCGAGGCAGAACAGAAGCTGCACATCTTCGGACGCGGCGGACCGGTGATCTACGCCCTGTCCGGGCTCGACATCGCGCTGTGGGACATCGCAGGCAAGGCAGCGGGTGTGCCCGTGCACCGTCTGCTGGGAGGAAAGGCACACGACACGCTCCCCTGTTACGCGAGCCTCATCCGCTACGCCACGCCGCAGGGAGTGGCGGCGAACGTGCAGCGCGCCCGAAACGCCGGATTCGCCGACATCAAGCTGCACGAGATCGATGTCGACTGCATCCGCGCAGCGCGGCAGGCGGCAGGGCCGCAGGCCCGGCTCATGCTGGATGTGAACTGCCCTTGGACGCTGGGCGAAGCCCTGCGCGTCGCGCGCGTGCTGCGGGAGGTCGACCCGTTCTGGCTGGAGGAACCCGTGTGGCCGCCCGAGGACGATGCGGCACTGGCGCGCATCCGCCGCGAATGCGGTATTCCCATCGCGGCAGGCGAGAACGCCGCGACCCCGCACCAGTTCGCTCAGCTCCTCCGTTCCGGGGCCGTGGACATCCTGCAGCCCAGCCCGGCGAAATGCGGCGGCATCTCGACGCTGCGCAAGGTCTTCGCCCTGGCGGACGAATACAACGCTCGGGTCGTGCCGCACACGTTCTACGACGGACCCGGTCTGCTCGCCGGCCTGCATTGCGCTGCCGTGTTCCAGCGAGAGCCTTTCATCGAATGGCGGTTCTTCGACGTGGAGGCTCCGGTCTACAAGGGCAGGTGCATGCCTGCCGGCGGAAGAATCTCCGTGCCCGACGGACCCGGTCTGGGTGCCGACCCCGATCCGGACGTGCTGAAGGAGTTCGGAACCCGCTGACCCGGCGGGCTGGCGGAGGTTCCGGGCAGAACGCCCGCCCGGAGAGGAAGACAGCACGCCGGACCGCCGTTGTCAGGACTCCGGCTGCGGCGGGCGCGAAACGCACCGGCCGGAGCCGTTCACGTTCAGCACTCCGGTGGCGGACTGGATGCGGATCTTCGACTTGTAGTGCGTCACCTCGCAACCGGGCGCGCCAGGCGCGCACGCTCCCTTCGGCCTGACCACGACGTCGAGAATCTCAAGCCGGATCGGATGCAACCCGGCTCCTGGCGCATCGTAGTAGGACATGAACCGGTGTCCGACGGCGAGAGCCTTGTCGGGAATCTTGCGAAAGATCACCGATCGGTCGCGGTACTTGAGCGTGACGAGCGCGCCATCGAGCAGCATGCGCAGACGGTCACCGCCGCTGGGAGACAGGATGCATCGATTCCTTTCATCGAAATAGCTGCAGCCGTCCGCCTCGCATTGTCCGGGAGGATCCGTGCCCAGCACCGGCGCTGCGCGCAGGGGCCGGGCAAAGGGAAACAGCAGGATCAGAGCGGCAAAGGCCGCAGCGCGGCGATGGCGAGCATTCATCGATTGCCTCTGTCTGTTCGCTTCGAGCGGATCGGTGCCAGCGGCCGAGTCGGTGGCACCGCTTCGCGATTCCAGAAATGGTCCGGTCAATATACGTGGATCGCGTGGGCGCCGGAATCGTGCGACAGCAAGGCGGGAGGCGAAGGCGGCTGCTGACGTCCCGCCGCTCCGGACCATGCCGCCCGTGTCCGTCTTCCGCCGATGCGATGCCCATTTGCCGACGGTGCCCGTCCCGGCGCCCTCAATTCCGGCCGGCCTTGACTGCCGCATACATCCGTAGCGCGGCCTCTCTCGCCTCGGAATGATCCACGACAGGAAGCGGATACTCCCGGCCCACCGTCACACCGGCGGCCTGCTGCTCGAGGGGCGGCATCTTCCACGGTGCATGGATGTAGCGCGACGGTACCTTGGCGAGCAGCGGCAGGTACTGCCGGATGAAGCGCCCCTGCGCGTCGAACTTCTCCGATTGCGTGACCGGGTTGAAGATGCGGAAGTAGGGCTGCGCGTCGCAGCCGGTCGAGGCCGCCCACTGCCAGCCGCCATTGTTGGCCGCGAGGTCGAAATCGTTGAGGTGTGCTGCGAAATAGCGCTCGCCCCAGCGCCAGTCGATGCACAGATGCTTCACCAGGAACGAGGCGGCGACCATGCGCAGCCGGTTGTGCATGTAGCCGGTGGAGTTGAGCTGTTTCATGGCCGCGTCGACGAGCGGATAGCCGGTGCGGCCTTCGCACCAGGCGGTGAAGTGGTCCTCCCGGTTCGCGAAGCGCAGCGCATCGAACTCGGGCTTGAAGCTGCGTTCGGCCACGTGGGGGAAATGCCACAGAATCTGGAAGTAGAAATCGCGCCAGACCAGTTCCGACAGCCATGTGCGGGCGCCTTCGGATACGCGCTCGTACGCGCGCCGCGCAAGCTCGCGAACGGACACGGTGCCGAAGCGAAGATGCACCGAGAGATACGAAGGTCCGCGGATGGCCGGGAAGTCGCGGCGTTCGCGGTAGGCGTCCATCCGCGGGACGAAATCCTCCAGCAGAGCATGTGCCCCGCTCGCCCCCAGAGGCAACTGCAAGGACGTGAGATTGGTGGGCGTGAAGCCCAGAGCGGACAGATCGGGCATTGGAGGGACATGGTCCCGGACCAGTGACCGCGCATGCTTCTCGATCGGATATGCCTCGAGATGAAACGGCGTGAGCGTCCTGAGCCAGGCGGTCCGATACGGCGTGAAGACGCTGAACGGTCGACCCGCCTGCGTCAACACTTCGCTCTTCTCGAAGATGCACTGGTCCTTGAACGTGCGCAGCGATCGGCCCTCGTCCGACAGCGTCCGTGCGACGTGTGCGTCCCGATCTTCCGCGGCGGGTTCGTAGTCGTGGTTGGCATAGACCGCGCCGGCCCCGAGCGTCCGCGCAAGCCGGGGAATCTCGTCCCGCGCGCGCCCATGCAGGACGTGAAGACTGCCGCCTCGCGAAGCCAGACTGTCGCGCAACTCGCGCACGGCGTGCCAGATGAACTCCACGCGCCTGTCGGCCCGCGTGGGCAACGCGTCGAGAATCTCCGTGTCGAACACGAACACGCAGCTCACCGCGGCCGCGTTCTTCAGCGCGTGATGGAGTGCCGCGTTGTCGGTGACGCGAAGATCGCGCCGGAACCACATGAGGGCGCGCTCGACGGTGCTCATCCGAGCGCTCTCGAAATGCGCCGTATCACCGGGCCCAGCAGGGGCAGATGTGCATAGAGCTCCTCGCCTGTGTCCCAGAAGTCCCGGTGGTAGCGGATGCGCCCGTCGGATGCCAGCCGCAGATGCGTCGCACCGTGGATGCGCCATGACTGGCGAGGCCGGAACCGCCGGATGGAGAACGTGAAATCCCACTCGAGCATGAGCTGATCGCCCTCCGCGATGCGATTGACGACCGAGAATCTCGGCTCCAACAGGGATTCGAACATGCGGGCATAGATGGACCGGATGTCTTCCCTGCGGCGCGCCTCGTTGAACGGATCCTTGAAGTACGCATCCTCCGTATAGACGCGATCGATCGCCCCCAGCGACACCTCGTCGAGCGTCTCGAAGTACCGGACGATTTCGTCGACCGTCACAGTCCCGTCACCCGGTGGATGAGCGGGAAATACCAGCGGTAGGGCAGCCAGCTCGCCAACTTGACCAGCCGCGTGAAGCGCTTCGGATAGTGGATCTCGAACTCGCCCCGCGCGAGCCCGCGGAGCGTCTGCTGCGCGGCTTCCTCCGGCGCGATGAGGGCAGGCATGCGGAAGTCGTTGTCCGCCGTGAGGGGGGTGCGCACGAATCCCGGGTTGACCACGCTCACGCCGATACCCTTCGGCGCGAGATCGACATAGAGGCCCTCGGCGAGATGAATGAGGGCTGCCTTGGTCGCGCCGTAGAAAAGCGCCTTGGGCAAGCCCCGATAGCCAGCCACGGAAGCCACGAGGGCGATGTGACCGCCCTGCGCCCGGACGAACTCGTGAACGACTGGTTCCAGGACGTGGAGCGCGCCGGTGACGTTGACGTCGAACAGCCGCCGGCCGGCCCCGGCGTCGAAATCCCACGCATTGCAGGGCTGGTACACGCCTGCCATGTAGATCATCACGTCCAGCCCTGCCCAGGCGGACCGGATTCGGGCGAATGCCTCGCTCACCTCCGGCGCGACCGTCACGTCGAGCGGGCACACGAGCGCCTGCCCCGGATGGCTGCGCGCCAGTTCCTCGAGGGGCTCCGGGCGCCGTGCCGACACGGCGACGCGCGCACCGAGCAGGAGAAGCTGCCTGGCCAGCGCCGCGCCGATGCCCGTGGACGCACCCACGATCCACACCCGCCTGCCGGACCAGTCACGGATGGGAACGTTCATCGTCATGACGAAGCCTCCGCGCCGCGCGGTTTGCGAAAACTGATGAGCACCTGGGCAATCTCCACACCGAGCTTGGACACGGTGGAGCGGTTGAGAAGCACCTCGGGGTCCACGAGATACATCCAGTCGTCCACGTCCAGATGCACGGTCGAATCGCCCCACGGATAGTCGAGCACGTAGCGAAGGCGGAAGGCATTGCCGGCGGCCTCCCCCTGCGCTTGTCCGATCACGTCTGCGGCCGTGCCGACATACCGGTCGCCCGATCTGCGAAGCGTCCACACGCGCCGCTGCTTGCGCCCGTCGGAATAGGTGAAGATCTCGTCCAACGTTCCTTTGTCGCCTTCCCATCGGCCATCGATGCGGACGGTGAAGCGCTGCGAGATCGTGCCGTCCCGGTCGCGGACGATGCCCCAGGCGTCGACCCTGCCGCTGAAGTATTCGCGCAGATCCAGGACCGGACGTTCTGCCCGGAACTGCTCCACGCCGGGAGACGAGCAGGCCGCGATGGGAATGGCCGGGATGAGGCAGAGAGCGTGGCGCCGGTTCACGAAGGCTTTCCTCCGGTCGGATGGGGCGGCACTGCCGTCGTTTCGAAGGGAGTCCGCCAGAGCATCCAGACGGCGACGGCCTTGAGTGCGCAGGGCACGACGGCGTACATCACGGAAAGATCGCCCATGGGTCCCTGCGGCGTTCCGGGCTCGTACCCTGACCACTGAAGCAAGGGCAGCGAGATTCCCGCAGCGAGGGCGAGGTTGAGCTTCTCCACCAGTTGCCACGTACCGAAGTAGGCGCCCTGCCGCGCGCGGGTCCGGTCGGTGTCACCGGCAATGTCCGCCAGCAGCGAGGCCGGCAGCGCAAGCTCCGCCCCGTACGCGAGACCGGAGAGCGCGCATACCAGCGTGAATGCCAAGGCGTCTCCCGGACCCAGAAGATAGGCCCACACGAAGGCGGCGATGCTGCCGGCCATGGCGATCATCCATGCGATGCGCTTGCCGGCCCGGCGCGAGAGATTGACCCACAGCGGCATGGCTGCCGCGCCGAACAGGAAATACTGGGCGAGAAACACGCCGGAAAGAGCCGGCCGGTTCAGCACGTCCTCGACGTAGAAGAGAAAGAGCGTCGCGGGTATGGCCGATGCCACGCCGCTGGCGAGACAGATGCCCAGCAGCCGGCGGAACCGGTGGTCCGCGAGCGGCGCCATCATGTCCCTCCAGGAACCGGAGGCCGGTTGCGGCAGGGACCGCCGGGGTTCGGCGACACCGAAAATCACCGCCGCGGCGCCGGCCAGCAGGACGGGAATATAGAGCAGCGCGAACACCTCGAGCCCCTTGCCGAACTGTCCGCTGCCGGAGATGGCTTGCGGCAGCGCGCTGGCGATCAGCACGCCGATCACGCCTGCCGCGCCTCGAGCCGCCGTGACGTGGGTACGCCGGTGCACGTCGCCGGAAAGTTCGGCACCGAGGGTGAAGTAGTTGATCGTGCCCATGCTGAACCCGACATAGGTGACCACCAGACTGATGCCCAGCCAGACGGCGAGCGCGTCGGGCCCCAGAGCCGGGGGACGGAAAAGAGCCAGCACCCCGAGCGCCAGCAGCAGCACCGACGCGGCGAGAAACGGCTTGCGTCCGTGACGAACGGCAGTGCGATCGCTCCACCAGCCGAGCACGGGGTCCTGCAGTGCATCGAGCGCCCTCACGGCGAGCAGCAGCACACCGACAGTTGCAAGGGCGAGGCCGCGTTCGTCCCCATAGAGCTTCGGCACATGGACGTAGACCGGCAGGGCCGCCATCGCGAGCGGAAGCGCGAACGCCGCGTAGGCGCCCAGCGACCACGGTGAAAGCGGTGCAGACACGATTCCGGCGTTCAGCGCGCGCCCAGCAGCGCCGCGCGCAGCGCCGGTTCCCGCGTTCGCGGGTCGAGCCAGATCGAGAAGAAGGCTCGAGCGAACTCGGGGTCGCGCACGGACGCGGTCAACCGCCCGTCGTGATAGAACTCCACCCCGCTGCCGGGCCGATACAGCCCCGTGAGATGACTGCCCTTCCTCACGTCGGGAAATGCGCGCCGCATCTGCTCGCGCCACGCCTCGAGCCGGGCCGGATCGCGCCAGCCGATCCGCTGCATCTCGCTCACGCTCGTGTCGGCGAGCCGCTCGCCGGCGAAATCGCGTGCGTAGCGGATGTCGAGGGCGAAAGGCCGTTCCCACTGCCACTGGCTCCCCGCGACCCACAACGATGCCTCGTACAGGAGAAGCCCGAACCAGCGCATCCGGCCCTGTCCCTGGACGCGGAACTCGTCGGGCTGGCTCTGCAGGACGTCCGCCGCCGGCGTGTTGGCCCTCACGTATGCGGGAGACGCCATCGCCAGACACACGATGACCGCGAGAATGCGCCACGCCTTACACACGCTTCAGCTCCACCTGCAGTACATTGAGCGTGCCAGCACGAAAGCCGGCTTCGCAGTAGGCGAGATAGAAGTTCCACAGGCGGACGAAACGGTCGTCGAAGCCCATGGCATTGAGCTCCCCCACACGGCGATTGAAGCGGTGCCGCCAGCGCTTGAGCGTCTCGGCATAGTCCAGACGGAAGGCCGCGGTCGCGCCGATCTTGAGCCCTTTGCGGGATGCGTGGTCGCGGAACGCTTCTTCCGAGGGCAGCATGCCGCCGGGAAAGATGAACTGCTGGATGAAATCGGTCCGGTGCGATAGCGGGCAAACAGATCGTTCGCAATGACGATCGTCTGCACCAGTGCCCTGCCCCCCTTGCGCAGGCACCTCCGGACGGTCTCGAAGTATGCCGGCCAGTATCCCTCGCCGACCGCCTCGAACATCTCGATCGATACGATGTGGTCGTATTCACCCCGTGCATCCCGGTAGTCGCGCAGGTGGAACTGCACCAGTTCTCCCAGATCGGCCTGCGCGATGCGGTTGCGCGCGTAGTCGAGCTGCTCCCGGGACAGGGTGATTCCCTCCACGAAGCAGGCGCGGCTGCGGGCCGCATGTTCCGCGAAACCGCCCCAGCCGCAGCCGATCTCGAGCACGCGGTCCCCGGGCCGGATGTCCAGCACCGCACAGATGCGCTCGTACTTGGCCGCCTGTGCCGTCTCCAGCGATCGCTTCGAGTCCTGCTCGAACAGTGCGGACGAGTAGGTCATCGTGTCGTCCAGCCACAGCCGGTAGAAATCGTTGCCGAGATCGTAGTGCGCCTGGATATTGCGGCGAGCCTGCGGCTTGCGGTTCGAGCGCATCAGGTGACGGAACCGGTAGGCGACCCATCCCCAGAAGCGGCCGTGAATCGCCCGGCCGAGCGCGTCGCGGTTGACCGCCACGAGCGTCAGCAGCTCCGCCAGGTCGGGCGTGTCCCAGCGGCGCTGGAGCCACGCTTCTGCAAAGCCGATGTCACCGCGCCGGGCCACGGCGTCCAGAACGTCCCAGTCTGAGAGCCGCAGCATGGCGTGCGGCCCGGGAAACCCGCTCGTGAAAGTGCGCGCCGAACCATCGGGAGAAATCAGATCCAGCCGGCCGGAACGCAGGTGTTCCAGCAGGCGCAGGACCAGACGCGCGGCGCGGGAATGCGGCAGCGCGCCGACGTGATACGTATTCGCGGGCATGTCGTCCAGTTTCATCGGGAGGTCTCCCGCGCCGGAGCCGCCGGCTTGGCGAAGAACGGCACGCCCTTCCACCACAGACGCAGTGCCTGCCAGTGGATCCTGGCCGTCACTGCGGCCGTCATCCAGGGATAACCGACGAAGCAGCGAAAGAGGCGCCCGGGCGTAAGCGCACGCCCGGCGCCGGAGACCGATGTGACGAGAAGTTTACCGTTCTCGTCCTCATAGTCGATGCGAATCCGCACGGCGGGTCCCTGCGACTGGAACTGGAAGCGATAGCGGCCCTTGACCGGAAGGAACGGTGACACGTGGAACACCTTCCACGCCTCCAGCATGTCGCCTCCGGCGATGGGGCGCGCATCGGAATGCGTCAGCAGGTAGTTGTGGTGCTCGCCGAAGGTGTTGTTGACCTCGCAGAGTACCGCCCGAAGCCTTCCCTCGCGGTCGTGGCAGAGCCAGAAGCTCACCGGATTGAAGACATAGCCCAGAACGCGGGGAAACGTCTGCAACCAGATTCTGCCGTCGGCGTACCCGCAGCCTTCGCGCTCGAGAAGACGGCGGATCCACTCGGCCGGATCGGTGCCGTCGCGGGCACCATGATCGCGGCGGTGCACGCTGAACACGTTGAAGCGGTCCACCGACAGGAACCGGCATACGGCTTCGTCGAGCCGGTCGACGTCCAGACGAAGAAAGAAGACCGGGTAGGCAAAGCGGTTGCGGCTGGGCTTCAGCCGCTCGTGCACGACCAGGCCGCGGTACAGCACCGCCGGGCCGCTCACTACGCCGCCAGGGCCTGTGTCTGCCATGGCGCGCGAATGCCCAGGGCGTTCGCCACGGCGAGCGCCGAAGCGAGACCGTCCTCATGAAATCCATATCCCGTCCAGGCGCCGCAGAACCACGTCTTCCGCCTGCCCTGGATTTCGGGCAGGCGTTCCTGCGCCCGGAGCGTGCCGGCGTCGAACACGGGGTGGGAATACCGCAGCGTCTGCATGACCTTTTCGAACCGCGGTTCGCGGACCGGGTTGAGGGTGACGATCACCGGAGTCCGGCAGGGGACCGGCTGCAGACGGTTGATGAGATAGCTCACTGACACCGGCCGGCCATCGGGGCCGTGGCTTCCCCCGACGTAGTTCCAGGCTGACCACGCCTCACGTGAGCGGGGAAGCAGGTCCTCGTCCGTATGCAGCCAAGCAACGTTGTCCTGATACCGGACGGCGCCGAGGATGCCCGCTTCTGCCTCATCCGCATCCTCCAGCAGTGCCAGCGACTGATTGCCGTGGGTGGCGAGCACCACCTCGTCGAAGTGGTCGATGCCCGAACCCGTGCGGACCCTGACACTGCTTTCGTGCCGCGCGACACCCAGCACCGGGCAACCCAGGCGCACGTCCCGAAGACCCGCCAGGATGCGTGCGACGTAGCTGCGCCCGCCGCCGTTCACCGTTCGCCACTTCGGCCGTCCATGGATCCGGAGAAGGCCGTGGTTGTGGCAGAAGCGAAGAAACGTGCGGGCCGGATAGTCGAGCATGGTCGCGGTCGGGCAGGACCAGATCGCGGCGCTCATGGGCAGCAGGTACCAGTCGCGGAACGACGATCCGTACAGGCCCCGGGCAAGATAGTCGCCCATGGAACCTCCGATCGCGCGGCCCGCCTCCACGTCTGCCGTGGCCTGCCGGTTGAAGCGGACGATATCCTTCAGCATCGCCCAGAAATTGCGGTTGAGCAGATTGCGCCGCTGGGCGAACACGGTGCCCAGCGAACTCCCCGCCCATTCCAGATCCTGGTCGTCGACCCGCACCGAGAACGACATGTCGCTCGCCGTCCATTCGACGCCCAGGGTGTCGAACAGGGCGCAAAGGTTGGGATACGTGCGGTCGTTGAATACGAGAAAGCCGGTATCCACGGGAAAGCGTTTCCCGTCCACTGTCACGTCGACGGTGTTCGTGTGCCCCCCTGCCCGCTCGTCGGACTCGAACAGCGTGACAGCGTGGGAGCGCGAGAGAAGCCACGCGGATGCGAGCCCGGCGATGCCGGAACCCACGACGGCGATTCTTTTCATGATTCTGGAAGAGCAGGAAAGCCGCCTTACGGCGACACGGACTTGTCCCTGACGATCGACGCGAAAGCGGAGTGGTTGTGGATGGACTCGAAGTTCTCCGACGACACGCTGTAGCGCCGCACCCGATCGTCCCGGTCCAGCCGCAGCGCGATGTCGCGGACGAGGTCCTCCACGAATTTCGGGTTGTCGTAGGCACGCTCGGTCACCCACTTCTCGTCGGGGCGTTTCAGCAGGCCGAAGACTTCACAGGAGGCCTCCTCCTCCGCAATCGTCACGAGATCTTCGATGGACAGCGCCTGGCCGCACAGCGCGCTGATCGTGATGTGCGAACGCTGGTTGTGCGCGCCGTAGTCGGAGATCTCCTTGGAGCAGGGGCAGAGGCTGGTTACAGGTGCGGTCACCGAAAGCGTGATCGAAGCGTCGGAACCCCGGATGCCCTCCACGCGCAGAACCACCCGGTAGTCCAGCAGACTCTCCACTCCGGACACGGGCGCCCGTTTCGAGATGAAGTAAGGGAATCGAAGTTCGATGCATCCTTCCTGAGCATCGAGCCGGGAGAGCATCGACGCGAACATCGCACGGAGCCCTGCGATATCCACCTGGCTCGCGTGTTCCTGCAGGATTTCCACGAAGCGGGACATGTGCGTGCCCTTCGCATCGGCCGGCAGGCGGACATACATGTCGGCTTCCGCCACCGTACCCAGCGCCGTCCTGTCGGCTTTCTGGACCGTCACGGGATGGAGCAGTCCGCGGATACCGACCCGGTCTATGGCCACGGACCGCGTGTCGCGCATGGACTGGATGTCTGGGAGCAGGAATTTCTCGGGGGCGTTCACGACTGCGTCACTCCGGCGTTGGGTTCAGGCCGCAGGCGGTCCGCACGGGGGGTGGCGCGCGGAGTGAGGGGAATTTGCCTGCGGCCTGAAGAGGGGAATTCAGTTGGCGATGGTGTGCAGGTCCGACCAGGGCATGAGCAGGAAGCGGTTTGCACAGCCGGTCGCGGCCTCGTGCATCTGCACGTAGAGGCTGACTTCGGCATCCGTGAACGCCGTGGGCGCCTGGGGCATGGTCGAAGCGTACGAATGGCCGGACGCGCGCCGCTCTGCCGATATTGTCCAGGACATATCGATTTCTTCGTTCATGAGCCGCTCGACCGAGACCCGGCCTTCATCACTGGCACCCCACGCCGATGTCGCGCTGTTCAATAGGGCGAAAATCGAAATGATGCCTGCAAGCACCTTGATCTTGCTGAAACGGGACAGCATCGCACACCTCTCTTTTGTCCTAGTCAACACTGTTCATGCGGCGTACCATACGGCGCGTCGCGTTTGATGTCAACACTTTGTCCATGACAATAGTTGGACAAGTATCTCGAGAGGTTTGAGCGTGAAAGCGGACAAATGGCAGGGCTTGTTCGAGAATCGGGTCGTGCAACCGCCTTCGAGCAACGGGCCCGTGAAAGAGCGACAAACGATGTTGAGCATCAGCGCCGTCGAGCGCGACACCGGTCTGTCCAAGGACGTGTTGCGGATGTGGGAGCGGCGCTACAAGTTTCCGACCCCCCAGCGCGACCACCACGGAGAGAGGATCTATCCGCCGGATCAGGTGGCCCGGCTGCGAGTGATCAAGCGTCTGATGGACCGCGGGTTCCGTCCGGGCAGGATCATCGGGATGCCGCAGGACGAACTCGAGGCGCTCGGCACGACGCACGCGGAACGGGAGGGGCGGGACGACGATGTCGAGGCGGTGCTGCAGCTCGTGCGCAACCATCAGCTTCCCGAGTTCCGTCAGAAGCTCAATCACCTGCTCATGAAGCAGGGCCTGCAGCGCTTCGTCATGGAGACAGTCGCCCCGCTCACCGTCGCGGTGGGCGAATCATGGGTGCGAGGCGAGTTCGCCGTGTTCGAGGAACATCTCTATACCGAGCAGGTGCAGAGCGTCCTGCGAAATGCCATCGCCGCCGCGCAGTCCCATGCGCGAGGACCGCGGGTGCTCCTCACGACATTTCCCGGAGAACAGCACACGCTGGGACTGCTGATGGTCGAATCGCTGCTGGTCGTGGAAGGTGTCGCAAGCATTCCGCTGGGCACGGAAACCCCCTTGACCGAGATCGTGCGGGCAGTGTCGGCGCATCGGGCAAACGTTCTGGCGCTTTCCTTCAGCTCGGCATTCCCCGACAGGCAGGCGGCATCCGGACTCCGGGATCTGCGGGCCGCGGTGCCGAAGGACGTCGAGATCTGGGCTGGCGGGGACTGCATCCGCCGCATCCGCCGGTCCATCGACGGCGTGCATTTCGTCAAGTCCCTCGATCAGATCAATCCGCTCATCGCCGCCTGGCGGTCCGGAAGACACGTGTACTGAGCCGTCGCACGAGCACGGCCCTTCCCCGGAAGTGAAGCAACCGCTGGCCGTGAAGACGTGCGCGCAGTGCGGCCGCCCCATGACGTGGAGAAAGCGGTGGAGGAACACCTGGATGCAAGTCCGGTATTGCTCGGAACGCTGCCGGAGGCACGCGAAGCATGACCGCTGACGTGCGCCTCGTGCTGGGCAACCAGCTCACGCTGCGCAATCCGGCTCTCCCTGTTGCCGGCGCCGGCGGTGCCACCGTCCTCATGATCGAGGCCCCGGGCGAATCCACGCACGTGTGGAGCCACAAGGCGCGTATCGCGGTCTTCCTGGCGGCCATGCGCCACTTTCACCGCCTGCTCGCCGGAGAAGGCCTGCTTGTCGAATACGTGCGTCTCGACGATGACGACGCACCGGAGTTCCAGGTCCGCCTGGAAAATGCGCTGCGACGGCTGGGGGCCCGGACGCTCACGGTCGCGGAGCCGGGCGATCATCGTGTGGCCGAGCACATCAGGGCAGCATGCGAACGCCTGCGGGTTCTGCTGCGGGTGCAGCCGGATACGCACTTCATCGTGTCGACGGAGGAGTTCCGCGCCTGGGCCGGCGGGCGCGCGACGTTGCGGATGGAACACTTCTACCGGTACGTCCGCCGCCGCACGGGCATCCTCATGAATGGCAGCGAGCCCGAGGGCGGCGTCTGGAACCTGGATGGCGAGAACCGGCGGGGGTTCGGCCGGCAAGGTCCGGGACTCGTTCCTGCGCCACCCAGTTTCGTCCCCGATGCGCTCACGGCGGAGGTGCTGGATCTCGTTTCCCAGCGCTTCGCCGATCATCCGGGAGATCTCGCGACTTTCGGCTGGCCGGTGACCCGCGAGCAGGCGCTCGTGGCATTGAAGTCCTTCGTGGACGATCGCCTCGCAGGTTTCGGCCCCTTCCAGGACGCCATGTGGTCGAGGCAGCCGCATCTGTGGCATTCGCTGCTGTCCTGCGCTCTCAATCTCGAACTGCTGGACCCGCGGGAAGTCATCGATGCTGCGCTCGAGGCCTATCGCCGGCATCGCCTTCCGCTCGCCAGCGTGGAAGGTTTCGTCCGGCAGATCCTTGGCTGGAGAGAATTCGTGCGCGGCGTGTACTGGCTCGACATGCCCGGGCTCGCACGGGCGAATCACTACGGTCACGACAGACCGCTCCCCGGGTGGTTCTGGACCGGACATACCGGCATGAACTGCCTGCGCGAGGCGATCGGTCAGACGCTCTCGCTCGGGTACGCCCACCACATCCAGCGGCTGATGGTCATCGGCAACTTCGCCCTGCTTGCCGGCTTGCGCCCCCAGGAGGTGTCCGATTGGTTCCTGGCCGTGTACGTCGATGCCGTCGAGTGGGTGGAACTGCCGAACACGGCGGGCATGGCGCTGTACGCCAACGGCGGGCGCTTCACGAGCAAACCGTACGTCGCTTCCGGCGCTTACATTCAGCGGATGAGCGACTACTGCGGGGGCTGCCGCTACGATCCGGCCTCGCGCAGCGGCGCGCAGGCGTGCCCGGTCACGCTGCTATACTGGGCCTTCATCGACAGGCACGAGTCGTCGCTGTCGTCGAACCCGCGTACCACCTTGATGGCCAGGGGCGTGGCACGGCTGGGGTCCGGCGAACGCCGCACCTTGCGGCAGGAAGCGCAGCGCGTTCTCGCCACCATGGAAACTTTGTGATGTTCAGACCGGCCGCCTCGCCCGGCGCCGCATTCCCTTTGTCCGGACCGGCACGCCCGCGCCACCGCTTCCGCGCGGCCCGGTCCTTTTCGAGATGAGTTCGATGCTCTATCCGGAGATCTTCAAGTCCCTGGAACAGGTCCGCTGGAACATGGCCACCGACGTTCCCTGGGGCGAGTTCGATGCCTCCCTGCTCACCGAGGAGCAGGCCATGACGATCAAGATGAACGCGATCACCGAGTGGGCGGCACTTCCGGCCACGGAGATGTTCCTGCGGGACAATGCGAACGACAGCGACTTCTGCGCGTTCCTGTCCGTCTGGTTCTTCGAGGAGCAGAAGCACTCCCTCGTGCTCATCGAATACCTCCGCCGCTTTCGCCCGGATCTCGTGCCCACCGAGGACGAATTGCATGCGGTACGCTTCGAGTTCGATCCGGCACCGGCGCCCGAGACGCTCATGCTGCATTTCTGCGGAGAGATCCGCCTCAATCACTGGTACCGGTGCGCGGCCGACTGGCACACCGAACCGGTCATCAAGCACATCTACCGCCTCATCTCCCGCGACGAGGCGCGGCATGCCGGCGCATATCTTCAATACATGCGGCGCCTGGTCGAACGCCTGGGCGACGATGCCCGCGCTGCCTTCGCCCGGATCGGCATGCTGATGGCCAGTTCCGCCCGCAGCAGCAAGCCGCTGCACCCGACCAACCTGCACGTGAACCGCCAGCTCTTTCCGAATGACACGGTGCAGTCGCGCCTGCCGGACCCGAAGTGGCTGGAACGCTGGCTCGATGAGCAGATCCGCTTCGGACGCGAATGGGAAGGCAAGGTCGTCGGCATGATCCTCAAGAACCTCTCCCTCCTGTTCGACCGGACTTTCGCCACGGTTGCCGATCTCAATCGCTATCGCAAGGAGATCGTGAAGCCTCTGGACGCCCCACGGCCCGCATGAAGCATCCGGCCCCCGGATTCGAGGCAAAAATCTGCGCTCCCGAGACCATCGCGGGACGTGCCGGGCAACTGCCGCATCCGGTCGTCTTCACCAACGGCGTCTTCGACATCCTGCATCGCGGTCACGTCACGTATCTCGCCCAGGCTCGGGCGCTGGGCGCGAGCCTGGTCGTGGGCCTCAATTCCGATGCGTCGGTCAAACGCCTGGGCAAAGGTGACGACCGGCCCGTCAATCGCCTCGAGGACCGGATGGCCGTCATCGCAGCCCTCGAATCCGTGGCGCTGGTCACCAGTTTCGAGACGGACACGCCCCTGGACCTCATCCTCCAGGTGCGTCCCGACGTGCTGGTGAAAGGCGGCGACTGGACGGTGGACCGCATCGTCGGCGCGGCCGAGGTGATCGGCTGGGGCGGCAACGTCCATTCCATCCCTTTCGAACACGAACGTTCCACGACCGCCCTGCTGAACCGTATCCGGCTTAGCTGAGCTCACACCGACATCGCCTGTCCAGGACCCCCTTCCCGCGGAGGTCATACATTTTTTTGGCCATAAAATGAAAAAAATGCTAAAGATGAAAAAAATGAAACCGTAACTGGAGACATGTGGATGCAAGACCCCGATACCCTCACCACCCGCGAAGCCGCCCGGCGGCTCGGCGTCTCGCTCCGGACGGTGCAACTCTGGACCGAGAACGGAGCCCTCGATGCCTGGAAGACACCGGGCGGTCATCGCCGCGTGCTGCTGGCCGCGGTGGACCGGATGCTCGCGCTACGGCAACCGTCAGCATCGAGGGAGACGGGACGCAGCCTCCGGGTGCTGGTGGTGGAGGATGACCCGACCCTGCTCCATCTCTACCGCACCCAGCTCACCACACTGTCGGTGCCGGTCGACTTGCGCATCGCGACCAACGGGTACGAGGGACTGATCCGGATCGGCGAACAAGTGCCCGACGTCCTGATCACCGACCTGATGATGCCCGGCATCGACGGATTCGGAATGCTCAGGACCTTGCGAGGCCGGCCGGGACTGGAGTCCATGGACGTGCTGGTGGTGACGGGCCTGACCACCGGCGACATCGCCCTGGAGGGCGGGCTGCCGGGGGACATCACCGTGCTTTCCAAGCCCGTCCCGTTCGCCGCGATCGAGCAGCGCCTTGCCCTGAAACTTGCCGCGATGGAAGACGCCCGATGAATTCCGCTTTCGCTGTTGCCTTGCCAGGAGTACCGAACATGTTGACCCCCGACATCCCGAACGCCGATGCAACCCCGCCGCGGGAAGACCGCGCCGGATCACGCGAGGCTGGCGGCAGGAGAACCCCTTCCCAGGGACATGCGGCGATCGGCCGCGACGGCCGCGTCATCTACGTGAACGGAACCTTCGCCCGTCTGACCGGTTTGCGCGCAGAGGACGTCGTCGGGACGACCGAGGAATCCCCTGGACGCGCTCCTGGAGTCCGTGTGCGATCCGCACCGTCCCTACCCGAGCTTCTCGGAAGCGCCTGGCCGCTCGAGCAGAACCCGGCGCACCCCTGGGCCGGGAGGCCGTGCTGCATCTTGCGGCGTCTCCCCGCATCCTCTCTCACGAAGCGTCAGGCACCTCGCGGGCGACTTCAAGATCGTCGGGTTGAAATTGATCGACGAATCGGAAACCACAGGCACAGCCGCCTGAACGCACCAGCAGCGGAGAAGTCCATCATGCATACGATCCTCGAGAACGCCGTCGAACGGCTCGTCACCGAGCTTTGCGGCGCCAAGGCCTGGCGCGAGCTGGAACGCAAGGCCAAGACGGAAGACTGCGCGCTCGAGGGAAAGAATCTCCCTGGCGAATCCACCGAGCGCCTCGTGCTCGCAGCCGCCGAGTGGATGGGTCTCACCTGCGAGGAGATGCTCGAGGCGCTGGGCGAATTCATGCCGCTGTACGTGGCGGAAACGCTGCCTCGTCAGGACGGTCTGGCGGCTGGCGGGCTGCTGCGTGCCCTCGACGAACTGGACGGCCGCCGCGCACGGGGACCGCACACCCTGCCGAGGATGCGGTCCGTCGAACTGCGTGTCGACGGTAACGGCGAGCAAGCTCGCACGATCCACTGCGAATCGGCCTATGAAGGCGTCGCCTCGGTGCTCGTGGGTTATCTCAAGGGGCTCGGCCAGCGCTTCGGCACGCCTCTGGAAGTCAGGCACGTCGTCCGGCGCACCCCCGCACTGCACAAGGACACGTTCGAGGTCGTTCTCGCGGCCGCCTGAGCGGCCGCTCACAGTCTCCCGAAGAGAGGTCCACCCCCGCGAGGAACGCGCGTTGGCACGAGCCGGCAACCGTGGCGGTGTTCGCCGGTTCTGCTAACGTTGCGCGTCCTCGCGGCCGCCGGGCGTCCTGCACGCGGCCCTCCTTCGGAGACTCTTCGATGTTCGAGCATTCGCGTCGCTGCTGCGCGAGCTGTGGCAACTCGCCCGTCCCTACTGGTATTCCGAGGAGAAGACCTCGGCGCGCCTGCTTCTCGCGGCCATCATCGCGCTCACGCTCGCGATGGTGTACCTGAGCGTCCAGTTCAACAGCTGGTACAACGACTTCTACAACGTCCTGCAGGAGAAGCGGAAGGACCAGTTCCTGACCGAGATGGCCCGTTTCATGGGGCTCGCCATCGCGTACATCGTGGTGGCGGTCTATGCCTTCTATCTCAATCAGATGCTGCAGATCCGATGGCGGCGCTGGATGACCGCCAACTACGTGAACGACTGGCTTGCGGATCGCGTGTACTACCGCATGCAACTCGCTGGCAACCACACCGACAACCCCGATCAGCGGATCGCCGAAGACATGAATCTCTTCGTGTCCGACACTCTGGATCTCGTGCTGGGACTGCTCAATGCCGTGGTGACGTTCATCTCCTTCGTCGGCATTCTCTGGGGACTGTCCCGGGCGCTGGAGTTCACGCTCGGCGGCGAGACGTACGAGCTGTACGGATACATGGTCTGGGTGGCCGTGGTCTATGCCTTCGTCGGGTCCTGGTTCACTCACAAGCTGGGACGGCCGCTGGTAAAGCTCAACTTCGACCAGCAGAAGTTCGAGGCCGACTTCCGGTTCGGGCTCGCGCGCTTTCGCGAGAACACCGAGGGCGTGGCCCTCTACAGGGGCGAGCGTGACGAACTCGATGGCTTCCGCGCCCGGTTCGGTGAAGTCCTGGGAAACTGGTGGCGCATCATGAAGCGCCAGAAGATCCTGAACTTCTACACCAACGGCTACAGCCAGCTCGCCGTCGTCTTCCCCTTCCTGGTGGGCGCACCTCGGTATTTTTCCGGCGCGATTCCGCTCGGTGGACTCATGCAGATCTCCAACGCGTTCGGCCAGGTGCAGGGATCGCTTTCCTGGTTCATCAATGCGTACACGGTGTTCGCCCGCTGGCGCGCCGCCGTGGAGCGGCTCACCGGCTTCCACAACGCCATCGCCGAAGCTCGCGCGGCCGCGGCGCGGGTCGAACTCCAGACGGTCAGCAGTCAGGGAGCGGCGCTGTCGGCCGAGGCGCTGGACGTGAACCTGCCCGACGGCCGCACGCTGGTGCGCAATGGCCGGTTCGAGATCGCCCCGGGTGAACATCTGCTGCTTCGCGGCCCTTCCGATTCCGGCAAGAGCACGGTGTTCCGCACGCTCGCCGGGATCTGGCCCTTCGCGGGCGGCAAGCTGCAACTGCCGCGCGACTACGAACCGCTGTTCCTCCCGCAACGGCCCTACTTTCCCCTGGGCACGCTGCGGCAGGCCCTGGCGTATCCCGCGCGCGCGGAGCGTTTCTCCGACAGCGAGATCCGCGCGGTCCTCGAACTCACGGGCATCGCCCACCTGGCCGCCCGCCTGGAAGAGACGGGCCAGTGGTCGCAGCAGCTCTCGGGCGGTGAACAGCAACGCGTCGCCTTCGCCCGCGCACTCCTGTTGAAACCGCGCTGGCTGTTCCTGGACGAAGCCACCTCCAATCTGGACGAGGCCGCGGAAAGCCGCATGTACGAAGTGCTGCTCGAGCGTCTGCCGGCCACCACCGTGGTCAGCATCGCCCATCGGCCGACAGTCGCCCGGTTCCATACACGCGTGCTGGAACTTCGGCCCGAAGACGCGCAACTGGCTGCAGCGGGTTGACCGCACCGGGAAAGCGCCACTGCCGCAAGGGACGATCCGATCAATGAACGCGACCGAACGTGCGGATCGGACCAGTCCTGATGGCGGACGCTGCCAGGGATAGCACTCTTCTTGCACCTGGGGCGGGCACAAGCGTCGGCCGTACTCCTGCCGCACGCAATAACTCGTTGATCCAAGGAGAGACGCGCAACTCGCCGGAGTGCGCGGCAGCGTCGCTGCATTCGCCGCTGTAGCCCATCCCGACATGCGCCACCAGGTTTGGCCGCTCCCTACCCGCCCCCATCGGCGCCTGCTTCCGCGCCAGCCCCCCTGCCGGAGCCGGCAGACGGCAACCTCACCGGTCCGCAACACGATCGCCTGACGTGGCTGCAAACCATCCTCGCCGCGGTTTTCGTCGTGGTGGGCCTCGCCTACCTCGGCTGGCGCGCGACGACGTTCAATCCCGGCGCGCCGATCCTGTCGGGAATCGTCTACGGAGCGGAGGTGCTCGGCTTTCTGGCGTCGCTGCTCATGCTGTTCATCACTGCCCGCCTGTCGGTGCGCGAACCGCCGCCGTCGAACCCGGATCTCCTCGTCGACGTGATCGTCAGCGCGCGGGACGAATCGGTGACGACGGTCCGCAGAACGCTCGTCGCAGCGGCGAGGATGCGCTATCCCCACGCCACCTGGCTCGCTGACCAGACCGGCCGCGCGGACTTGGCGGAACTTGCCCGGGAGCTGAACGTCCTGTACGTGAGTGCCGTCCAGGACAGGGCCACTGGAAAGCGTTCCGACGCCATGGCGGGCGTGCTCAAGCGTGCGTGCGGAGCGCTGGTCGCGGTTCTGGCCGCCGACCACACGCCGTCACGCACGTTCCTGGAACGCACGCTCGGATACTTCAGGGATCCGCGGGTGGGACTCGTGAGCACCCCGCTGGCCGCCTACAACGTCGATTCGTTCGAGCATGTCCAGGGCGACCGGCGTTCCGTCTGGAGCGAACAGACTCTGTTCAACAGGGTGATCCAGCGCGGGCGGGACGCCTGGAATGCGGCAACCTCGGGCGGCTCCGCCGTCGTGTTCCGCCGCGGTGCGCTGAACGACATCGGCGCCACGCCGGAGATTGCACGGGGCGAGGACCTCGACACGTCACTGCGCATGCACCGCAAGGGTTGGCTCACGGTCTACCACGCCGAGCCGCTCGCCTTCTGTCTCGCCACGACGGATTTCGTACCCTACGTGCAGCAGCGCACGCGGCTGGGTCAGCAGGCGATTGCCGCCCTGCGCCGGCACGCGTCGGCACTGACGGGCGGAGAGCTCACGTGGGCGCAGAAGGCGTGTTACCTGGGCGGCGCGCTGGGACAGCTGGAGGGATGGCGAAAACTGGTCTTCTACACTGCGCCCTTCGCGAGCCTTCTTACTGGACACGCGCCGGTCGCCGCGATCACCGTCCCTCTCGTGGTTCTGTTCGTCCTCTACTACGGGCTCAACTTCTGGGTGCACGAGGAATCCAGCCGCGGCTACGGGCGCGCCTTCGAGACGGAGCGCTACCGGATGGCACGCCTGTCGGCTTCGCTGCTCGCGGTTCGCGGGCTCATGAAATCGACGGACTGGAAGCGCGTGTGGAAGAGTTCACCCGGACGCTCGTCGCGCTCGCAACGATTCCGTTACCTGATCCCGCAGTCCGGGGTCCTGGCGATGAATGCACTGGCCATTCCGGTCGGTCTGGCGCAGAGCTACTCGGGAGGCACCGTCGCGAACGCCGGCACGCTGGCCATGTCCGCCGTGTGGGCGCTGGGCAACATGGTCCTCGCCCAGACAGTGATCGGTCTCAGCCGCCGCGCCGCATCCTGCCGCCGGCAGGACTACCGGTTTCCCATCGCACTCCCCGCCATGCTGAACCATCGCGGCACGCGCCCGTGCGCGGGGGTCGTCGACGACGTCTCCGCGACCGGCTTCCGCTATTACGGAGTGCTCCCGCGGGAACTGGGCCCGGGTGAATTCGTCACCGGCCAGATCCTGCTGCCCAACGGCCCTCAGCCCTTCATCGCCGAAGTCCACACCGCCTCCGGCAGAGGTGCCGACCGCAGGCCCCGGTCCATCGGCTGTTCGTTTCTGTGGCCTACGCCCGGTTCCGGCGACGAGCTGCTGGGTTTCCTGTACGGGTCCGACCTGCAATGGCGACTCAACCAGTTCGTCGAGAAATCGCTGACGCCGATCCAGCGCATGGCGCGCTTCCTGGGACACGGTCCCCGGGGCAGGGAATCCGGCCAGGAATACTGGGCGGCGGCGACCTGCCAGACGCTGGACGGCATCTCGACCATGCATCCGGGCATCATCACCGTGCCGCGCAATTCGCGACGCGACCGGACGCTGGTGGCGTTCCGCAGGCTGCTCGCGAAGCTGCCCCTGCGGCTCACGGTGACCTCCCGCACGGGCGTGCGCCACATGAACGGCCACGCCGAACTCTTCGACGCGTTCCACGCGAACGGCTCGCCGCTCTACGCGTACCGGTTCCGTCCCTACGTGGATCCGGGGCAGGCACCGGTCAGGCATCCGCCGCCGGGACCCGAGCCGTCACTGGGGCCCTGGACACGCCGTGGCTCTCACCTCGGTCGCGGGAAACGCTGACTTCACCTCCAGGATGCGCTGCGTCTCGGCGTCGACCGGATCGCGCAGATACAGCGCGGTCATGCGGATCTGATGCTGGCGCGCGCCGATCACGGCACTGGTGACCCCCTTCTCCCTGAGCCTCTCGGCGAACCGTTGTGCCGCTTCGATCGTGCGGAAGATGCCCAGCGATATCGCGAACCGCATGTCGGAGGATTCCTGCACCACGTAGGTTTCCATCACGCCCAGGGCATTGAGCCGCGCGACTTCGCGCTCGGCGAGTTCGCGCGTCTTGCGCGGCGGGACGTACACCCACCAGCCCGCCATCGCCACGATCGGCGCTGCCGTGAGCCGGCCTTCTGCCCGCAGGGGCACCAGCGCCTGCTGAACGCGGGCGAGTTCTTCCTGGGAGAACGGTCCGAACTCGAGACAGGCAGCCGCGGCGGCCGGCTGCGCCGGGGATCCGTTCGGCGCTTCCGGCACCGGCGGGGGTGCGGCCGGGGGCGGAGGCACCGGCTCGGGTTCGCCACGCACGATCCGGATCTGCTCGGCGCCGACCGGTTCCCGCTCTGCATCCCCTTCTGCGCGGCGATGCTCTCCCAGACCGAGCAATCCGAAGACGGCAACCCCGGCATTGAGCACGATCAGGATCACCAGCGCGATCCTTTTCACGCCTGCCCCTCCGCTATCACGCGCAGCCCCTCCAGCACCAGTTGTTCGATCCGGATCACGCGTCCCGCAAGATGTTCCGCGATCGTGTCCGCGGCCCCGCCCGAGAGCACGATCGGAACCTCGCCCTGCACAGCCTGCCGAAGCGCCTCGTGCGCCCGCAGCACCGCGCCGGCCGCTGCATCGATGGCACCGGTCATCATGGCATCGGCCGTATTGGCCGGAAACGCGCGATAGGCACCCTGGGATCTTCGCAGGCCCGCGGTCCGTTGTTCCAGGGCATCCAGCATGGTGTCGATGCCGGGCATGATGCGCCCCCCGAGAAACCGCCCGCCGCGGTCCAGCGCATCGAGCGTGATGGCCGTGCCCGCGTTGACGACCAGGCAAGCGCCTCCGACGTGCGAATACGCGCCGATCATCGCGGCCCAGCGGTCCGCACCCAGCTGGCCCGGCCGGTCGTAACCGCTCGAGACGCCAGCCTGCCGTTCGCACGACGCATTCCAGCGGATGGGGAGGCCTCGCGCCGAAAGTGCGGATTCCACATGCGCGGCCGCGGTGGCGCCGGCGACGTTGCACCCGACCGCACGCACGGGTTGCTCGGGCAGCCGCGACATGGCATCCGCAAAGGCCGCGCCGTCTGCCGTGTCGACGGAGCCCGTCGCGATCCAGCCGCCGTCCCGCGACAGCCCCCACTTGATGCGCGTGTTGCCGGCATCCACCAGGAGCAGCACCGGCGCACTCATGCGGGCAGACGCCTGCGCACGCTCACCTCGCCGCCGTGACAGGTCCGCACACCGGCCGGGGTGGCGACGCGCAGGGCGCCCGTCGCGTCCGTGCCCTCGACGATCCCCGACACGACGGAACCGTCGGCGAACGTGACATCCACGGGCCTGCCGTGCAGGACGTGACGCTTTCTGAATTCCGGCTCGAGCGGTGCGAATCCGCCGTCGACGAACTGGTCCAGCGTTCGAGCGAGCATTTCCAGGACAAGGCCCAGCAGCATATTGCGGTCGCCCGTTCCGCCGGCGCCATGCACATCCGCGACAGGCTGATCCACCGCTTCGGCGACGGCGTCGGTGAGGCGCATGTTGATGCCGATGCCGATGACGGCCGCCGAGGGTCCGAGCGCGTCGCCCTGCAGTTCGATGAGGATGCCCCCGAGCTTGCGTCCATCGACCTGAAGATCGTTCGGCCACTTGATGCCGACGCCGCGGGCGCCGGCCTCTTCGAGCGCTCGCGCGCAGGCTAAGCCCACCACGAGACTCAGTCCGGACAGGCCGCTCACCCCCTGTTCGAATCGCCACAGGACGGAGAAGGTGAGCGCGCCGCCCATGGGATTGAGCCACTGCCTGCCGCGCCGGCCGCGGCCTCCGGTCTGCGTTTCCGCCGCCAGCACCAGACCGCCGGGATTGCCTGCGGCCGCGCGTTGCAGGAGATCCGTGTTGGTCGACCCCGTCGACGCGACCACCTCCACCCGGAACCGCGACGTGGCGCTGCCCAGCGCGCCTTGGATGGCGGCCGAATCCAGCCAGACCACCTCATGCTCCAGCCGGTATCCCAGGCCGCGCACCTTCTCGATGGCGACGCCGAGCGACTCGGCCTCCTGGATGGCGTTCCAGACGGTCGCCCGTGTCACCGATAGCGATGCGGCGATCGCTTCGCCGGACACGTGGCGTGTCGCCGACAGGCACTTCAGCGTGGCAAGAGTGAGCGGGTTCATGGCGGGCTGCGATGATAGTCCGCAGCCGCCCGGCCGTGCGCGTTCGGGCGCACAATTGTTTGCCCCGCGCCCGGTGAACGGCAGGGGGCGCGCCGCGAGTGCGGCAAGGGATTGCCGTGCTTCCATGTTCCCGTTCCTGCCCCGCGCGAAGGAGGAGCCATGGCGAGAATCACTTTGCACTACCGGGATCTCGAATCCGCATTCGACTTCGTCAGCGCGGCCGCTCCCAACGAGCACGCCGCCTACATCGCCCTGGACGATGGCCGCATCCACTGGGTCTCCGAGCATGGCGAGATCGACGAGCCGGTACCGGACGATCTTGACCAGGAGGGACGTTACATCGAGGTACCGCACAAGTACGACCTCGACCTGGGAAACCGGCTCGCGCTGCGCTTCGCGGAGGCCTTCTTTCCGCAGCACCACGACGAGGTGGACGGACTCTTCCGCAGAAAAGGCGCCTATGCGCGCTTCAAGCAGTGGCTGGAGGAGGAAGGGGAGCTGGAGCAGTGGTATCGTTTCGAGGCCGAATCCACACGGCGTGCCCTGCTCGAATGGTGCGAGGAGAACGACATCGCGGTCGTCGGCTCGGACCCCGAATGAGGTACGCGCGCATGCGGCCAACGAGTCATGCATTGCGCGATGGATTGATTTGCGTCAACGTGATTCCGGCGTGCGGGACGACACTCGATCCCGAATGCGGCGGGCGGCCACAGGCACACCACCGCGACGCTGGCATCGACCGCAGTCCCGGCACGAAACGAACTCGCCCTGAAAGGAGCTTCAAGCCATGTACAAGCGCATCCTGATCCCCGTCGATGGCACCCCACTGTCGAAGAAGGCCATCCGCGAAGGACTCAAGCTCGCCAAGACGTGCGGCGCCAAGGTCACCGGGTTCTTCTCGCCGCCCGAGTACGAGGTGCTCATCTACGGTGAATATTTCCCGCCCGATCTGATGCCCCGCGAGGAATACGACGAGCGCGCCGCGGCCAACGCCGAGAAGATCCTGGGCGCCGTGGAAAAGGAAGCGCAGTCCGCGGGCGTGGAGTGCGACACGTACTTCGAGCCCAGCCGCATGCCCTGGGAAGCCATCATCGCCGCCGCGAAGAAGAAGCGCTGCGATCTGATCGTCATGGCGTCCCATGGACGCAAGGGACTGACGGGCGTGCTGCTGGGCAGCGAGACCACCAAGGTGCTCACGCACTCGAAGATCCCGGTGCTCGTGGTACGCTGAATTCATGATCTGACCCGAGGGCCGGCGGGCCTGTCCCCGCCGGCCTCGTCACGTTCATCCGGACCCCCGGAGGGCGGTCCGGTCCTGTCGCCGACACGGGATGCCGGTGCGTCTGCCTTGTGCATCGTGCCGCCAGCGGCTTTACCGAACGACGATCGACTCGCCCTTGCCGAAGAGAAAGCATGCTCGATGGACTGATTCGCTGGTCGCTGCAACAGCGCCCTCTGGTGGTGATTCTGGGTGTGGTGCTGCTGCTTGCCGGAGCCATGGGACTCGGACGGCTGGCGGTCGACGCCTTTCCCGACGTGACCAACGTCCAGGTGCAGATCGCCGCCGAGGTACCCGGCCGGCCGCCGCCCGAGGTCGAGCGGTTCGTGACGGTTCCCATCGAGGTCGCCATGCGCGGCCTGCCGGGCCTCACCGAGATGCGATCGCTCAATCGGAATGGCGTTGCGTCCATCACCCTGGTGTTCACCGATCGGACGGACGTCTTCTTCGCGCGTCAGCTGGTGCTCGAACGTCTGATCGAAGTGACGCCGAGAATGCCGCCCGGCATCGTTCCGGTACTGGGCCCGATCACCACAGGTCTGGGCGAGGTCTACCAGTACACGCTCGAGCGCCCGGACGATGGCGATCGAACGCTGAGCGTCGACGAGTTGCGACTCCGCCGTGACGTCCAGGACTGGATCGTACGGCCAATGCTGCGCTCGGTTCCCGGCGTGGCCGAAATCAACACCCAGGGCGGCTTCGTCAAGCAATACCAGGTCCTCCCCGATCCCGACCGGATGCGCCACTACGGCGTTTCCATCCGCGATCTCGTTGACGCCGTATCGCTCAACAACGGCAATTCGTCGGGCGGCGCGCTCTTCGCCGGTGGCGAGCAATTCCTCGTGCGCGGAACGGGGCTCATCGAGACGCTCGACGACATTCGGCGGATCGTGCTCAAGGAACATGCGGGCGTCCCGGTCAAACTCGACGACGTCGCGGATGTGGTCATTGGCGAGGAAGTTAGGGCCGGGGCGTCGGTCAAGAACGGCAAGGACCGAGTCGGTCGCCGGGATCGTCCAGATGGTCCGCGGAGGCAATGCCAGGGAGGTGGTCGCGAGAATCAAGGACAAGGTTGCGGAAATGAACGCGGACCCCGGCTCCTGGGAGGCCTGCGCATCGTCCCGTTCTACGACCGCACCATGCTGGTGGACGCGGCGCTGTCCAACGTCGGCAAGGTCCTGATCGAGGGCATCGTCCTGGTCGTCGTGGTGCTGTTCCTCTTCCTCGGCGACGTCCGCTCGTCGCTGATCGTCGTCTCGACACTCGTGCTGACGCCGCTCGTCACGTTCCTCGTGATGGGTCAGATCGACCTTTCCGCCAATCTCATGTCGCTGGGCGGTCTCGCCATCGCGATCGGACTCATGGTGGACGGTTCGGTCGTGGTCGTCGAGAACGCATTCTCGCGGCTGGGGGAAACGGGGGAGAACTTCCGCGGCCGGCTGACCGCCGTGCGGGAAGCGACGCTCGAAGTGGGCAAGCCGGTGCTGTTCGGCGTGGGCATCATCATTCTGGTGTTCCTGCCGCTGCTGAGCCTCGAGGGCATGGAAGGCAAGCTTTTCGCCCCCCTCGCGCTCACCATCGCCATCGCACTCACCATCTCCCTCGTCCTGTCGCTCACGCTGTCGCCCGTGCTGTGCTCCTTCTTCCTCAGGGGTGGCGAGGAGCACGACACCTGGCTGCTGCGTCTCTTCAAGCGTCCGTACGTCATCGCGCTGGACATCGCGTTGCATCACGGCAAGAAGGTGGCGGCGGCCGCAGTGCTCGCCATGGCCGCCGCGGTGGCCTGCGTTCCCCTGCTGGGACGTCCTTCATTCCGGTGATGAAGGAAGGGCAGCTCACACCGGTGATCGCCCGGGTGCCGAGGATCGCCATCGACGAATCCGATCCGGATCGAGCGCGAAGCGCTGACTTCCATCATGCAGATCCCGGGCATCGTGAGCGCCGTGTCCCGCCTTGGGCGCGGCGAATCGCCCGCCGGACGCGGGTCAACCCCACGAGTCGGACCCCATCGTCACACTGGCCCCGCGGGAACAGTGGCCGGACGGCTGGACCCAGGACACCTTCGCCGACGCCATTCGCGAGCGCCTCGAGAAACTTCCCGGCATCGAGTTCTCGGTGAGCCAGCCCATCGCCGCCCGTGTGGACGAGATGGTATCGGGCGTACGGTCGCAGGTGGCGGTGAAGGTCTTCGGTGACGATCTGGACGTTCTCGGCAATCTCGGCCGGGAGATCAGCCACATACTCCGCACCATGCCCGGCGCCGTGGACCTCCGCACCGAACGGGTGTCAGGCCAGAACTACCTCACGGCAAAGGTGCGGCGGGAGGAGATCGCCCGCTACGGCATCAACGTGGAAGACGTGCACGACGTCATCGAATCGGCGATCAGAGGCAGCAGCATCACCACGATCTTCGAAGGCGAGCGGCGCTACGACCTCGCGGTGCGATTCCCGCTCGAACGCCGGGCGAGCATGCGCGACGTCGGCGACATCGCGATCAAATCCGCGAGCGGCGCGATCATCCGGCTCCGCGATCTGGCGGATATCCAGCTCCTGGACGGCCCGCCACAGATTGCCCGCGAGGACGGAAAGCGCCGGCTGGTGATCGGCGTGAACGTCCAGGACCGCGATCTGGGCGGATTCGTGGCGGAGGCCAAGGAGCGCATCGCGAGGGAAGTCCGGATGCCCGCCGGCTACTACCTCGAATGGGGCGGTAAGTTCGAGAACATGGAACGGGCCATGACGCGGCTCGCGATCATCATTCCGGTCAACATCGCCGCCATCTTCTTCCTGCTGTTCCTCCTGTTCGGAGCGGTGCGATACGCGCTGCTGATCATCCTGGTACTTCCGCTGGCAGCGATCGGCGGAGTGTTCGGGCTGCTCGTGTCGGGCGAATATCTTTCCGTGCCGGCCGCCGTGGGCTTCATCAACCTGTGGGGTATCGCCGTGCTGAACGGCGTGGTGCTCGTGAGCCGGATCCGGGAGCTTCGGCTGGCCGGCCAGGCCTCGACCGAAGCGGTGCGGGCAGGTTGCCTGGCCCGGTTCCGGCCCGTCATGATGACCGCCACCGTGGCCATGCTGGCGCTCATTCCGATGCTGTTCTCCACCGGTCCAGGTTCGGAGGTCACCCGGCCGCTCGCAGTCGTCGTCATCGGAGGACTGATCAGTTCCACGACGCTGACTCTGCTGGTCCTGCCCGTGGTCTACCGGTGGTTCGAGGGACGCTCCGCCGCCTGAGCGTCCTTCCGCTGCCGGCCTGGCGGCGGATCCGGGATGGCGCGCTCCACGATATCGGATCGCACGGCCTCCGGAAACGGGCGATGATAGGGGCTGGCTGGAACCCCAGGCGCCCGCCGCTCCAAGCCCTGGCGAGTTCCGTGAGGACAGCATTTCCGTCAACAAGCCCCGAACGTCACCATGTCACTGCTCCGCATCGTCATCGCACTCATCGCACTGGTGCTCCCGTTCTCGGAACCGGGCGCGCAGACCTTTCCCCGCAAGCCGGTCAAGATCGTCGTGCCCTTCCCGCCAGGAGGCACGCCGGACATGCTCTCGCGCATCCTCGGTCAGCGGGCCAGCCAGATCCTCAAGCAATCCGTCATCGTGGAGAACCGACCGGGCGCCGGGGGCAACGTGGCGATGGAGGTCGTGGCCCGGTCGCCCGCCGACGGGTACACGCTGATCATGGGCACGATCGGCACGTGCGCGATCAATCCCTACATCTACAAGAAGGTGGGCTTCGACGTGGAGCGGGATTTCGTGCCGGTCATGGGGGTGGGTTCCATCTCCAATCTGTTCGCCGTGCATCCGTCGGTACCGGCGTACAGCGTGAAGGAACTCGTGGCGCTCGCCAAGGCAAGACCGGGTGAGCTCACGTATGCGAGTTCGGGGTTCGGTTCGTCGATCCACCTCATCGCGGAAGTCTTCCAGTCCGTGGCCGGCATCGATCTGCGCCACGTCCCGTACAAGGGCAGCGCCCTGGCCGTCACGGCGCTGGTCGGCGGTGAAACGCAGATGATGTTCGACAACATCCCCTCCATCTCCCCGCATGCGCTTGCCGCCAAGGTTCGGCCGCTCGCGGTGACCGGTACGGCCCGTTCAAGGCTGTTCCCGAACGTCCCGACGATGAAGGAAGCCGGTTACCCGGATGTCGTGATCAAGCCGTGGTTCGGATTGCTGGCACCGGCGAAGACGCCGGCCGACGTCGTAACGAAGCTGAACGAAGCCTTCAACGAGGCCATGCGCGACGCCACCGTACAGAAGCGCTTCGCCGAGATCGACCTGGAACCGGCCGGAGGCAGCGGCGCCGACTTCGCGAAGCTGATCCGTGCGGAAAGCGCCAAATGGAGCGCCGTGGTGAAGGAAAAGAACATTGTCGCGGAGTAACCGGGGACGAGCCGCCGAGGAGCCGGAATGAAGATCACCGCCATCGAAACCATCCGTCTGCCCGACCGGCCCAACCTGCTGCTCGTGCAGGTCCACACCGATGAAGGGCTCGTCGGGCTCGGCGAGACGTCACGCGGACCTGGCCCGGTCGAGGCGCAGATCCACGATCTTTCGGCCCCCGTGCTGCTGGGCGAGGACCCGCTGGCCATCCAGAAGCACAACCGCGCGCTGATGGCGACCTACCTCGGCTTTTCCTCCAGCAGCACCGAAGTGCGCGCGGCCTCGGCGCTCGACATCGCGCTGTGGGACATCTTCGGTCAGGCGACCGGCAAGCCGATCCATCAGTTGCTGGGGGGTGCCTGCCGCGACCGCATCCGCGTCTACAACACCTGCGCGGGCTACCACTACAACACGCGCTCTGTCGGTCGGCGGCAGTTGGCGGTGGGCGACACCGCAGCGCAGGCCGAAGGTCCCTACGACGATCAGATCGCCTTCACGCACCGCGCCGACGAACTGGCGCTGAGTCTGCTCGAGGAAGGCTTTACAGCCATGAAGATCTGGCCGTTCGACCCCTATGCGGCCGACCGCGGCGGCAGCTTCATTCCCGCACGGGACCTCGAATTGGCGCTGGAGCCGTTCCGCCGCATCCGCAAGGCCGTCGGCAGTCGCATCGAGGTGATGGCCGAGTTCCACTCGCTCTGGAACCTGCAGCAGGCGAAGCAGATTGCCAGGGCCCTGGAGCCCTTCGCGCCCTACTGGTCCGAAGATCCGATCCGCATGTGCGACGTCTCGACGCTGCAGGAATACGCGAGAAGCACGACGATCCCCGTGTGTGCCAGCGAGACGCTCGGAGGCCTCTATCCGTTCCGCGACGTGCTGGAGGCGCAGGCTGCGGACGTCGTCATGCTGGACGTCGGCTGGTGCGGGGGACTCACCGAGGCACGCAAGATCGCAGCCCTGGCGGAAGCCTGGCAGCGGCCGGTGGCGCCGCACGACTGCAACGGACCCGTGGTGTGGGTCGCGTCCATCCATCTGATGGCGCACCTGCCCAACGCGCTCATCATGGAAGTCGTGCGCGCGTACTACACGACCTGGTACAAGGATGTCCTCACCGACCTGCCTCGGGTGGAAAAGGGTTTCGTCCACCCGCTGGACGGCCCGGGCCTGGGGACGCGGCTGCTGCCCGATCTGGTCGGCCGCGAGGGCGTGCAGGTACGCCGCAGCGGGTCTTAGCCATCCGTTTCACGGAGGATCGCCCATGAAGTTCATCGGACAACTGCTCGGCGCGCACCTGGCGCGATACCCTCAGATGCAGCTCGCGGACATCTACAAACTGCTGCACCAGGCCGCTCTGGGTCCTGCCCACGCGATCGAGAGCGGCGATGCCATTGCACGCCTGCGTGAAGAGGCCGCGTCGCTCGCGCCGTCGGCCTCGGCCGACCCGGTCTGCGACGTCATCTCGCCCGATGGCCGCCTGGCGCGTGTGCACGTGCGGCCGTACCTCGCCATCGGCCGGGATCTCGACGCGCTGGCTACCGCGTTCGCGCGTACCGCCTGCGAATACGCGGGCTCGGAAGACAAGCTCGCCAAGTTTTGCGGCTGCCTGGGCGATCTGGCGGACGCCGGCGGCATTCCGTTCATCCGGGCAAACGTCGAGACCTACATGAATGCTCGCCGCGACGAGGGCTGGCCCGCCGTGCATCACTCGGATCCGTACCGGGCCGCGTACGGCCCCGCCTACCGGGTGATCGACATTTCGCTGCTGACCGACCTCCCCCGCTGACCCTTCCACGGAGTCCCCATGAGCACTGCCGGCACCGCCTCCAGCCTGAGGATCCGCGACATCGTCGCCCTCCCCACCTCGTTCCCGGTTCGCGCCGAAGACAGCGTGACGCTTGGCATCGGGCGGGCCGTCAAACGCGATGCCGTGATCGTGAAGGTGGTGACCGAGTCCGGCCTCGTCGGTTACGGCGAGGCGCATCACGGCCGCGCCCCGGGCGCCGTGGCGCGGCTGGTCGAAAGCACGGTGAAGCAGCTCACCATGGGGCAGGATGCCGCGGACGTGGTGGGTGTGTGGAAGCGCATCTACGACAAGCAGCTGGGCAGTCACGGCATGGGGGCCGGCACGTGTCTCGCCATGTCGGGACTGGACATGGCGCTGTGGGACATCCGCGGCAAGGCGGCCGGCATGCCGCTCTATCGCATCCTGGGGGGCGCCTCGCGCCCCATTCCGGCATACGCAGGCGGCGTGTCGCTCGGCTACCAGCCGCCCGGCGAGCTGGTGGAGGAGGCGCGCGTGCACGTCGAGGCCGGCTATCGCGCAGTGAAGCTTCGCATCGGCGACACCGTAAAAAACGACATCGAGCGCATCGAGGCCGTTCGCCGAGCCTTCGGCGACGATCTCGCGATCCTGACCGATGCGAACACCGGGTACGACGTGGCGGCCGTGCGCGCGGCGATGCCGCAGCTCGACGCGCTGGGCGTGGGCTGGCTGGAAGAACCTTTCCCCGCTCACGACTACCACAGCTATCGCCTCGCAGGCGGATTCGGACGCACGCCGCTCGCGGCCGGCGAGAACCACTACACGCGCTACGAGTTCCAGCACGTCCAGGCGTGCGAGGCCATCACGATCTGGCAGCCGGACCTGTCCAAGTCAGGAGGCATCACCGAAGTGCTTCGCATCGCGGCAATGGCCTCGGCTCGGAAGATCCCGGTGCATCCGCACACCTCGATGACCGGCCTCAACATGGCGGCCTGCGTGCACTTCCTGTGCGCCATCGACAACGGGGGCTACTTCGAGGCGGACGTCTCCCGGAACAACCGCTTCCGCGACGAGCTGGTCGACACGCCGTTCGCCGTAGGCCGCGACGGCAACGTCCGGCCTCTGGAAGGTCCCGGATTGGGCGTGGAGGTGAACGAGGATTTTCTCGTCCGGCATCCGCTCATCGACGGTCCGGCCTACGTCTGATTTCAGGGGCCCCGGCGTTCTCCCGGCGGCCGCAGCGAGCGCCCGCCGAGGCCGTCACCGCTCGAACACGCTGCGCGCCCGCTGCATCATGTCGATGAACCGTTCGCGCGCGTGTTCGTGATCGCCCACCTGCGACGCAAAGAGGTTGTTGTCCAGCATCAGCGTCGCGAGACCGTGCACCAGTGACCACGCGAACTGAACGCAGGGCGCCAGATCGGCGTCCGGTCGACCTGCCCTCTTCAGCACGTTGCGCATGCACGACTCGAAGTGCTGGTAGACGGGGTAGGCCGACCGCTGCAGGTCCGGGTTCGCGAAGTCCAGGCGGTCACTGCGGAACATGAGCTGGAACCGCGCCCGGTGGGCCAGCGCATAGTCGAGATAGGCGAGGCCGTTGGCCACGAGTCGCTCGTAGGCTCCCGGCTGAGCTGCCTCCCTGTACTGGCGCGTGAGCGCCTCCAACTGGTCGAAGCTCTGGGCCGCGAACGCGGACAGCAGCCCGCGAACGTCGCCGAAATGGTGAGCCGGGGCGCCGTGTGACACGCCGGCGCGGCGCGCGCATTCGCGCAGCGTGAACCCTTCGAGTCCGGACTCGTTCAGCACCGACTCGGTGGCCGAGAGCAGCGCGTCGCGCAGCGCCCCGTGGTGGTAGGGCGCCTCCCCGGCGCGAGCGCGTGTCGTTCTCGGCATTTCCTCTTCCTCGCGCCTCACGGCAACGGCCGACCCCCGGCCGTGTCCGCCATGGCAATTTCGTTCTTGACACTGTCTAGTTTAGCCGGTACCGTTCGCCCACCTCAACTAGACACTGTCTATTTAGGAGTTCGACATGCACGAATCCCTCTTCTCCATGTCCGGATCTCTGGCCCTTGCCGGTTGGATCGCCCTGGCCGCGGTCCCGCTTCGCTTCCGGATCGCGCGTCCGGTCGCTCTCGCCGTCGCCCTGGTGCTGACGGCACTCTACATCGCCCTGATCCTTTCGTACTGGTCTTCGGGGACTGGCGATTTCCAGTCGCTTGCCGGGGTCGCCCGTCTGTTCGAGCACCCGGGACTGCTGCTCGCCGGATGGATCCACTACCTGGCCTTCGACCTGCTGGTCGGGACGTGGGAGCGGGAGGAGGCCCGCCGCATCGGGCTGGCCCAGTGGGTTCTCGTTCCCTGCCTCGTCCTGACCTTCCTCTTCGGGCCGCTCGGCTGGGCCGCGTTCCTCGCGTGCCGGACCGTGCGACTCGATTCCAGGCACGACACCGCTGCCGTCCGCCCCTGACCTTCGCCCCGGAGCATCCCGCATGAACGTCCTCGCCGCCCCTGCCGAAACCTTGCGCCCGCCATCGTTCGAGATCCCCTTCTGGCGCGAACTCGCCCGCCGGCAGCCCTTCCTCTCGTCCGTGGGCCTCATTTGTTTCCTCGCACTCGTCCCGATCGCACTCGCCGGCTACATCGACACGCGCACGGTCCACGGGATCAGCGTGTGGGTGAAACCCGCCAAGTTCCTGGTCGCCATCGGGGTCTACCTGTGGACGCTCGCGTGGTTCTCCGGCTATCTCGGCCCGGACGCCCGTCGTTCCCTCGCGGGTCGCTACGTCGTCTACGGTACGACCATGTTCATCACGCTGGAACTCGTCTGGATCATCGGCATGTCGGCGGCGGGACAGGCATCGCACTTCAACCGGGGATCGCCGGTCGCCAGCGTGCTGTATGGCATCGCGGGCCTTGGCGCCGTGGGTCTCACGGCCAGCCTGCTGGTTCAGGGAATACTGCTGGCACGGGATCGCAGCGTCCCCCTCGCGCCGGCTTTCCGCCTGTCGCTGGTACTGGGATCGATCCTCGCCTTCGCCGGTACGCTCGCGTTCGCGGGATTCATGGCGTCCGGGCAAGGCCACTGGGTAGGCGGCACCCCTTCGGACGTGGGCGGATTGCCCTTGATGGGCTGGTCCCGGACCGGGGGCGACTTGCGTGTGGCGCACTTCTGGGCGACCCACGCCCAGCAGTTCCTCCCGCTCGCCGGGGCGTTGCTGGTCCGCAGAGGGTCAGACTGGAGCAAGGCGGGCGTCTGGAGTGTGACCCTGGTGTACGGCGGATTCGTGGTGTACACGTTCGCCCAGGCCATGGCGGGTCAGCCGTTCCTGGCCGGCTGAGCGATAGCGCTGGCGGGTGGCGGACCGTCTCCCGCTGGGCGGCGCATCCGCGTGCTTCGATGACCAGGATCGACATGGTGGCCTCTCGTGCACTTCCCTGAGCGATCGACCGCGGTGGCCATTTCGCAGTCGACGTATCGAGGAACGACCGTTTCCGGTGCTGGCTTGTTGACACGTGGTGTTTCGTCGGCCGCGATGCGCGAGTGGGTCGATGGCCGCCACCGTCAATCCACTGTCAGTCCACTTCCAGTCGCTTCACGTCGCCAAGGATGAAGATGTAGGACAACGCACCGACCAGCGCCACCGCGCCCACATACGCCAGGGCGAAGTGGAAGGATCCGGTGCCCGCGACGATGAAGCCGATGACCAGCGGCGTGACGATGCCCGCCAGGTTCGCCGCGAAATTGAAGATGCCGCCCGTGAGACCCATGAGATTCTTGGGCGCGATGTCCGAAATGAGCGTCCAGCCCAGGCCCGTCATGCCCTGTGCGAAGAACGCGACGGACAGGATGGCGATCACCAGCGTATCGCTCTGCGCGTAGTTGGCGAGGATGATCGTCGATGCGCCCAGCAGCCCCGCGATGATGGGCGCCTTGCGCGCGACATTGGCCGACCCCGTGCGCTGCAGCAGCGCGTCTGAGACCCAGCCGCCGAACATCACGCCCACCGCCGCGGCGAGGAAGGGCATCACCGCGAAGAACCCGATCTTGATCCAACCCATGTGGCGCTCGGTGGCCAGGTACGTCGGGAACCAGGTGAGAAAGAACACCAGCGTCGAGTTGCCGCCGAACTGGCCCAGGCACGCCCCCACGATCTGACGCTGCCGCAGCAGCGCGCGCACGCGAGCCCACGAGAAACCGCTGCCTGCCGCCGCGCCGGGGGCCATGAGACCGCCGCCCTTCGCGATGTAGTCGAGCTCTGCCTGATTGACCGTGCGGCTCTCGTGCGGTTCGCGGTAGCGGAACCACCAGACGAACGCGAAGACGATGCCGGCCACGCCGGTGGCGAGGAACAGCGACCGCCATCCGTATTGACCCATCAGCCAGAACAGCAGGGGGCTGAAACAGGCCAGTCCGAGATACTCCCCTACGGTGTAGACGCCGGTCGCCCTGGCCCGCTCGTGCTGCGGAAACCAGGTGCTCACCACCCGGCTGTTGGTGGGGAAGCACGGTGCTTCGGTGACGCCCAGTCCGAACCGGAACGCGAGCAGCGAACCGAGGCCAGTGGCAAGTCCCTGCAGCAATGTGAAGACCGACCACAGGCCCACGGAAAGGAAGTAGGTGAGCCGGGCGCCGAAACGGTCGAGAAACACGCCGCCGGGAATCTGCGCCGCGGCGTAGGTCCAGGAGAACGCGGAAAACACGATGCCCATGACCGCTGCGGTCAACCCCAGTTCCTGCGTGAGCGACGGCGCCGCGATCCCCAGCACCGTGCGGTCGAGGTAGTTGATCATGGTCCCGGTCGCCAGCAGCGCAAGCACGCCGAGGCGGGCCCGGCTGCGTGCGGGCGAGGGAGGGTTCACCAAGGGGGTCTGCGACACGGTCAGGTTCCGATCATCCGTTGAAAGTGGTCCAGCATTCTCTTCTCGTCCGGCACGATGCCGGTGAACAGACGGAAGGCCTCGACAGCCTGGAATACCGCCATGCCGCCGCCGTGCAGTGTGCGGCAGCCGATACGTGCCGCCTCTTTCAGCAGCGCCGTCTCGAGCGGGAAATAGACGATCTCCGCCACCCACAGATCCGGTCCGAGCAGTTCGACCGGCAGCGGAAGACCCGGGTGGTTGGCCATGCCGGTCGGTGTGGCGTGAATGAGCCCGTCGGCCTCGCTCATCGCGGCAGCGAGGTCGCCTCCGGCGAGGGCGCGGCCTGCTCCGAAGCGCCTGGACAGGTCATCCGCAAGGCGCGCGGCACGATCTTCGGTCACATCGAAGAGGTGCAGACGCTGCGTGCCCAGGGTGAGTGCCGCATGCGCCACGGCCGCCCCTGCTCCGCCGGCACCGAGCTGCACGACACGGTTCCGGGGCGCGTCGGGGATGCGGCGCCTTCGTGCTCGTGCAGTGCGGGTGAACGGGAAGCCTGGATGCCGGAACCGATCAGCCCGATGAGATAGGAGGAGGCGGGTTGCATGGCGGGCGCATGAAGCGCTCTTCGTGGGACGGCGGCGAGTATTGCACGGACGGGCCACGGTCGAGGCGAGCCTTTAGAATAGCGGGCTTCGAGCCGGGCAGGGCTCCGGCGATGCATTTCCGAGGAACATCCAGTTGAGCAAACCCGAACCGAACGGCGCACCGGCGCCGGCTTCGAACTTCATCCGCAACATCATCGACGCCGATCTCGCCCGCGATGCGTTTTCCGACCGGCTGTGGAGCGGCCGGCCCGGTCCCGCGGCTGTCCAGGCCGGCGGCACCCCGGACCCCGCACGCATCCGCACGCGTTTTCCGCCGGAACCCAACGGTTACCTGCACATCGGACACGCCAAGTCGATCTGCCTCAACTTCGGGACGGCCCGCGACTATGGCGGCGCGTGCCACATGCGGTTCGACGACACCAACCCCACCAAGGAAGAGCAGGAGTACGTCGATTCCATCCTGGACGCCGTGCACTGGCTGGGGTTCGACTGGGGCGAACATCTCTTCTACGCCTCCGATTACTTCGAGACGCTCTACCGGTTCGCCGAGGCCTTCATCGAGCACGGCCTCGCCTACGTGGACTCGGTCAGCGCCGAGCAGATGCGCGAGCTGCGCGGCACGCTCACCGAGGGCGGCAAGGAGAGCCCATACCGCAACCGGAGCGTCGCCGAGAGCCTGGACCTGTTCCGCCGCATGCGTGCGGGCGAGTTCGCGGACGGCGCGCACGTGCTGCGGCTCAAGATCGACATGCGCTCGCCCAACATCAACATGCGCGACCCGGTGATCTACCGGATCCGGCACGCGCACCACCACCGCACGGGCGACGCGTGGTGCATCTATCCGATGTACGACTACACGCACTGCATCTCCGACGCCCTGGAGAACATCACGCACTCCATCTGCACGCTCGAGTTCGAGGATCACCGGCCGCTGTACGACTGGGTCCTGGACAAGCTCGCCGACTTCGGCCTGCTCGCGCGCCCGCTGCCGCATCAGTACGAATTCGCCCGCCTCAACCTCACCTATACGGTGCTGTCCAAGCGCAAGCTCATCCAGCTCGTGGACGAGAAGCACGTGAGCGGCTGGGACGACCCGCGCATGCCCACCATCGTGGGCTATCGCCGCCGCGGCTACACGCCCGAGGCCATCCGCCTGTTCGCCGAGCGCATCGGCGTCTCGAAGGAGAACTCCACCATCGAGATGTCGATCATGGAGGATTGCCTGCGGGAGGACCTCAACGAGCGCGCGCCGCGCGCCACCGCCGTGCTGGACCCGCTGAAGCTCGTCATCGACAACTGGCCTGCGGACAGGACCGAGGAGTGCGAAGCTCCGGTACATCCGCACAAGCCGGAGTGGGGCAAGCGTTCCTTTCGCATCGGCCGCGAACTGTGGATCGAGCGCGAGGACTTCATGGAAGACTCCGGTCAAGGGGTATTTCCGCCTCTTCCCCGGCAACATGGTGCGGCTGCGCTACGGCTACGTCGTGAAGTGCATCGGCTGCGACAAGGACGACTCCGGCCGCATCACTGCCGTGCACTGCGAGGTGATGCCCGACAGCAAATCGGGCACGCCGGGGGCGGACACGTACAAGGTCAAGGGCAACATCCACTGGGTATGCGCGGCCGATGCGCTGGACGTGGAGATCCGCCTCTACGACCGGCTGTTCACCGTGGCATCGCCCGGTGCGGGCGACACGGACTACCTCACCCAGATCAACCCCGATTCGGTGCGCTCGATCCGGGCCAGGCTGGAGCCGGGACTGGCGAGCGCCAAGGCCGAAGACCGCTTCCAGTTCGAACGCCACGGCTACTTCGTGGCTGACCTGCGCGATTCGAAGCCGGGCAGCCCCGTCTTCAACCGTGCGGTGACGCTGCGGGATTCGTGGGGAAAGAACTGACCCGCACGCGCCAGACCCGCCAGTTCTCCGGGTGGCTCATCTGCTGAGCCACCCGCCTGCCTACCATGCCTGCATGGATTCACCTTCCCGTGCCCGCATGGAACTCATCCCGGCAATCTGCTGCACCTGCCGCTTCGGCACCATGATTCCCGCCGTCGTGGCGGAAATCCGCCAGTCCGTGTTCTGGTGCAGGCAAGGGGTGCCGCGCGTCGCCGACCGGGTGGACTGTCCGTGTTATTCGAGAGGGAACGCCACGTGGGAAGTCGCCGAGCCCTCCGCAGGCAGTCACGCAGGCCCGCCGGGTGCACCCACCCAGCCGGGCAGTGAGGCAGCACCCCGGATCGAACCCGGGCGGCCGGCAGGCCCGCCGGCCATGACGGAAACCTGCCGTGGGCGGGAGGGGCCCCTCCCGGGGTCCTCTCGCGATCAGGGCTTGTCGTTCTTCGAGAACAGGTAGTGGTTGTCGGCATGCGGGACGTGACACGCGAAACAGGCCTTGCCTCCGTCCTTGACGACGCGCTGTGACGGATCGCCGCCCTTGAATGCCTCGAATCCCCATCCGCCCGTCTCGGGGTACCGGGCCGAGTTGCGCACCATCACGGCGATGACCTTGCGTGAACCCTGGGCCAGGCTGTTGTTTCCGGCGTCTTCGTACTTGAAGCGGTCGACGACGAAGGTCGCTCCATCCGCGAACTTGCCCGTGCGCAATCCCTCCAGTGCGGCGGGATTCGCATAGACATGCTGTAGTCCGACATTGCCCTCGGGCTGATGCCCGGTCATGTTGACGGTGGACCGGTGGTGAAACCAATTCCGGTATCCGTCCGGGAATGCGATTCCCGTATCTTCCGCCAGGGCGGAAACTGCAATGGCGGCGCCGAGCGCGCCCACCAGCCAGTTGAGCTTCATGGTGACCTCCGTCGTCTTGATGTTCGTGGTGTACCACCGGCAGACCTGCGTCCGGAGTCGCCGGATTGCCCACAGCGTCAGGCTGCTCCCCAGCGCACTGCGGAGCAACGGGAAAAAGGATGATCCGGGCCTCATGAGATTCATGAATCCCGCGCGCGCCTTCACGGTTCCTTTCTCGAGGGCCGGTCGTGTCCGTCGCAGGCGTCAGTAGTCACAGGCTTCCCGGTCCTTCCGTTCACCTGGCCGGCCAATGCCACGCCGGCAGTTCCAGGTCGTCGGCACCCGCGAGCCGTGTCTCGCTCAGCTCCTTCTCCAGCGTGAGTTCGTTGCAACCGGGGGCATCGCGCAGGGCAGCGATGAGCCGCGGGGAGTGAGACACGACGATCACCTGAGCGCGGTTCGCCGACCGAACGATGAGTCTGCCCAGCGCGGGCAGAAGATCGGGATGCAGGCTCGTCTCCGGTTCGTTCAGCACCAGCAACCCGGGGGGACGCGGGCTCAGGAGTGCGGCGATGAGCAGCAGATAGCGCAACGTTCCGTCGGATACCTCCGCGGCCGTCAGCGGCCGCAACAGGCCGTGCTGGCGCATGCGCAGTTCGAAGCGGCCGGCCGAGCCATGCACCGACACGCTCGCACCCGGAAAGGCGTCCTCGACCGCGGCGTCCAGCGCTTCCGTGTCGCCGATTTCCCGGATGGTCTGGACGGCGGCGGCCAGATCGGCGCCGTCGTGACCGAGCACCGGCGTGTGAGTGCCGATCTGCGGGATGCGCGCCGGAGCGTCCTGGTCCGAGCGGAAGTGATCGTAGAACCGCCAGCGGCGCATCTGCTCGCGCAACAGCAGCATCTCGGGCGCGAGCCGCGGATCGACGCCGTGGGTCATCATGCTGTCGAACGTGGCAATGTGCTGCGCGACGACGGACCATTGACCCTCCGTGCGCACTTTCACCACGCCCCCGTGCCGTTCCACCAGCACGCCGGACGGCCGCATCCAGGGTCCGTTCCACAGACACTCGCGCTTGATCTCGGGGTCGTGCGAGAAGGCGGACAGCGAGGGCGTCGGCAGGCCGAGGTCGATGGCGTAACCGAACTCGTCGCTGCCGAACCCGAAACGCAGGCTCACGGGCTTGCTGCGCGGCGTGCCCTGCACCGGCTGATCGCCGCGCCGCATGGCTTTCGAAATGGCTTCCGGCCCCGCCCACAGCACCGACTCGAGTCCGCCCTCGCGAGCGAGCGATGTCACCACCCTGCCCTGCGCCGCGTCGGCCAGGAGCCGCAACGCCCGGTAGAGATTGGACTTGCCGCTGCCGTTGGCACCCGTGACCACGTTCAACTGCGCGAGGGGGACCACCAGTTCGCGCAACGAGCGATACCCGGCAACGGCGATGCAGCTCAGCATGGAGGGGACGGCTTCACCCGTGAATGGCGACGCTGTCCTGCGGGGCCTCGGCGCGCTCCTCCATGCCGTAGTCGCGGACGACGGCCGCCACGCGCAGGCGATAGTCGGCGAACACGCCTGCCCTGCCCTTGGCCTGGGCCATGCGGTGACCAGCCCGGTTGCGCCAGTCGCGTACGGCGGCTTCGTCGCGCCAGTACGACAGGGACACGTACTTGCCGGGCGTGGTGAGGCTGGAGTACCGCTCGATGGAGATGAAGCCCTCCGCGTGCTCCAGTTCGGCCTTCAGCGCGGCAGCCAGGTCCAGGTACTCCTGCATCCGCCCCTCGGCGGGCCAGACTTCGAAGATGACGGCGATCATTCAGTCCTCCTCTTGCAAGACGGTTCGACAGATCACTTACAGCCCCAGATCGGACAACCCCGGATGATCGTCGGGACGCCGCCCCTGGGGCCAACGGAAGAGCCGGTCGGATTCGCGGATGGGCAGATCGTTGATGCTGGCAAAGCGGCGTGCCATCAGCCCATGCTCGTCGAACTCCCAGTTCTCGTTGCCATACGAGCGGTACCAGTTGCCGGCGTCGTCGCGCCACTCGTACGCGAACCGGACGGCGATGCGGTTGCCGTCGAAGGCCCACAGTTCCTTGATGAGGCGGTAGTCCAGCTCGCGTGCCCACTTGCGCACGAGGAATTCGACGATCTGCTGCCGGCCGACGGGGAACTCGGCCCGGTTGCGCCACGCGCTGTCCTTCGTGTATGCCATCGACACGCGTTGCGGGTCGCGGCTGTTCCACGCGTCCTCCGCCATCCGCACCTTCTGCATCGCCGTCTCGCGCGTGAACGGGGGAAACGGCGGTCGTGCCTCTGCTGTCGTGTTCATGTGCTGCTCCTGTCGGAAGATTCGCTTGCGGCCTTCCGCTTCAACGGCTTGCCACGGGACCGCGAGGCATCAGTTCGTACGGCGGCCGCCACCCCGGCAGGCTCGCGATGCGCTGCGTCCAGGCCTCGATGTTCGGCGTGGCGTCCAGTTCGACGCCCGCGTGCTCGGGATAGTAGAGGTAGCCCACGGCGGAGATGTCGGCGATCGTCGGCTCGTCTCCGGCCAGGAACGGCTGTCCGGCGAGATGGTTCTCGACGATGACACGGCTCGCCTCCACGCGCTGACGCAGGAAGGCGATGACCGCCGGGTCGCCCGCCTTCTGCAAGCCTGCGAGAAAACGCAGGGTCGCGAAGTAGGAGGTGAACTTGTGGTTGTCGAACAGGATCCAGCGCCAGATTTCCCGCCTGTGCGCGGCGTTGCGCGCACCGAACATTCCGGTGCGTTCGGCGAGGTAGTCGAGGATCACGCCCGACTGCGAGATCAGTTCGCCGCCGTGATTCAGTACCGGGACCTCGCCGATTTCGCTCACGTCGTGGCGAAAGGATGCGCTGCGCGTCTGGCCGCCGAAGTAGTCGACCCACTCGGGCGCCCAGTCGGCGCCCGTGAGCGCGAGCATCAGCGCGGCCTTGTACGAATTGCCGGATTCGGCAAAGCAGTACAGCGTGTATTCGGCCATGGGGCGTCCTCTTGTCGTGTTCAGGGATGGCTGCCGTGCGGCGGCACGGTGCACCGCACATTGAGTCCCCGGCCGGGTGCGTGTTACGGTCCGCCGGCTCGGGCCAGCCAGGATCCGGAAGCCGCCGGACGAACGCTGGCGCCGAGGCACGTTCTGGCGCACCGGCGCTGCACCACAACCCGCCCCGAGGAGGTCTCATGCAGTCGCCATTGTCGCCCGAACGCCGCAGCCAGGTGTTGAAGAAAGTCTCCTGGCGCCTGCTGCCGCTCGTGGTGGCGAGCTATCTCGTGGCGTACATCGACCGCACGAACGTCTCGTTCGCGGCGCTCACGATGAACCCGGACCTGGGTCTTTCCGCCTACATGTACGGCTGGGGCGCGGGCATCTTCCCCGGTATCATCTTCTATCTCACCTTCTGGTTTCCGGCGGAGTACCGCGGGCGGGCGATTTCGGTCCTGTACATCGCCGTGCCCATGTCCAACGCGCTCGCGTCGATGATCTCCGGCGTCATCCTGCAGATGGACGGCATCTGGGGTCTCAAGGGCTGGCAGTGGATCTTCATCATAGAAGCCATGCCGGCGGTGCTCCTGGGGTTCGTGGTGATGAAGTACATGACCGACCGCCCCCGCGAAGCCGCATGGCTGGAACCCGAGGAACGCGAGTGGCTGGAATCCGAACTGCAGGCCGAACGGGATCATGTGGAACGGCACGGCATGCTCACCATGTTCCAGACGATGAAGGACCCGAGAGTGCTGGCGCTGTCCATCATCTATCTCACCAACGTCACGGCGAGCTACGGCATCGTGTTCTTCATGCCGCAGATGGTGAAGTCCCTGGGGCTCTCCAACCTCGCCACGGGCTTCGTCACGGCCATTCCGTACACCATCGGCATCATCGGGCTCATCGCCTGGGGCTATTCCTCGGACCGGCTGCGCGAACGCCGCAAGCACCTGATCGCCGCGACGGCCGTGGCTGCCGTCGGCTACTTCGCGGCCGGCTGGCTGAGTTCGTCCTACTGGACCGTGGCCGCCATGTCGATCGTGACTCTGGGCGTCTATGGCTGCCGTCCGACCTTCTGGCCCATGCCGTCCCTGTTCCTCACGGGTGCCGCTGCCGCCGCCGGCATGGCGTTCATCAACTCCATCGGAAATCTCGGCGGGTACTTCGGGCCGTTCGTGGTGGGCTGGATCAAGGACAGCACGCACAGCTTCGAGATGGCCCTGTACTTCCTTGGCGCCTGCACGTTCCTTTCGGTGGTGGTCACCTATCTGTCCGTGCGGGCGACGTCCCCTGCAGCCGGTCCGGCCACGGGAACGGGCGAGGCGGTCACGGCGGCACGAAGCTGAATCCAGGGCAGGGGCGAACTCGTATAACGAGCCACGATCAAACCGGGCTCCCGGCCCATCGAGGTTCATCATGCGTCGACGTCGATTTCTGGGTCTGATGGCCTTGTCCGCCGCATTCGGCGGAATGCTCGGATCCGTGACCGCGGCTCCCCCTCGGCTCTCAGGAAATCCCATTCCGAGTGGAAGTCCCTGCTTCCTCCCGACCGCTACGCCGTGCTGTTCGAGGAAGACACGGAGCGCCCCCACACCAGCCCGCTCAATCAGGAAAAGCGGGAAGGGACGTTCGTCTGCGCAGCCTGCTTCCTGCCCCTCTTCGACTCGAACCGCAAGTACGAGAGCGGCACCGGCTGGCCCAGCTTCTGGGAACCCAGGACCGGCGCCGTGGGCACGAAGCGCGACTTCAAGCTGGTATGGCCGCGCACCGAATACCACTGCGCGCGTTGCGGCGGACACCAGGGCCACGTGTTCGACGATGGGCCGAAGCCGACAGGCAAGCGCTATTGCAACAACGGGCTCGCCCTGCAGTTCGTGGCCAGGGGCGAGCCGATGCCGGGGCTGCGCACATGAAGATCCTGCTCTGGGGCACCACGTTCATCGGCGGGGTCGTGCTGGCGGCGGCTGCCTTCTTCCACGCGGACATCGTCGCGAAGGAGTCCGCACCCAAGCCGCCTTCCACCGCGACGGCCGTCTTCGCCGGCGGCTGCTTCTGGTGCGTGGAAGCGGACTTCGAGAAGCTGCCCGGCGTGTTGTCGGCCGAGTCGGGCTATGCGGGCGGGCAGACGCGCGACCCCACGTACCAGCAGGTGAGCGCGGGCGGCACGGGCCATGCGGAGGCAGTGCGCGTCTACTACGACCCGACGAAGGTCACGTACGACCAGCTGCTCGATCACTTCTGGCATCACGTGGATCCGACCGTGAAGGACCGTCAGTTCTGCGACTCGGGCAGCCAGTCCCGCACGGCGATCTTCTACCAGGACGACACCCAGAAGCGTGCCGCAGAAGCGAGCAAGGCGGCGCTGGAGAAGAGCGGCCGGTTCACGCAGATCTTCACGGAAGTCGCTCCCGCCGGAACGTTCTACGTGGCCGAGGAGTATCACCAGGACTACTACCGGAAGAATCCGATCCGCTACAAGTTCTACCGGACTTCGTGCGGCCGGGACGCCCGCGTGGCCGAGGTGTGGCAGGAGAAGCGCTGATGCTCGTCGTTCAGTCCTGGGCCTCCTCGCGGGAGGCCCAGCGGCGCCGGAGCTGATCAGCGTAAGCGGCAAGGTCGAAGCCCAGGCGTCCCGACCACTCCAGCGCCCGGTGACGCGCCGCCGGCCAATCGACGCGCCCGGGCGGATCGGCGAACGCGAAGGCGATGCGGTTGTCTTCGTCCCGGACCTCGAGAATCCAGGGCCTCGCGTCGAACGCCTCGCCGATCAGCGCAAGATGCGCATCGCCCTGGTCGCTCGAGCCGAGCACATTCGCGACCAGGAGTCCGCCGGGCCGCAAGGCGCCGCGGAGATCGCGATAGAAGCCGGCATTGTCCGCGCTGGCGGAGAGGCCCTTGCTGTCGTACACGTCCAGGAGGATGACGTCCGTCCGGGGTCTGGCGGCGATGAGATATTCATGGGCCTCGGCTCGTTCGACCCGCCAGCGCGAATCGTCCGGCGGAATGCAGAACAGGTCACGGAATCCGATCACGTCGGCGTCCATCTCCACCGCCGTCAGCGCAGCGCCCGGCAGATGGCGGTGACAGGTCTTCGCCAGCGAGCCGCCGCCGAGCCCCATCAGCATCACGTGGCGGGGCCGGGGCCGGAGGAGGACGAAGGTCATCATGGCCTGGGTGTAGGCCGCGCAGAGCGCATCCGGCTCCGCGATGCGCATCTCGCTCTGGATGTGCGCAAGGCTGAAGTGCAGCCTGCGCATGCCTTCGTGATCGATCACGAAGGGCTTCGGATACGTGCCATCCAGCAGCCTGACGGCGAGATCGAACAGCTTCGCGTCGAGGGGTTCCCGCAGGCGGACCATGCCGTGCTCGCCCAGAACCGCGGCCGACATGCTGAGGTAGCCCGATTCGGCAGCCGCGGTTCGCTCGCCTCGATGCGTCGCGGCGGCCGGTTCTTCCATGTGGTTCACCGCTCAGTGGCCGGTCGAGCGCCGACCGCCGGATCTGCTGCGCGTGGGTGCAAGCCGTCTTCCGTTCGCATAGAATGTTAATGTGATTAACATGAAGCCGGGTTCTGCATGGAAAACAAGACTGCTCGACTCACCATCCTCATCGACCCGGTGAAGAAGAAGGCGTTCGAGCAACTCTGCGCGTCCCAGGACCTCACGCCCTCGCAAGTGGTGCGGCAGCTCATCCGCGACTATCTCGAGCGCAACGGCGTGGATTACGCGACGCGCTCCCGCAAGCCCCCCCGCTGAGAACCACATTCGCTTCCGTCAGGCCTGCTCACCTGCCGGCAGATCCTTGCGGCCCGCGGAGGCGGCGGAACGCCGAAGGCACTCCGAGAACTCCTCCGCATAGCTGCCTTCTCCCAGCGCCTCCAGCACGCCGGCGCGCTCCAGCTTCGCCCTCACCCGGGCATTCGCTTCGCACAGAAAGACGCGCACGCCGCGCTTTCGCAACTTGTCGGCGACTTCCTCCAGCGTCTGGAGACCCGTGATGTCCATGAACGGGACGCGCCGAAGACGGATCACCAGCACCCGGGGATCCGTGTGGGTCTGCGCGAGCGCCCTCTCGAACTGCTCCACCGCGCCGAAGAAGAAGGGGCCGTCGATGCCGTAGACCAGTACGCCGGGCGGCAGCTCCGTCATGCCCACCCGGTCGAGTTCCTGCGCGATCTCCTGATCGCCGAGGGGCTGCACCTCGACGGAAGCCGCCATGCGCCGCAGGAACTGCAACGTCGCCAGGATCACCCCGATGTTGACGGCAACGACCAGATCCGCGAAGACGGTGAGCCCGAAGGTGATGAGGAGAATCGCCACGTCCGCCCGCGGCGCGCGGCGCACCATGTGGGCGAAGTGCTTCAGCTCGCTCATGTTGTAGGCCACCACGAACAGGATGGCGGCGAGCGCCGCGAGAGGCACGTTCTCCGCCAGCGGCGCCAGGAACAGGATCACCAGCACCAGCGTCACCGCGTGGGTCATGCCCGCGAGGGGACCGGTGCCTCCATTGCGCACATTGGTGGCCGTTCGCGCGATGGCGCCGGTCGCGGCGAAGCCGCCGAACAGCGGAGCGGCGATGTTGGCCACACCCTGCCCGACGAGTTCCTGATTGGAATCGTGCTTGGTCCCGGCCATGCCGTCGGCCACCACGGCGGACAGCAGGGACTCGATGGCGCCCAGCATGGCGACGGTGAAGGCGGGTCCGATCAGTTCGACGATGCGCGCGAGCGTGATCTCGGGCGGCGAGAACGTGGGCAGACCCTGGGGAATGCCGCCGAACGCGCTGCCGATGGTCGTGACGCCGTCGAAGTGGAGGAAGGACTGGAGCGCGGTCGCCACCACCATGGCCACGAGCGGCCCGGGGACCCGGCGCAGGCCCGGCACCCGGGGCGACAGGATCACGATGAGCAGGCTGCCCACCGCGAGAGCCGTCGTCGTGACATGCAGCTGCGGGAAGACCTGGATCAGGTGCCAGAGCTTTTCGTGAAAGTGCTCGCCGGCGACCTTGGGCAGGCCGAAGAAGTAGCTCCACTGCCCCACCCAGATGATCACGCCGATGCCGGCGGTGAAGCCCACGATCACCGGCGCAGGAATGAACTTGATCACCGCGCCCATCTTGGCGAGCCCCATGGCCAGCAGCATGATGCCCGCCATCAGCGTGGCAATCTGCAGACCGTCGATTCCGTGCCTGGCCGTGATGCCCGCGAGGATCACGATGAATGCGCCGGTGGGCCCGGCGATCTGCAGGCGGCTGCCGCCCAGGGCCGACACGAGAAAGCCCGCGATGATGGCCGTGTAGAGGCCTTGTTCGGGCTTGGCCCCGCTGGCGATGGCGAACGCCATGGCAAGCGGCAACGCCACCACGCCCACGATCACGCCCGAGACGATGTTCGGCAACCAGTGGTTGCGACGCAAGAGCCCTGCGTCCCAGGCTTCCTTCAGCGCGATCATCGACCTGGCGCCCTTCCGTGGGAATGAGCATCGTATGTTAATGCATGTAACACATCATTAACATCTTCGACGCCATGTCGGTCTGCGCAAGCACGCAACTGGCGTCCCGCCCGGAGGGGGAATGTGTTGACAGGAATCACCGTGTCGTCGCGAAACACGCACGTACCGGTAACCGCCATGGAGGTCGCCTTCCCGGAGTGATGCGCGAGCGATCGGATGGCGGGATCGCGCCGGTTTGCGAGGGCGGCGAGATTCGCGCGGCGGGGGAATCGCCGCTCAGCCGTCGCGTTCCCAGACGCAGTACACGCCGCCCTGGAGCGTCTCGGCCAGAGGATCCGTACAGGTTCCGTCGACACCTTCCAGTTCGGGCGCGAACGTCTCGGCATCGTCCTGCGGGTGGTAGCCGAGCCTCTCGGCGGCGGCGTCCTTCCACCACCGCCGGGCGTTGTTCGACATCCCGTAGACGATCTCGTAGCGCACGTCGGCTTCGATGGCTCGCTCGACCAGTTGCCCGAGGTCGCGGTGGCTGATCCACGAGGACAGGTGGCGCCGTTCGGCCGGCGCATCCGGACGGAGCAGCGTGCCGATGCGGATGCACACCGAAGCAAGGCCGAACTTGTCGGCGTAGAAGCTCAGCAAGGTCTCGCCGAACACCTTCGACACGCCGTAGCGCGTGTCGGGCCTGGGCAGGCTGCTTTCGTCCAGCGTCTGCCGCCGCGAGTAGAAGCCGATCGCGTGGTTGGACGACGCGAACACGAAACGCCCCACCCCCGCCTGCCGCGCCGCCTCCACCACACGGTAGCAACCGTCGATGTTGGCATCGCGTATCGCCTCCCACGGCGCCTCGGTGGGCACGCCTGCCAGATGGACCACGGCGTCCGCGCCGGCCATGGCCAGGGCGAGCACATCCGGATCGCCGATGTCACCCTGCAGGACACGCTCGCCCTCGCAGGCATCCGGCATCGGTTTCAGGTCCAGAAGCGTCAGGCGGTAGCGGCCACGCAGTTGCTCGCGCAGCACCCCCCCCACAAGTCCGGCAGCGCCGGTGATCAGCACGCACTTCATGGTCGGTCTCTCCTCAGGCAGCGCTTGCCGCCGAGCCCGTCGACATCTGCAGAACGGGCTGCGCTTCGTTCTCGCCCACCAGGACCGTCATGAGATTGGTGACCAGCTGGGCGCGCTGATCGTTGGACAGCTGCACGAGTTTTCTGGATTCGAGCTGCGACAGCGCGATCTCCACCATGCCCACCGCGCCCGCGACGATCGTCTGCCGGGCGGCCACGACCTGCTGCGCCTGTTGCTGCCGCAGCATCGCCATGGCGATCTCGGGCGCGTACGCCAGATGGGCCAGGCGCGCATCGAGAACGCGCAGCCCGGCCGGTTCCACGTGCTGCTCGATGGTCTCGATCAGTTCCTTCGCGGTGCCCTGCACGTTTCCTCGCAGGGTGGCGTTGCGGTTCGGACCGTCGTAGGGATGGGAGCCGGCGACCTGCCGCAGGGCGGACTCGGACTGGACCCGGATGTATTCCGAGTACGCCTCCACTTCGAACATCGCCCGGAACGTGTCGCTCACCTGCCAGGCGATGACCGCCCCGATCTCGATGGGATTGCCGTTGGCGTCATTCACTTTCAACGTCGGGGTGGCGAGATTCTGGATGCGCAACGAAAGCTTCTGCAGACGGCAGAGCGGGTTGTAGTAGTGGAACCCGTCCTCGCGCACCGAGCCTGCGTACTTGCCGAAGAACGTGAGCACCGCAGCCGTGTTCGGCTGCAAGATCACGAAACCCTTGAGCGCCAGCAGAAGGATCGCGCCGAGCAGAAGCGGCGGTGCAAAGGACAACGGACCCGGAACGGCGCCCGACGCGACCGACAACACGGCGTGACGCCACAGGTGCCACTCCAGCGCAGCGAGCACCAGCACGACGATCACACCGATCCACCCCGAGACGGTAAGCGCGCTGCGTTCTTCCACGGCGATCTCCATGGTTGGCGGAACGCCGACCGTATCACGGGAAAAGTCGGCGGCTCAATGGAACCGGGCCTGCGCCCCTCCGCCGAACCGCCGTCGCGGCCGCTCGCGTTGATCAGAGCCCGGCCAGTTCCCGCGTGAGTTCCGCGGCGGGGATTGCCTTGCAGCCGGTGGCGTTCTGACCCGACCATAACGGTGAGAAGTCACCGCTGCCCGCCGCTTCCGCCTTCGCGCGTATCGGCGTGATGGCCGAAGTGGCGAGGGGAAACCTCGGCGCCGCCTCGTTCATGGGTCCCACTTCCCGGATGAACCGGTTGACGATGCCGCGCGCGGGACGGCCCGTGAAGAGGTTGGTGAGCACGGTGTGCCGCGCGGCGTCGCTGGCCAATGTGTCGTGATGGATGTCGCTGATGGTCGATTCCGGACACCTGAGATAGGCGGTGCCGATCTGGGCTGCCGATGCGCCCAGAGCCAGGACCGCCCGCACCCCCGCGGCATCGGCAATCCCGCCGGCTGCAATGACCGGTACCCGGACCGCCCGCACGATCTGCGGCACGAGCGCCAGGGTGCCGATCTGCGTGGAAAGATCGTCGGTGAGGAACATGCCGCGATGGCCCCCGGCTTCCACGCCTTGCGCAACGATGGCATCCGCGCCATGCGCTTCGAGCCAGCGCGCTTCGTCGACGGTGGTGGCGGACGAGATCACCAGCGAACCCCAGGACTTCACCCGCGCCAGCAGTCCGGCCGACGGAAGCCCGAAGTGAAAGCTGACGACCTGGGGAGGCGCCTCGGCCAGCAGTTCTGCAGCCTCGGCACTGAACGGGGCCCGGCCCGGGCCTGCCGGTATGGATGAAGCGTCGATGCCGAACTCGCGATAGTAGGGGCCCAGCCGCTCCCGCCATGCGGCCTCGCGCGCGTCGTCCTGGAGAGGCGGTTCATGGCAGAAGAAATTGACGTTGAACGCGCGGTCCGTGTGTCCGCGAATGATCTCCAGTTCCTTGCGGATACCCTCCGTACTGAGGGTGGCGCAGCCGACGGACCCGAGCCCGCCCACGGCCGACACGGCGGCCGCAAGCGCGCCGGCCTGTGCGCCTGCCATCGGAGCCTGGATGATCGGGACATCGAGCCCCAGTGTTTGCATGAGATTCATGAGAGTCCTCGCGAGAATGTTCGGAACGGCGCAGGTGCTGGCCGGCTGGCTGGGCGCAACGAGGAGCGGATCAGACCTGCTCGAGGTCGTTCCAGCGGTCGTGCCGGTCGCGCCGCTCCTGCCTGTAGTTGGTGATCTCGAGCCGGATGCCATCCGGGTCGGTGAAGAAGACGGCCCAGTAGTCCGGAGCGTATTCCCGATGCAGTTCGGGCCCTTCCACGTCGACTCCCAGCGCGCGCAATTCGTTCGCCGCGCGCTTCACATCGTCGGCCGACTCCACCCGAAGACACAGATGATGCAGCCCGGGCGCGTACGGGTCGTGCGCTCCGGCCGAGCGCGCCGGACGCAGCACGACGCCGAAATGCCGGTTGTAGTACTGGACGTGCGGATCGCCTCCGAGCGTGAAGGCGTTGCGGCGAAACCCGAGCGCGGGCATCACGCGGTCGTAGAAGGATTCGGACCTGCGCGGGTCGGATACGGCGAGATAGAGGTGATCGAACCCTGTGATTTCGACCATGCGGCGTTCCCCGGCCGCGCGCTCAGGAGACCCGGGCGCAGCCGGCAGGCTTGTGCACGCGGATCGAGGACGGCGGATTGGCGGCAAGCTTCGTGTCGGGACGCCGCGGTCTGGGAACGAGTTCGCCGCCGCAGTTGGGGCAGCGGCCGCCCAGCACGCCATCGGTGCAGTCCGCGCAGAACGTGCATTCGAAGGAACAGATGCGGGCATCCGTGCTGCCGGGCGGGAGATCGCGGTCGCAGCACTCGCAGTTGGGTCTCAGTTCCAGCATGGCGCACTCCTTCTCCACCCGATGGCAGGGCAGACGAAGATAGCACCGCCAGCGGCGTGACGTCGATGCGGATCGAGCCTCCGGAATTCAGCCGGAGGTCCCGCTCACTGCTTCACACCATCCCACGCCATGCGGGTATCGGAGGGGTCCGTCCCCCAGAATCCGCGGAAGATCCGGTAGTCGGTCGAGAAGAGCAGGCGGACGCTCCCGGTCCCGTACCGGTCTGTCCACGTGCAGCTCAGCAGATAGGCCGCCTCCCAGCCGCATTCGTCGAGTGTGCCGGTCTCGATGCCCTCTTCCTCCCCGATCGCGTAGCTGCCGCTCCACCGCCCCTCGGCATTGCGCGAGAACGCCGTCAGCACCGGATCGAAGTCGTCGCCGTTCAGCACCTGCCCTTGGTAGCTGCCAGAGAGCGGCTGCGGAGAATCGTCCTCTGCCCGCGCCCCCGCCGCCATCGAAGCGATCGTCACCGAGAGCAGGACGGCAATGCCGGAACCGCTGACCCGCTTGATCATGAGATGTCCCCACCCTGGAATGCCGCGCATCCGTTCGCGGCCCCGCCGAGCATACTCGAGTGGAGCCCGGACGGCCTCACGTCGCGAGGAATCCCGCGATCATCCGGTCGAGGAAGGCCGCGTCCTCGGGGCGTTGACTGGTCGCGGACTGGTGGCCCTGCGCCGAAGGGATTTCCTCGAAGCGCGCGCCCGGAATGGCAGCGGCGAGCGAGCGGGCCGCGTGTGCCGGATTGAACAGGTCGAGCGGAGGTGCAAGCACCAGCGTGCGTGCCCGGATCGATGCGAGCGCCGCCTCCGTGCCGGTCATGCCGGGAGTGGTGCCGACGTCGTGCGCTTCGTACGCCCACGACTGATAGAGATAGTCGATCGCCTGGAAACCGCCTGCCCGGTTGCGGGCCACCAGCGTATCGAACCACGCGTGGGCTTCGGCGGCATCGCGAGCGGCCGACTCGACGGCTGCCGGTGTGCGCGACAGCAACGCGGTCATGAGCCCCGTGTAGGCACGCCAGCCTCGCTCCGGTTCCGTCCGGAATCCGTCTCCGGTCCACGCGGGATCGGCCATGAGGCAGGACCTGGCCGTCTCGGTGACGAGCACCGCCCACGGGGAGGTCTTCGCCATGGGCGTCATCGCGATGCAGGCCCGGACCCGGTCCGGGTGGCTCACCGCCCACTGCAACGCCTGCATGCCTCCCATGGAGGCACCGACGACCGCGTGCAGGTTCGTCACATCCAGATGTTCGGAGAGCAATCGGTACTGAGCGTGGACCATGTCGCGCACGGTGAAGCGGGGAAACCGCATCCCCGGCTGGCGCTGGCTGTTGGATGGCGAGGTGGACAGACCGTTGCCGATCGGGTCGGTGGCGACGATGCACAGGCGGCCGGGATCCAGTGCCCGGCCGGGACCGATCAGGAAATCCAGACGGTGATGCGTTCCGGTGAGCGACGCGCACACGAGCACCACGTTCGAACGCTGCGCATCGGGCTCTCCATGCACCACGAACGACTGACGGTAGCCGGAGATGCGTTCGCCGGATTCGAGGACGAGCTCCCCCAGTTCGGCCACGCGATGCGGCGCCTCCACGTGGTCCGGTGCCGCCGGCGGATGTGCAGATGCATGAGCATTCATCGGGCAGGCCTTCCGCCAGGGGCGTTCAATCGAACATGACCACGGTCCGGATGCCTTCGCCCCGTGCGAGACAAGCGAACCCTTCGTTGATCTCGTCGAGAGCGATCCGGCGGGTGATGAGTTCGTCCAGCAGCAGACGCCCCGCGAGATACTCCCCGACGAGCCACGGAAAATCGCGCCGCGGCTTCGCATCGCCGTAGCTGGATCGCACGATGCGCCGCTCGCCCATCAGCGACCCCCAGCGGAACGTCACCTCCTGGTCCGCGTTCACCTTCCCGAGCCACACGACCTGGCCGCCGGGACGCACGGCTTCCACCGCAAGGCGGAACCCGGCAGGACGGCCCGCGGCTTCGATCACGCAATCGGCACCGCGTCCCTCCGTGAGCGCTTTCACCGCCTGCACCGCATCGGGCGACGAACCGTCCACCACATGCGTCGCGCCGAACTGCCTTGCCCGCTCCAGATGCGCGGAATCGACGTCCACGGCGATGATCCGGCCCGCACCCGCCAGTCTGGCGCCCTGCACGGCGTTCAACCCCACGGCCCCGCAACCGATCACCGCGACGCTCGCTCCGGCTTCCAGACGCGCTTTCCGGACCACGGCTCCGACACCCGTCATCACCCCGCAACCGATGATGCAGGCGCGGTCGAACGGCATCTCGCGCGGAATCGGAATCGCGCCCGACTGCGGGACCACCGTGTACTGCGCGTGCGTGGAGGTGACCGAGTAGTGATGAACGGGTTGGCCGCCACGGCGCAGGCGGGTGGTCCCGTCGAGAAGCAGCCCGCGCGGCTGATGGCGCGTGAACGGCTCGCACAGAATCGGCTGGTCGCGCTCGCAGTAGAAACAGTGGCCGCAGTGGGGATTCCACGACAGGATCACGTGGTCGCCCGGCCGGACGCCGGTCACTCCGCTGCCGACGGCCTCCACCACGCCCGCACCCTCGTGGCCCAGGACGATGGGCAGCGGATACGGCAGCGAGCCCTGCATCACCTCGAGGTCCGTATGGCACAGACCGCTCGCCCGGATCTTCACGAGCACGTCGTCCGCAGCCAGTTCGCCCAACTCCAGCGTCTGGACGGCGAGCGGCGCGCCGACCTCGTTCAGCACTGCGGCGCGGAATTCCATGCCGGCTCATCTCCCGGGAAAGGTCTGGCCCGTGAACACCGACCGCCCTGCAACGGCAGGCGGCGGGGACAGTGAGTGTGGCCGTGTGGCTGTGGCCGGCAGCCCACATGCGGCCCGGGAATCATACCCGCGCCGTCCACGGCGGCGCGGGCGGAAGCGCGGTTGACCATCCCTACAGAACGGGAACGCGAGGCCGTTAACACGTTCATGCCGCGTTCTGCCCGCTCCAGCCCCGCCACGGTGCTCCCGCCTGCGTCCTCCGGTCGCCGCTGGGTGACACCGCTGGCCGTCCTGCTCGGCGGACTGGCCCTGTCGTTCGCGGTGTGGCAGGCCGTGGAGGTGCAGACCGACGTGGCCATCGGTGACCGCTTCGACGGGGTGGTGACCGACGTCACGACGCGGCTGGAGCAGCGCATCGATGCCTACGCGCAGATCCTGCGCGGTGGCGCGGGCGTCGCCCTCGTCGAGGACGGGCTCGACCGCGGCGACTGGGCGCTGTATTACCGGAGCCTGCAGATCCCCGACCGTTTCCCCGGAGTCCAGACGTTCCTCTGGGTGCCCCGGGTGGACCCGGACCGTCTCGATGTCTTCGAGCGGGAGATCCGGTCGAAGGGACACCCCCAGTACAAGGTGTGGACAAGAAGCGATCGCCGTCCCCAGACCGCCATCGCCTTCGTGGAGCCCTTCGTGCCGGAGAACGTCAAGGCCCTCGGGTTCGACATGTTCTCCGAAGGGGCGCGGCGCGAGGCCATGATCCGCGCCCGCGACAGCGGCGAGGTATCGATCACCGGCAAGGTCCTGCTGGTGATCGACAACCGCCCCCTGCCCGGCTTCATCATGTATCACCCCGTCTACCGGGATGGCGCCATGCCGCCGGACGTCCGAAGCCGGCAGGCGGCGCTGGTGGGTTACGTGGCGAGCGCCTTCCGGGTGCAGGACCTGCTGAACGCCACGCTCGGCACCAAGCGCGAACAGGTCCACCTGCGAGTGTTCGACGGCCTGGAGCCCACCCGGGACGAAATGCTCTACGACAGCGAGCCGGCCCCCGACGAGACCGCCCTGCGGCAGGCGCAGCTGGTACGCATGGCCCCCTTCGCCATCGGCGGGCGGACGTGGACCCTGCACCTGTCGTCCACCCCGCAGTTCGAGGCGGCGGTGGCACACGGCAGCGGCTTGCTCATCGCGGTTTCGGGCGTGCTCCTGAGCGGCCTTGCGGCGTGGGTGACATGGCTTGCCCTGAGCCTGCGGGACCGTTCGCGCTCGCTGGCCGCCATGGCGGCGTCGCTGCGATCCCAGCAGGACGAGCTGGAGGCAGCGAACACCGCTCTCGTGCAGGCGCGCGACCAGGCGCTCGCCGCCGCCCAGGCCAAGAGCGAGTTCCTGGCCAACATGAGCCACGAGATCCGCACCCCCATCCACGGGTTCATGGGACACACCGAACTGGCGCTGGGCAATCCGCTGGACACGGAAACGCGAAACCACCTCGAAGTCGCCCAGAGCTGCGGCGACGCGCTGCTTGCCGTGGTGGACGACATCCTCGACTACAGCAAGCTGGAGGCGGGGCGCTTCGATCTGGACCGCGTGGCCTTCGACCTGCGCGAGCTGCTGCGCCAGAGCGTGCAGACGGTCGAACTGCGAGCGCGGGGCAAGGGTCTCGACATCACCTGGAACGTGACTCCGGAAGTGCCCGAACGTCTCATCGGCGATCCCAAACGGCTTCGTCAGGTGCTGCTCAATCTCCTCTCCAATGCCGTCAAGTTCACCGCGAACGGCAGCGTTCAGGCCGCCGTCGCGTTCCGCCGCGGCGGACCGGACAACGTCACGCTGCGCATCTCGGTGAGGGATACCGGCATCGGCATGAGCGAGGAGACACGACAGAAGCTCTTCCAGGCGTTCTTCCAGGCCGATACGTCGATATCCCGGCAGTTCGGAGGCACGGGGCTCGGTCTTGCCATCTCGGCGCGGATCGTGGCGCTGATGGGCGGCATGATCGAAGTGGAAAGCGCACCGGGCACAGGCAGCGAATTCCACTTCGAGGCGCGCTTCGCCATCGATCACTCCCGCACCGCGGCGGATGGCACGGGCGGCCGTGTCGTCGAACTGTCCCGGAGCGCCGCCTCGCCGCCGCGTCTGCGCGTGCTCGTGGCGGAGGACAATCCGGTGAACCAGGCGCTCATCCGGAGAATGCTCGAACGGCTGGGCCAGGACGTCACGCTCGCCGACAACGGTGTCAATGCCGTCACCGCCGCGCTGGCAGAGGACTTCGATCTGATCCTCATGGATCTGCAGATGCCCGACATGGACGGACTGGAGGCTTCGCACCAGATCCGCCAGCGCGCCAAGGCCCAGGGCCAGACACGCGTGCCGATCTATGCGCTTACGGCAGACACCCTGCCCGGGGATCGCGAGAAATGCGTCGAGGCGGGAATGGACGGCCATCTCTCCAAGCCTCTGCCGATGGAGCAGCTGCGTCAGCTGCTCGTCCGTGTCGCGTCCGAACGAGCCGAGATCCGAACCGAAGACACGTCCGCCCCTTCCCGGACGCTGACCGCCTGAGCCCCATGTTCCAGATGACCGACAGAGATCAGAAAGGCGCCACCCAGCTCGCCCTGGCGCCGACCCGTGCCCACGCGGCGCCGTCCCTTCCGGCACGGCCCACCCGCTTCACGGCCCACCTCCGGCGCCTGACGCCCCCGGGCACGTGGTCCCCCGGCGCCATGCTGCTGCCCGGCGGCGACTGCGACTTCTACGAACCGCGCTGAGGCCCGGCCCGGCCGGCGGCGAACGGACCGGCGCCCGCCTCACCCGCCCGGACACACGGCGGCTCCGCCGTTCGCCTCGTGCGGAACGCGGGCTATATCCCGCGACCCCGTCATCGGTGACTGCGGGAGGTCCGATCGGTATCAGACTTTCTCTAGCTGCGGAACGGGATCTTGAGATACCGCATGCCGTTGCCTTCGGGAGCAGGCAAGCGGCCGGCGTTGATGTTGAACTGAAGGCTGGGATACAGCAGGCGCGGCGCATTCAACCGCTTGTCCCGCGCCTGCCGGAACTGCACGAAGGCTTCCTTCGTGCTCTTCGCCGGAAGCTGCACGTTGTGGAGCTTCTCTTCCCCGATGGTGGATTGCCACAGGACCTCCCGCCCCCCGGGCTGGTAGTCGTGGCCGACGAACACGCGCGTTTCGTCGGGAAGGGTGTAGAGCCGCCCGGTGATGGAATCGAACAGCGTCTCAGCGCTTCCGGACGGGAAGTCGCACCGGCCCACGCCATAGTCCGGCATGAACAGGGTGTCCCCCGTGAACACCGCGTCGCCCACGAGAAACGAGACGCATGCCGGTGTGTGCCCGGGGGTGGCGATGATTCGGATGCGCAGGGCACCCGCCTCGATCATCTCGCCATCCTGCAGCAGCCGGTCGAACTGGCTGCCGTCGGTGGGGAAGTCCGGGGCGAGGTTGAACACCGGCTTGAAGGCGGCCTGGACCTCGCGGATGCGCTCGCCGATGGCCACCTTGGCGTCGGGAAAGCGGGTCTTCATCTCCTGCGATCCGGTCAGATGATCGGCATGGGCGTGCGTGTCGAGAATCCAGTGAAGCTGCAACCGCCGATCGCGGATGAAATGCTCGACCTCGTCCAGCGAACGCGTGCTCACGCGCGAGGGCGCGGGATCGTAGTCGAGCACCGCGTCGATCACCACGGCATCCCGCGTGTCCGGATCCCACGCGACGTACGTGAGAGTCCAGGTACCCGCGTCGAAAAAGGCTTTGACTTCAGGATTCATGAGGTGCATTCCCGGGCCGGAACTTCGAAGCCGGAAGGATGCCACAGCAGCGGCGGCCCGCGGGTTGATTCAGGTCAGGCGCCCGGACCGCTGAAGGCCGGCCAGCGCACGTGCGTCACGCCGCAGACCGGCACCGGCAGCGTTGGCAGTCCTGCCCCGATCCCGAGGCCGATCGGCCTGCCCACGTCCGTCGGTTCTTCCCTAGAATTCACGTTTGCCTCTCCGCTCTCACCGTGAACGCGACCCTTCCCGACTGGCCCGGCCACTGTTTCGGCTGTTCCCCCCGGAACCCTCTGGGACTCCATCTGCGCTTCGAGCGGACCGCCGAGGGCTGCCGCACTTCCCATTCCGTCTCCGACCGGCACTGCGGCATCGAGGGCATCGCCCACGGCGGCATCGTGTCGACCCTGCTGGACGAAACAGCCGCCTGGGCGATCATCCTGCACTCGGGACGTCTGGGGCTCACGACCCGGATGGGCGTGGAGTTCGTGAAGCCGGTGCCGACCGCCACTCCGCTGGAACTGGAGGCATGGATCGTGTCGCGCGATGGAAAGCGGGCCACGACCCGCGCCGAGATCCGCGATGGCGGCGGCGCGGTGCTTGCCCACTGCGCCGCCGAATGGGCGCTGGCCTCCGCGGCCGTGGTCTCCCGCATGAGCGGGCTCGATCGCTCGCTGCTGGCCGGCTTCTTCGCCGCAGCGCATCCCTCACCGGCGGACTGAACGCAACCGCATTCGCGCCGTCGAACCCTCTACCGGGTCCGGCGGCATGCCCCGACAACATCCTGCACGAGCGACATCATCCATGAGAGATCCCGCCCCCAACGTCATCCGCCTGGAGGACTACACGCCTCCCCCGTTCCTCATCGACACCGTGGAACTGGACGTCGACATCCAGACCGATCACGCGATCGTCCGGGCGGCCATGGCGATACGGCGCAACCCCGACGCCAGGGCGCCGCGCGCGGCGGCCCTCGAACTCGATGGCGACGAACTTGCGCTCCTGTCCGCGGAGATCGACGGCAGGACGCTCGCCTCGTCCGAATACGCTGTGACACCCGAACGGCTGTCCATTGCCGGCGTGCCCGATGCGTTCACCCTGCGCACAACCACGCAGGTCGACCCCTTCGGCAATACCAAGCTGATGGGATTCTTCAAGTCCAAGGATGGCCTTTTCACCCAGTGCGAGGCAGAGGGCTTCCGCCGGATCACCTGGTTCCTCGACCGTCCGGACGTGATGGCCCGCTACCGGGTCACCCTGCACGCCGACCGCGCGCGCTATCCGGCGCTGCTCTCCAACGGCAATCTGGTCGCGGAAGGCGAAGAACCCCACGGCCGCCACTTCGCACGGTGGGAAGACCCCTTCCCCCAAACCCTGCTACCTCTTCGCCATGGTGGCCGCGAAACTCGACGTGCTGGAAGATCACTTCGTCACACGCTCCGGCAAGCAGGCGCTCCTGCAGGTCTACGTCGAGCCCGGAAAACTGGATCAGGCGGGCTTCGCCATGGATGCCCTCAAGCGGTCCATGCGCTGGGACGAGGAAGTCTTCGGCCTGGAACTCGATCTCGATCGCTTCATGATCGTCGCCGTGGGCGACTTCAACATGGGCGCGATGGAGAACAAGGGGCTCAACGTCTTCAACACCAAGTACGTGCTGGCGCGTCCCGACACCGCGACGGACACGGACTACCTCAACATCGACCGCGTGGTGGCGCACGAGTATTTCCACAACTGGACCGGCAACCGCGTGACCTGCCGCGACTGGTTCCAGCTCTCCCTCAAGGAAGGCCTCACCGTCTTTCGCGACCAGGAGTATGGCTCGGACACGTACTCGCGGCCGGTCCAGCGCATCCAGGAAGTGCGCGGCCTGAGAGCCATGCAGTTCCCCGAGGACTCCGGACCGATGGCCCACCCCATCCGTCCGCAGTCGTACATGGAGATCTCGAACTTCTACACGGCCACGGTGTACGAGAAGGGCGCGGAAGTCGTGCGCATGATCCACACGCTGATCGGCAAGGATGCCTTCCGGCGCGGCATGGATCTGTATTTCCGGCGGCACGACGGCCAGGCGGTGACCTGCGACGAGTTCGTGCAGGCCATGCAGGACGCGAGCGGCGTCGACCTCGGCCATTTCCGCCGCTGGTACGACCAGGCTGGCACTCCACGCGTCGCCATCCGGTCCGAGTACGACGATCGGGCCCGCGTCTTCACGCTTCATGTCCGCCAGCACTGCGCACCCACGCCGGGGCAGCCCGACAAGAAGCCACTCCACATTCCGCTGGCTGTCGGACTGGTGGGCGAGGACGGGCGCGACTTGCCGCTGCGTCTCGTGGGCGAGGACAGCGCAGGCCCGGCTACGCGCGTGCTGTCGGTCACCCAGACGGAGCAGAGCTTCCACTTCGCGGACGTCACGGCGCGTCCGGTGCCCTCGCTGGGCAGAGGGTTCTCGGCGCCCGTGGTGCTCGAGTACGACTACCGCGAGCAGGAACTCGCGCTGCTCCTCGCATCCGACAGCGATCCGTTCAATCGCTGGGAAGCCGGGCAGCGCCTGGCGCTGGGTCTCATCCTCCGCTGTGTCGAGCAGCGCAAGGCCGGCAAGGCGTACGACATTCCGAAGAGCTTCGTCGAGGCCTTCGGCCGTGTGCTGGCCGACGCGCCGTCGGACCCCGCCTTCGCGGCCGAAGTGCTCTCGCTCCCCTCCGAGGCGTACGTCGGCGAACAGATGGAAACGTGCGATCCGGAGGCCATTCACATCGTGCGCGTACGTCTTCGCCAGCACCTGGCCGAAACGCTGCGCGAACCGCTGCTGGCAACCTTCCGGTCGATGGCGGTGCCGGGCCGCTACAGCCCCGATGCGGCATCCGCCGGCAAGCGCGCTCTGCGCAACCTGTGCCTGGGCTATCTGATGGAACTGGAGGACGACGAGATCGTGGCCGTGTGCGTTGCTCAGCTCGACGGCGCGGACAACATGACCGATGCGATGGCCGCGCTGGCGGCGCTGGCCAACGCGGAGTGTCCGGAACGGGAGCCGGCACTGCAACGCTTCCACGAGCGCTGGAAGCACGAGGCCCTGGTCCTCGACAAATGGTTCGCCGTGCAGGCCATGTCGCGTCTTCCCGGGACGCTCGCGCAAGTGCGCGCGCTCGCCAGGCATCCCGACTTCGACATCCGCAATCCCAATCGCGTGCGGTCCCTGATCGGCAGCTTCTGTCAGCACAACCCGGTCAGATTCCACGCTGCGGATGGCCAGGGATACGCACTGCTGGCCGATTTCGTCACCCAGCTCGACGCGCTCAACCCTCAGGTGGCTTCGAGGCTGGCCCGTGCCATGGATCGCTGGCGCAAGTACGACGCGGGGAGGCAGGCGCACGCGCGTGCCGCGCTGGAACGCGTGCGTGATCACGCCGGACTTTCCAAGGACGTGACGGAAGTGGTGCTGCGCGCGCTGGAATGAGCCGCTCTGTCCGGGGCGTTCCGAACTGGCCGCGGCCGGTGATCAGGCGAGCGCCACGGCCGGAACGTAGCGGGCAATGACTTCGAGAAGACGTCCGTCGTCCAGCGGCTTGTCGAGATAGGCATCGCAGCTCACCATCTTGGCCTTGATGCGGTCGAGCGGCGAACCGTGGTCGGCGAGCAGTACGACCGCCGTCGGCTTGGCCGTGCGGCGCGTCTTGACCACCTTGCACACCTGGTATCCGTCGAGCCCGGCCGAGTCCACCGCCACGAACATGCAGCAGTAGTGGCGATGCGCGGAGAGCTGGAGCGCTTCGTCGCCGCTGTGCGCCACGTGCAGCGGAAGCCGGAGAGGTCCGAGCCGTGCGCGAAGCATGTCCATCACGGCCGGATCTTCCCCCACCACCAGGACCACATCTTCCTGGGGAACCTGTTTCGGTGTTTCGGCCGCGCGCGGCGTCGCGCCTGTCTTGCGTCGGGCGTCCGCCCCTCCCGTGGGCATGGGGTGCGTGATCACGCCGTCCGCCGCCCGCCGGAACTGCGGCTCCGCCACCGGCACGCCGAGTGCCCTTGCAATGCCGCCGGGAATGACATCCGTATCCGTCGCCTTGCGTGCGGCCGCCGGCGGGCGTTCGCTGCGCGGGCGGACGGCGAGATCGAAGGCGACGAACAGGCGGGCCCATTGCAGCGGCCGCGACAGCCGCGGCCAGCCGGTGCCCTGGTCGTGCTTGCCGATGAGGATCACCGGGATCCTGCGTTCGCGGTTGCAGGCCTGCAAGGCCGTCATCGCGTTGGCGTCGTCGGCGTCCACCAGGAAGACGTCGGGCGTTCCGGTCTCGTCCAGCTGCCGCACGAACTTCGGCGTGCGTCTGGCGGACATGTCGAAGATGCTCGCGAGCACCCTCTGTTCGGTGGGATTGAAGCCGAGCACTGCCACGGCGTGCTCCGGCTTCGCGGCGTCCGTCACGGGTTGGGGATTCATGCGACTCGCGGTTCCTGAAGATTGCCGCCGGAACTGCGCCCGCTCACGGACGAGATGGCTTCCAGCAGTTCGGATGCGTTCTGAAATCGTTCCTCCGGATTCTTGGCCATCATGCGATCGAGCAGGGGCTGCGCCCACTCGGTCGATGGCGGCAGCCGGGGAACGGGCCCATGCACGTGCATGTCGAGGATTCGCACGGGATTGTCGCTCTCGTACGGCTTCCGGCCCGTGAGCATCTCGTAGAGCATGACGCCGAGACTGTAGAGGTCGGCCCGGTGGTCGACCTTGTTGCCGGCCTTGAGATACTCGGGAGCCAGATAGCTGGCGGTTCCCACGACCTGTCCCGTGCCGGCGTAGCTCAACTGCACGCCTTCCTGGCGGGCGATGCCGAAATCCACCAGCACGTACGACCCGTCGCGCCGGCGCATGACGTTCTCCGGCTTCAGATCGCGATGCACGATCTCCGCTGCGTGTACCGCGCCGAGCGCGGCGGCGATCTGGGCGAGCGCATCGAGCGCGACCTCCTGGCGGAACGGCCTGCCCATGGCGGCGCGCAATTCGCCGCCCGGCAGGTACTCCATCGCGATGTAGGCGTGCCACTCGGTGAACCCGTGCTCATAGATGCGCGCGACGCCGGGATGCTCCACCTGCGCGAGCAGAACGGCCTCGTTGATCAGACGCTGGACCATGTCGCCGCCATCGTGTTCGCTGATGGGCAGCAGCTTGAGCACACGCTCCTCGCCCGTCGCTTCGTGCAGCGTGAGATAGACGATGGCCATGCCGCCGCGGCCGAGGGGCTTGATGACCCGGTAGCCGTTGACCATGGTCCGGTCCGCGTCGTCCGCGTAGCTCGGACGCGAAGGCCGCTCCCTCGAACCCGATGCGGCGGGCGGCTCGTCGGGAGATCGCGATCGCAGCAGGAGCGTATCGTCGGGCCCTCTGCGCCGGCCGCTGGCGGGATCCTCGTGTGCCCGTCCCTGCAGCACGAGCCGCACGGCATTGGTGAGCAGTTCTTCCGTGGCGGCCAGCGGCAGGACGAGATCGGCGGCCTGGGTGGCCTCCTTGCGTCTGCCTTCGCCGGCCAGAATGATGAGGGAGGCCTCGAGGCTGCCCGTTTCCAGCTTGATCAATTCCACGAAGTCCAGCGCGTTGAGACGCGGCGGAGCATCGATGAGAACGACGACGTCGGGGTGATCGCGTGCCACGGATTCGATGATCGATCGGATGTCGGGAAGCACCCGGGCGTCGTGTCCCATGGCCCTCATGGCCCGCAGAGTGAACGCGCTGCGCGAATGCGAAGGATCCAGGACGAGAACGATGGCCATGTGGTGACGCGGAAAAAGCTCGACAGAGAATCAGTTCAACGCTTGATCGGCAGCAATGCTGAAAGCTGAAGGCGGCATCTCGAGAACGCGCGGGCGAGTCTGTCGAACCTGGGACGCAGCCCCAACAGGCGCAGCCATTCGCAGGGAGCATGCCTTCCGTGGCGTGGTGACGAATTCCGGCAACGATGTCCGAGACGTCACCACACCCGCAGTGCGGTCGGACCTCCCGGAGCTGCGCGCTCTGCCCATGGGAGACGGCTGCCAGGGCATCACATGCACGGATCTTGCAATGCCGCGCGCGGGACGCACCCCTCATGCCGCGTCCTGCACAAGGGCAAACCTGCCGAAAGGCAGCGACGCAAAACCTCCGGTCTAACGGCGACGTACTCGCCCACGACAGCGGGGTTGCCAGCAGGGAGTTCGTGATCTCCCGGCACCGCGGGAATGCCTTTGCGCGATTGCGCACACAACGCCAAAGGAAACCGAATGCCCAGTCCCTCCCGCCGAGTCCTGACCCTCGCCGTTGCCGGCGCCTGTACCGCCCTGGCGCCCATTGCCGTCCATTCGGCCGAGGCAACTTCCGACGGTACGGCCGGCCTCTCCCTGACCAAGGCCCAGGAACGCTCGATCTCCAACGCGGCCTCGCACTCGCGCGCGTTGGCTGTCCACGATCAGGGCATCACCGGACGGAACGTCCGCATCAACGTGATCGACACGGGCGTCCGGGCGACGCATACGGAATTCGCCACCGGACGCGTGCTGGTCAGCGCCTCGCGGGACATGACGCGCTCGAGTCCGCCGGCGGGTTCCGGCGCCACCGACGGGCACGGTCACGGGACATTCGTCGCATCCATCGCAGCCGGCGGAGCGAATCTGCAGGGATTCGTGGGGGTGGCCCCGGATGCGATCGTGATCTCCAGTCAGGCCATGAGCGCCTCGACCGGATGGTCCGCGTCGGGAAGCACGCTGCTCGCCGCCGTGCGCAACGGCGTCAGCGCCGGTGCCTTCATCCACAACATGAGTCTCGGCGGCCCTGCTCCGGTCGGCGAATCCGCGCTGCGGGAGGCGGTGGCGGCGGGAACCCTGTCGGTGGTCGCCGCCGGCAACCGCGGCCTGGCGAACCCCGACTGGCCGGCCCGCTACGCGAAGGAGAGCTGGGCCAGCAATTCGATCATCGCCGTCGGCGCCGTCGACGCGAACAACACCATCGCGTCGTTCAGCAATCGCGCGGGCGATACGGCGAACTGGTTCGTGGTGGCGCTGGGCGTGAACGTGATCGGCGCAGGTGCCACGTCCAACACCGCGCTCGTTCAAGGTTCAGGCACCTCGATGGCCACGCCCGTCGTCTCCGGCGTGGCGGCCCTCATCAAGAGCCGCTGGCCGAACCTGCGGGCCTCCCAGGTCGGCCAGATCATCTTCGCCACCGCCACGGACCTGGGCGCCAGAGGCATCGATCCCGTCTACGGGCATGGCCTGGTCAACGCGGAACGGGCCATGCAGCCGGTCGGCCAGACGGGCACCCGTACCGCCTCCGGCACCTGGACGTTCAGCACCCAGGGAACGCTGCTCGCCACCACCCCCGTGTGGAGCGCCAAGGTGTCCTCCTTTGCTGCAAGCGGCGCGCTCGATCCCATCGTATTCGACAGCTTCCAGCGCGACTTCACTCAGGATGTCTCTGCATCGGTGGTCACGCCCCGCGCCGCAGGGTTCGAGGGACTCGCACCGTTTTCCGACCGGCAGATGCAGTTCGCCGAGAAGACGCTGGACCCCCTGGGTTCTCGCCTGATGGTGGCCGCGGAAACCCGTACCGATCTGCAGCGCGCCGACGGCTTCGAGACGCAGAGCCTGTTCAACTACGAGCACCGCTTCCGTTCCGCCAACGCCGTGCTGGGCGCGGCCTGGATCCAGAAGTTCGAGAACGGCATGCAGTTCGGCATGGGGACGGGCGGCATGAACGGATTCTTCGGCCTGCAGGGCATGGATACCGTGTCGACCCAGATGCACGCGCAGGGGCTGCAGAACCCCGTGCTGGGCATGATGCCCCCTGGCGCAGAGCGGCGGCATCGGAATGGATCTGTCGCGCGGATGGAACCTCAAGTTGGGCATCGCCTCCACGCAAGGCGGAAACGCGGTTGCGGAACAACTCGGCATCTCGGGCGGCATCGCGCTCAAGCAGACGCTCGCGATGGCGGAACTCAACCGCGCCTTCGACGAGGGCCGCACGGTGGTGGGCGTGCAGGTCGCCAGCCTGTCCGAGCGCGAATCGCTGTTCGGCGGCCAGGGCTACGGACTCATGAGCTTGAGCGGCATGACCGGGGCCACGCAGACGGTCACGCTGCAGGCGGCCTCGCGCCTTTCCGAAGACTGGGTCGCAGGCGCGCAATTCACCGCGGGCTATCTGGGATCGCAGACCAACCGCGATGCGAGCCTGGTGACCGGCAGCACCGCGATGTCGCTCACCGGCTGGGGCATCGGCGTGACACGGTTCAATGCGCTGGCCCAGGGAGACCGTTTCGCGATCACGTTGTCGGAACCGATGGCCGTGCGCTCGGGTTCCCTGCTGTTCGACGTGCCGGTCACGGACGGCAGCGGCAACGTGCAGTACCGGCGCGAAACGGTGTCGCTGGCGGGCAGCGCCCGAGAACGCCTGTACGAGGCTGCGTGGGTGCTTCCCCTGCCGAAGCAGATGGCGGCTCTCACCGTCTCGGGAATCCTGCGGCAGCACGCCCTCGGCGAAGCGTCAGCCCCCAGCGAACTGCTCGGAATGCTGCGCTATCAGCAGGCGTTCTGACGTTGCGCCCGGGCGGCCGTGGAGCGGCCCGGCGCGGGGAAGGACCGGCCGTGCCGAGATGGCCGGCGTTTCGTCAGAACCTGCCGGTCACTCCGGCCGAGAAGACCCAGTCGGCGTAACGCCGGGCCTTCGCCCAGGAGGGATTGAAGGGCCACAGGCGGTCACGGGGCAAGGGCTTTGCCTGGGACTGGGAGTGCACGCCGACGATGCCGCCCGACGCGTCCTTGACCAGACCCCACTGCGCCTTGCCGGTCATCGGATCGACGTAGACGCGCCTGAGGTGCTGACGGTTCGACTCGCCGCGCCGGTCGTTGACCAGTTCCTCCAGCGTCTTCGGCGCGCGCCCGCCGTCGTCCGGGGCGACGGCCGCGTAAGACGCGAGCGCGAACCGGAACTGCTCTCCGATCCACATGAGGTCGCGCTCCTTCGCGAGCCTGTCCTCCATTTCCCAACGCCGGGCGAGCGTGAAGGTGAGCAGCCCCGTCACCAGCAAGAGCAGGATCGTGGCCGACAGCAGGAACCCCCCCTGCGTGCGAGGCAGGGCGCGCGGATTCGGCCGGCTCACCATTGGCGATAGGGCACGCCGTTCAAACCCACCGCGGCCGACTGCGAGAACACGTCGAAGATGTCCGGTCCCGCCTGGGGATTGTCGGGGTCCGAACCGTAGCTGCGCGACCCCCACGTCCGCTCGGCGGGAAGCCTTTCGTTCGCGAAGGGATCGCGCGGCAGCCTGCGCAGGAAGTAGAGCTTGCGCCCGGCCGGATCGAGCTGGTCCGGCACGCCCAGCACCAGCACCTCCAGCGACCGCGGATAGCCGGAATCTCCCGGGAGGCGGGCGATGCGGCCCAGGTCTCCGGCCTGCTTGTAGTCGTCCAGGGCCTGGCGGATCTGACGCAGTGCGATACGCAGCTCGTGCTCCTTGTCGCGCTTCAGCGCGGTCACGACCATGGGCGTGACGAGGCTCGCGAGCAGCACGATGATTCCCATGGAAACGAGCAGCTCGACGAGCGTAAACCCCTGCTTCCGGCGCCACATGGCGGTCATCCCGCGATCCGTGAATGTCCCGGATTGGCTTATCGACGGCGCGCGCCGAAAGTGAAGGATGCTCCCCGGCATGCGGTCAGTCAGTGCCGCCGCGATCCGACCTGTTCGGCTCCGGGGCGGGTTGCGAGCGCGGCTTGAAGTTCTTCTTCTTCACGTCGTTGGACACCTTGTTGCCGATGCCCTTGGTGCTGTCCACGGTGCCCTTGCCGATGCTGCTGCCGACCTTGCCCAGTTCCTGGCCGAATTCCTTGAAACTGCCCAGCTTCTTCTTCGGCTTCTGTTCGTGCCTGGCGCTCTCGGGCGGGGGCGCATCCGCAGACTCCGCGGCAACAGCGGCAAGGGGCAGGCACAGCACCACGGCGGCGATCAGCTTGTTCATGCGAACCTCCTTTTGTCGACGGAATACGGTGAGACCGGAAAAGAGCCGGGGGATTCCCCGGCAGCGCCGCGGCTCACTTCCCGTCCGCGGCGAAGTCGATGTGCTTGATGAACGCGAGCCGGCCCTTTTCGTTGCGGACGATGGAATAGCCGTGCAAGCCGTCGCCGTTCTGGTCGAACGCGTACTCGCCCTCGATGCCCTTCAGTCCGCGCGTGGAGAGAATGGCCTTGCGCACGGCATCGGAATCCGTGGTGCCGGCCTTCTCGATGGCGTGCTTGAGAAGGTGCAGTCCCGCGTAGGACCACGCCGAATACAGGTCCGGATTGAAGCCGTGCTTCGCCTTGAACTTCTGCGAGAACACCTTGGATTCCGGATTGGCGTCGGGAAAGAAGTCGGTCACCACATAAGTGCCCCACAAGGCGTCGCCGGCCAGCTTGAGCGCGGTTTCGGTGGACAGCGACGTCGAACCGATCCACTCCACCTGCACGCCCAGTTGCCGCAATTGGCGGGCAAAGATGCCGACGTCCGGCGAGTTGGTCATGTAGCTGCCCACGATGTCGGCGCCTGCCTTCTTGAGGCTCAGCACCACCGCCGTGAAGTCCTGCTGGTTGTTGGTGTAGCCCTGGGTCATGACCGGCTCGATGCCCAGCGCCTTCAGGGCATCCGCCAGTGCCGCCTTGCCGTTCGCGCCGAACGTGTCGGTCGAATGGATGATGGCCCACTTCTTCTTGCCGAGCGTCCTGGCGCCGAACTCCGCCATCACGCGCGACGAGTAGAAGTCGTTGGGCCGCACGCGAAAGATCCACGGGTTGTTCACGCGCGTGAGGCTCGGATCGCTGCCGCCGATGACGGCGGGCAGTTTCGCCTTGGCGATAGTCGGCGAAGCCGCCTGCACCTGCGTGCTGCGCAAGGGGCCCACGACCGCGACGACCTTCTGGTCGACCAGCTTGGAATAGGCGAGCACCGTCCCGGGGTTGGTGCTCTGGTTGTCCTCCACCACCAGTTCGACGGTCCTGCCCAGGATTCCGCCCGCAGCGTTGATCTCCTCCAGCGCGAGCTGGGCACCTCGCAGCGTGAGCACACCGGCCTCCGCCTGCGGGCCCGTGGTTTCGTCCACCACCCCGATGCGGATCGGATCGGCGGCGCCGGCACCAAATGCCAGCAGCGACAGCATGGCGGCGATTCCCCGCCGGATGATTGCCTTCGTGATCATGTCGCTTCTCCATTCGTGTGATGTGCGGCGATGGTAGCCCCGGAGATCCCGCGCGGTCGATGTGCACCGCGGCGCGCCGTGCTGCCGGAGCGCTGCGGCATAATCGGCCCATCCGATTGATGCAATGCCACATGAATTCGCGAAAGATTCCCGCCGACTTCTGGCGCGGCGGCACGAGCAAGGGGATGTTCTTCCTCGACAGCGACCTGCCTGCGGATCCGGCGGAGAGGGAAGCGCTGCTGCTGCGCTTGGTGGGCAGCCCCGATCCGTACGGAAAGCATATCGACGGCATGGGCGGCGCGAGTTCGAGCACCAGCAAGGTCGTGATCGTCCGCCCGTCCGCTCGAGCGGGCTGCGCCGTGGAGTACCGCTTCGGCGCAGTTGCCATCGACCGGCCGGTGATCGACTGGTCCGGCAACTGCGGCAATCTCACCACCGCGGTCGCGCCTTTCGCCTTGCTGCATGGATTGGCATCCCCGGTGGAAGGCACGACGACCGTCGGTCTGTGGCAGGAGAACATCGGCAAGCGCATCGTCGCGCATGTGCCCGTGGCCGACGGCGAACCCGTGGAATCGGGCGATTTCGTGATGGACGGCGTGGCGTTCACGGGCGCGGAGATTCTGCTGGAGTTCATGGATCCGGGCGGCGGAGAAGGCGCCATGCTCCCCACGGGCCAGGTGTCGGATGAGCTGGAGGTCCCCGGACTCGGCCGCATCGAGGCCACGCTGGTCAATGCGGGCAATCCCACCGTGTTCGTCGCGGCCGACGCGCTGGGTCTCACCGCGCGCGAACTTCAACCGCAGGTCAACGGCGACGCCGCCTTGCTCGAACGATGCGAACGCATCCGTGCGCATGCGGCGGTGCGCATGGGTTTGGCCGCTTCGGCCGATGCGGCCACGCGCGACCGGCCGGCGACGCCCAAGCTTTCCTTCGTGGCGCCGCCTTCCCCCTATACGTCGTCGGCAGGAAAGGCGATCGAAGGCGAACGCATCGATCTCCTCGCCCGCATCCTGTCCATGGGCGCCCTGCATCACGCCTATACCGGCACCGGAGCGGTGGCGCTGGCCGTGGCGGCCGCGCTGCCGGGTTCGGTCGTCGCGAGGGCCTCACGGAACGGCGCCAGCTCCCAGGTGCGCATCGGTCACACGTCCGGGACCCTCACCGTCGGAGCGGAAGTGAAGCGCTCTGGGGACAGGTGGGAGGTCACCCGCGCGCTCATGAGCCGCAGTGCGCGCCGGCTCATGAGCGGTTGGGTCCACGTGCCGAACCGCTAGGGAAGCGCCGACTCGTATCCGCGGTCGCCACGCAGGTTCGGCACGCGTGTCTTACCTGCGGGCCCGGCGGCGGGCGACTGCGCCCAGGATGCCCAGACCACCGAGCATCAGTGCATAGGTCTGGGGCTCAGGGATGGACGCAACGGCGGCCACGCCGATATCCGGCTGGTCGCTGAACACCCCATCCATGCCGGCCGCGAAAAAGGCCAGGATCTCGCCTTCGAGATCGCCATAGGCGTTCGGATCCGAGCCTGCGCGGTAGTCGGTGGGCAGGAAGGTGTTTTCCCGGCGGAACGTCCAGCCGTGGACGATCAGACCTTCCGCATGGGCATCCGCGATGACGCTCGTGGGATCGCCCAGCGTTCCGTCTCCGTTACGCGGAATCATGAGCGTCTTGTTCACGCCTACCCCGTCGGCGTAGGTCGCGATCTCGTCGAGCCCGGCCGCGCTCGCCATGTCGGCATAGGTGCGGCTGTCGCCGGCCACCGTGAAGTCCCACGGCCTGCCGCCGGCATTGATGAGCTGCACGATGGAGATGTCGGTCATGCCATTGAGTTCCTTGAGGTTGGCTACCTCGAAGGACTGGATGAACACGGGAGCCGTGGACGTGTTGCCGTAGTTGGCATGCAGCGCCTCCACCAGCTTCTCTTCCAGCGAAAGACCGATGGAATCGAAGTATGTCGGATGCTTCGTTTCCGGATAGATGCCGATGGGGCGGCCCAGTTCGGCACTGCGCTGCTTCGCCAGATCGATCACCTCCTGCAGCGTCGGGATCTCGAACTGGTCGTTGTAGGCAGTGTTGCCGGGACGAATCGCCGGGATCCGCTCGCGCGCCCGCAGGGTCTTCAGTTCGGCCAGCGTGAAGTCTTCGGTGAACCAGCCCGTCACCGTCACACCGTCGATGGTCTTGGTCGCTTTGCGATCGGCGAACTGGACGAGTTCATTGACGTTGGTGGTGGCCTCGATGACCGCGCCGGATACGGGATTGACGATCGCCAGGGCATTCTCGTGGCGAGCGACCAGCACGCCATCCTTGGTGCTGACGAGATCGGGCTCGATGTAGTTGGCGCCCATGGAAATCGCCAGGTCATACGATGCGAGGGTGTGTTCCGGCCGGTAGCCGCTGGCGCCACGGTGACCGATGACGATTGGTGCTGCACCGGTCAGCGTGTTGAAGTCGGCGGCCTGCGCCTCTGCGGCGGCGGCGGCCGCGAGCAGGGCTGCAACGAGGGTTCTGCGCATGGTCTGCATGATGGTCGTCCTTGTCGTGACATGTGGATGGCATGAAACTCCAAGGAAGGCTAAGGGCGGGAGATGACGCGAGGACGACGCCCGCCGGGCGCCGGCATGGTCTTTCCGGAAGAGTCCGAAGCAACACCGCGACCGGTTGGCCAGGCGCCGACGGGCCGTGGCGCACCGGTCGTGGAATGGATGGATGGCGCGAAGTCGCGCGAGCCCTCGCACCTGTCGTGGGCGGAAGTGACACCGCCATTGGTGGGCGCGACCGGGCCGCACGTGGGGGGACGGACCGCGGCAACCGCCCCTTCCGTGGCGCCCCCCCGCCTATGCCTCGATCACGTTCCGGCGGGCACCGCGGTGGAAACCGGCTCCGGTTCGAGCGCAACGTCCAGCGCCTCCTCCACGCGATCGAGGAACACGAAGCGCAGCCGCTCCTTCGCTTCCGCCGGGACGTCGGTCAGATCCTTCTCGTTGCGCCGCGGCAGCATCACGGTCTCGATGCCGGCCCGTAACGCCGCGAGCGTCTTCTCCTTGACGCCGCCGATGGGCAGCACCAGACCGCGAAGAGAGATCTCGCCCGTCATCGCGACCTCCGGGCGCACCGGGCGCCCGGTCACCATGGAGACGAGCGCCAGGTACATGGCAACCCCCGCGCTGGGTCCGTCCTTGGGCGTGGCGCCCGCGGGGACGTGCACGTGGACGTCCCAGGTGTCGAGCTTGTCGCCCAGATGCGCCTTGGCCAGCGTGAGTGCCGCCTGCACGGATTCCTTCATCACGTCGCCGAGCTGACCGGTCAGTGTCAGCTTGCCGGTCCCCGGCACCTTGGCGGCCTCGACGAAGAGAATGTCCCCGCCCACCGGTGTCCAAGCGAGACCGGTCGCCACCCCCGGCAGCGCGATACGGCCCGCCACTTCGTTGTCGAACTTCCGCGGCCCGAGAATGGGAGCGAGGTCCGGGACATCGATGGTGACCCGTTCGGCGTGGCCTTCGGCGATTCTCATCGCCACGTGGCGGAGCACCGATCCGAGTTCCCGTTCGAGGCTGCGCACGCCCGCCTCGCGTGTGTAGTCCGAGACGATGGCCTGCAGCGCCGGTTCGGTGACGGTCACCTGGTCGGGGCTCAGCCCATTGGTTTCCCGCTGCCGTTGCAGCAGATACCGCCGAGCGATCTGCAATTTTTCCTGCTCGGTATAGCCGGGCAGCTGGACGATCTCCATGCGGTCGCGCAACGGACCGGGAATGGTGTCGAGCTGGTTCGCGGTGGCGATGAAGAGAATGCGCGACAGATCGAAGTCCACGCCCAGGTAGTTGTCGCGGAACTTCGAGTTCTGCTCCGGATCGAGCACCTCGAGCAGGGCCGACGACGGGTCGCCGTGGAAGCCTCCGGCGCCCAGCTTGTCGATCTCGTCCAGCATGAACACGGCCGAACGCGATGCGGCCCGCTTGACCGCGTGAATCACGTTGCCGGGCATGGAACCGATGTAGGTTCTGCGGTGGCCGCGGATCTCGGCTTCGTCGTGCACGCCGCCCAGGGCGATCCGCTGGAACGGCCGGCCGGTGGCACGGGCGATGGATTGTCCGAGCGAAGTCTTGCCCACGCCGGGCGGACCGACGAAGCACAGAATGGGGCTCTTGCCTTCCGGATTGAGCTTGCGCACGGCCAGGTGCTCGAGGATGCGGCGCTTGATCTTCTCCAGTCCGAAGTGGTCCTCGTCGAGCACACGACGGGCCCGCGCGATGTCGATGGGCACGGCGGCGTCGAGCTTCCACGGCAGTTCCGTGAGCCATTCGAGATAGGTGCGCACCATGGACGACTCGCCGGAATTCTCGTTCATCCGCTCCAGCCGCTTCAGTTCCTTGCGGGCATGCTTGAGCGTTTCTTCGGGCATTCCGGCATTCTCGATGGCGGCGCGCAACTCGTCCCTCTCGGCCGCCTCGTCCTCGTCGTCGCCCAGTTCCTTCTGGATCTGGCGCAGCTGCTCGCGCAGCACATGCTCACGCTGGCGTTCGTCGAACTCCTTCTTCGTCTTCTCTCCGATCTCGCGTGAAAGCCGCATCACTTCCACGCGCGCGCCCAGCAGCGCGAGGACCTTGTCGAGACGGCGGCGGACGTCGAACGTCTCGAGGATGTCCTGCTTCTCCTCGCGCTTGGCGTCGATGATGTTCGCGACCATGTCGGCCAGCAGTGCCGGCGATTCCATGCCCTGCACGACGCCCTTCAATTCCTCGGGCGCGTTGGGAAGCAGGTCGATGGCCTCCACGGCCCGTTCCCGGAGCTGAAGGAATCGTGCCTCCACCTCGGGACCGACATCATCGGCCTGTTCCACCATCGCAACGCGTGCGACGAGGAAAGGCCAGCCTTCCAGGAACTGAAGCACGCGAAACCGCGTCTGTCCCTGGACGACGAGATGATGGATGCCTTCGGGTGCCGCGATGTGGCGCACGATGCGGCCCGCCGTGCCGACCCAGTGGACGTCGTCCTGCGAGACGTCGGTCTTCTCCGGGTCCCGCTGAAGCAGAAAACCGACGGGTGCTTCCGCCTTGGCCGCGACCTCCGCTGCCGCGACGGAGGTCGCACGGCCCACCGATACGGGCGAGAGGATGCCGGGGAACAGCACGGCATTGCGCATGGGGATGACGATCATCGCATCATCCGGCAAGGGGCGGACCGCGGCGTCGTGCCCGCCCTCCGGCGAGCCGTCGCCCGGTTTCGGCTTCGAGCCGCCCGACCACATCTCCTGCAATCTGGGAAAGATATCCATCGCTACGCCGCTCCAGTGACGACGGGTCTTCCGCCCGTCAGGACATCGAGGTGAGGCCGCGCGAGAGGGATTCAAGGGCGCGGGCGGCCGCCCGGAAGGCGGGCTAACCGCGCGGGTGATGCTTCTCGTGCAGCTGCTTGAGGCGCTCGCGGGCAACGTGCGTGTAGATCTGCGTCGTGGACACGTCGGCATGGCCCAGCAGCATCTGCACGACGCGCAGGTCGGCGCCGTGGTTGAGCAGATGCGTGGCAAAGGCGTGGCGCAGCACGTGCGGAGAAATGGATCTGGCGATGCCCGCTTCGAACGCATAGCGTTTCACCAGCATCCAGAATGCCTGCCGCGTCATCGGCTCGGCGCGGTGAGTCACGAAGATGGCGTCGGAGATCCGGGATTCAAGTAGAACGGGGCGGCTTTCGCGCAGATACCGCTCGAGCCAGTCGATCGCTTCCTCTCCGATGGGGACCAGGCGCTCCTTGGTCCCTTTCCCGACCACGCGCAGCACCCCCGCGTCCCGGCTCACCTGCGTGAGCCGCAGCGTGACCAGTTCGGTCACGCGCAGGCCCGTCGCGTACAGCAGTTCCAGCATCGCGCGATCCCGCAGTCCCATGGCGCTCGACATGTCGGGTGCGGACAGGAGGCGATCCACGTCCGCCTCGGTGAGCGACTTGGGCAGGGGACGCGGCAACTTCGGCGAATCGACGTTCAGTGTCGGGTCGGCCGACAGGCGGGAGTCGCGAACTTGCATGCGGTAGAAGCGCTTCAGCGTCGATAGCAGGCGGCCTGCGGAGCTGGCCTTCGTCCGGGCGCGGTAGCGGTGCGCAAGGTACGCGAGGATGTCCGCATGCGTCGCCGTGAGAAGGGCGCTCCCGCGATCCCCGTGCAGCCACGTCGCGAACAGCGCGAGATCGCGCCTGTAGGCATCCAGCGTGTTCCTCGACAGGCCATCCTCGAGCCACAGGCTGTCGCAGAAGCCATCGATGAGGGGATCGTCGGAGGTGGCCTGGGCGATGCGGGTTCGCCCTCTCCGGCGGACTTGCGAATCGCTCACCGGGCCACGCTCCGCCGCCCCGGTCTCACCCGGAACTGCGCCGTGAACCGGGCCCGGTGCGCCACCGGTGCAACACCACGGCGGCCACGGCAAGCAAAGCACCTGCCGTGTCGCTCCACGACGCCGACCACGCCAGCAGCAGACCGGCCACGATGAAGGCGGCACGCTCGACGAGAGACAGCTTGTGCGAGAGCCAGCCCTGCGCACCGATGGCCAGCGCGACGATCCCGCCGATCGCCGTGACGACGACGAGTGCGATGTCGGCGGCGGGGCCGGACAGCAGCAGTCCCACGCCCTCGGGCGCCAGCACGAACATGAACGGCGTGACGAACGCCGGCAAGGTGTACTTCCACGAGGAGAGCGTCGTCCGGTAGGGATCGCCGCCCGTGATGGCGGCTGCGGCAAACGGAGACAGCGCTGTGGGCGGCGAGACTTCGGACAGCACGGCGTAGTAGAAGATGAACATGTGCGCAGCGTAGTCGGCGATGCCCACGTGGATCAGCGCCGGGGCGGCCACGACCGCGCAGATGATGTAGGAGGCCGTCACTGGCACGGCGAGACCCACGATCCACACGAGCAACGCCGTGTACAGCGCGGTCAGCGCGCGGCTGCCGTCCGCATAGTCGATGACGATGCCACTGAACTTGAGCCCCAGTCCGGTGAGCGTGACGACGCCGACGATGATTCCGGCTGCGGCGCACGTGGCCGCCACACCCAGCACACCGCGCGATCCTTCGGCAAGCGCGCCGAGGAGGCGCTTGGGCACTAGGGCGGTGTCGCGGCGCACGAAGCTCAGTGCGACGGCGATGACGATCGCCCAGAACACGGACGTCATGGGCGAGAAACCGATCACGAGGAACACGACGACGGTGACCAGCGACAGGAAGTGGTAGCCGTGCTGGCGGACGAGCGTGGAGGCACGCAGGCCGGCGCCGGCGGCCACGGCGCCACCGAACTTGCGCGCGTCGATCTCCACCATCACGAACAGCGAGAGGTAGTAAAGCACGGTCGGGATGGCCGCCATGCGGATCACGTCGAGATAGGAGATCTTCAGGAACTCGGCGATGAGAAAGGCGGCGGCGCCCAGAACGGGGGGAGAGAGAATGGCACCCAGCCCCCCGGCCGCAAGCAGTCCTCCCGCGGATTCCTTGCTGTAGCCGGCACGTTCCAGGAGCGGATAGGCAACGGAACCGAGCGTGACGGTGGTCGCCACACCGCTGCCCGAAGGCCCGCCGAGCAGGAAAGAACCCAACACCACCGCGCGGCCCGGCGCACCCTTGCGGCGGCCCATCACGGCAAGCGCGAAATCGATGAAGAACTTGCCCGCACCGGAATACTGCAGCACGGCGCCGTAGATGGTGAAGAGCACGATGAGCGTGGCGCAGACGTCGATGGGCGTGCCGAAGATGCCTTCCATCGTCATCGTCATGTGGCCGACGAGCCGGTCGAGATCGTAGCCCTTGTGAGTCCAGGGAGCGGGCAGCCAGGGCCCGGCGAATGCGTAGGCGATGAAGGCCGAGACAACGGCGGGCATGACCCACCCGCTCGCCCGGCGCACGGCCTCCAGTACCAGCAGGATGAGGAGGCCGCCCGCAACGATGTCCCACGTCTGCGGTTCGGTCGCGCGTTCGGAGATGGCGTCCCAGTCGTGCAACAGATAGGCGATGCAGCCGAAGGTGACCAGCGCGAGCGGCCAGTCCCACGGCATGATGCGATCGCGAAAACGCCGTGAGGCGGGCAGCGTCAGGAACAGCAGACCCAGCATCAGCGCCACGTGCACGCCTCGCATCCAGGGAGCGCTGACGATGTCGAACGCCGCATAGAGATGCCACAGCGAGGTTCCCGCCAGGGCAACGGTGAGCAGCACCCCGAGGACACCGCGAAGCCGGTTGACAGCGCCTTCCTCTTCCTCGACGAAGCGGTCGGCCGCGGCGAGGCGGTCTGCATCGACCTGCGGGCCGGATGGGGAGCGTGTGGACATGCGGTCGGACGTGCCGGCTAGCCTGTGAACGGATTCCGGGGAAGATCTGATCGATGTACGCGGATCGCGCGCATCGATCAGATCTTCCCTAGAGCTTCAGTCCCTTCTCCGCGAAGAACCGGATCGCCCCCGGATGAAAGGGAATCGGTGAGGCGCCCTTCGTCTGGTACTCCAGCGAGAGCGTGGCGAACTCCTTGTGAACGGCGATCATGTCGGCGCGGCGGTCGAACACGGTCTTGACGATGGTGTAGGCGACATCCTCCGGCATGGAGGCGTTCACGACCAGCACGTTCCAGACGTTGGCGTTGCGCGCGTCCTGGGTCATGCCGGCGTAGGTGCTCTTCGGGATCACCCCCTTGCTGTAGAACGGGCCGAACCGCTGGTTCATGGCGTCCACGGCGTCGGCATGATCGATGAGCCGGATCTTCGTTCCCGGAGTCGCCGCCAGGTCCGTGACTGCCGCTGTGGGCACCCCGCCGACCCAGATGAACGCGTCGATCTTGCCGTCCTTCATGGCGTTCACCGCTTCGTTCACGGACAGGCGCTCGCGCTTGATGCGGTCGGCAAGCCCGTAGGCGTCGAGCACCCGCATGCCCATGACCTCCGTCGCACCACCGGGCGAACCGAGCGATACGCGCTTGCCATCGAGATCCTTCATCGAGGCGATGCCCGCCGATTCCGTGCTCACCACATGCATCCGGTTCGGATACAGCACCATCAGCGTGCGCAGCGGAAAGCTTGCGGCCGGCGAACTTGTCCTGGCCCGTGTAGGCATCCCACGCCGCATCGGCCATGGACAGCCCCAGGTCGGCCTTGCCCGTTCCCACCAGTTTGAGATTGTCGATCGCACCGCCGGTCACTTCCGCGGTGACCTGCCAGCCGGGCACGGTGCGCGTGAGCACCTGTGCGATCCCGCCCGCGAGAGGGTAGTACACGCCGCCGGTGTTTCCCGATCCGATCGACAGGGTGACACCTTTCTGCGCAAAGGCGAGCGGGGCAAAGGAACACGCAAGCGCAAACGCGGCGCAACGACGGCGAGTGGGATTCATGAGCATGGGTGCAGCCGGAAAGGTACGCCGATTGTAGCAACGGCTCGCGCGCGGAACGTCATGTCGATGGAGCCCCGGTGACTGGCAAGCGTTGGCGGCGGAAAAGAAAACGGCCTCCAGAAGAGGCCGTTTTCCTTGGTGCGGATCGGGGACCGGTCAGCTTGCCGGCGTTTCTGCGGCGGCGGCAGCAGCAGCAGCAGCGGCGGCCTTGTCGGCATGCGTACCGCCAATCTTCTCGCGGATGCGCGCGGACTTGCCGGAACGCTCGCGCAGGTAGTAGAGCTTGGCGCGGCGCACGTCGCCGCGACGCTTCACTTCGATGGAGGCGATGAGCGGCGAGTAGGTCTGGAACGTGCGCTCCACGCCTTCGCCCGAGGAGATCTTGCGAACGATGAACGAGGAATTGAGTCCGCGGTTGCGCTTGGCGATCACCACCCCTTCGTAGGCCTGGACCCGCTTGCGGGTCCCTTCCACGACGTTCACGCCCACGATGACCGTGTCTCCCGGGGAGAAGTCGGGGATCTTCTTGCCGAGCCGCTTGATTTCCTCGGCTTCCAGTTGTGCGATCACGTCCATGTCGTTCGCTCCTTCACTCATTCATTCATGTTCGCGCCGGAACTCGTCCAGCAGGGCCCGTTCTCGGGCTGTCAGTTCCACCTTTTCCAGCAGTTCCGGACGTCGCAACCACGTGCGCCCGAGTGACTGCTTGAGCCGCCATCGCTCAATGTCGGCATGATTGCCCGACATCAGGACCTGCGGCACCCTCTCCCCCTCGAAAACCTCCGGCCGCGTGTAGTGCGGACAATCCAGCAGCCCCTTCACGAAGGAGTCCTGCTGCGCCGACTCGGCATCGCCCAGCACGCCGGGCAGTTGCCGGATCACGGCATCCAGCACCGTCATCGCCGCCAGTTCACCGCCGGACAACACATAGTCGCCGACGGATATCTCGCTGTCGATCTCGCGTTCCAGCACGCGCTCGTCGACGCCTTCGTACCGGCCGCACACCAGAACCAGCCCTTCCTGGCCCACCAGTTCCTCGACCAGGCTGTGGTCCAGCTGCCTGCCCTGTGGTGACAGATAGATCACCCGGGTCTGCGGCACGCCCGCACTGCGCTGCCGCTGCCGCGCCGCCCGGATCGCCTTGGCGAGCGGGTCCGCCATCATCACCATGCCGGGACCGCCGCCGTAGGGCCGGTCATCCACCGTGCGATAGGCATTCGCCGCGAAATCCCTGGGATTCCATGCCACGAAACCGTACACCCCGGTTTCCCGCGCCCGCCCGGTCACGCCCCATTCGGTCACCGCATCGAACATGCGGGGGAAGAGAGTGATGGCGTCGTACTGCTTCAATCAGTAATCCGCACCCCAGTCGACCTCGATCCTGCGGCCTTCCGGGTCAACCCTCGTCACGAACTGCTCGACGAAGGGTATCAACCGTTCACGATCGCCCCGAACCACCAGAACGCTCTGCGCGCCGTTGTCCAGGAGCGATTCCACGACACCCAACCGCTCTCCGGCGCCGTTCACCACATCCATGCCGATGAGATCGGCCCAGTAATACTCGCCTGCTTCCGCGGGTGGGAGGCTGTCGCGCGGAACGGCCACGTCAACCTTGCCCAGCCTGGCCACCTGCTCGGGAGTGTCGAAACCCTCAAGCCTGGCGACCACGGTCTGACCGTGGACCTTGGCTTCGTCCACCGCGGCCTCTTTCCAGCCCGACGGCAGATGCAGCCACCAGCGGGGGAAATCCGCCAGGGCACCCGGTTCGGACGTGAAGGGCTGGATCTTCGCCCAGCCCTTTACCCCGAAGGGCGCCACGATGCGCCCCATCACGACCAGCCGATCAGACAGCTGCGTATCCCGCCTCTCAGGCGGCTGCAGTGGCGGCGACGGTCTTGCCAAACTGCTTGACCAGACGCTTGACCGTGTCGGAAAGCTGGGCACCCTTGCTTTCCCAATGGGTGACGCGGGCCACGTCGATGCGCAGCTTCACGTCTCCGTCGGGTGCGACCGGGTTGTAGAACCCGACGCGTTCGATGAATCGGCCGTCACGCGCATCGCGCGAGTCAGCCACCACAATGTTGTAGAACGGACGCTTCTTGGCGCCGCCCCGTGCAAGCCGGATCACGACCATCGGATGACCTCGGTGGTTCCTGGAAAAAAGGGCCGAATTCTAGGCATGCCGCGCCGGTCTTGGCAAGGCGTTTCGTGCAGACGGCCGGTTATCTTGGCGCCGGAGACGGCGTATTCCGGAATATCTCGTCCAGATAGTCCACCACGACCTTCACCAGGGCGTCCTCTTTTCCCTCGAAGAAGTGCAGCGCCTCGGGAACGACGACCTGGCGAGAGCCGGAGATCTTGATGATCTGCTTGTAGCGCTCCGGCGCGCCCACCTGCGTGATCTCCCAGTCCTTGCCGCCGTAGACGTCGAGCACGGGAATCTTGATCCGGAACATCTCCTCGAGCCCGTTGATGATCCCGATGAACACCCAGGTCTTCACGGCGGTGTCCTTGGCGTTCACGTTGATCAGGTAATGATTCGCCATGGTGGCCCCGAGGCTGTGGGACACGATGGAGATGTTCTTGTATCCCTTCTTCTGCAGCCACTGGGCAGCGAGGTGGTACCGCTCGGCGGCTTCGCCGTACGTGGGAATGTAGTCCCCGATCTTCGCGCCCCCGCCCAGTACGGGAAGCTGGATGGACAAGGTCGAATAGCCTTGCTCGGCGAACTTGGTCCGCAACACGCCGTAGAGTTCGTAGTCCGGACTCCAGCCGCGGCCATGACCCAAAATAATCGCTCCCCTGGCGTTTTCCGCCTCGGTCCAGAGCGTGAGGTACTTGTGCTTGTTCTCCTGCTCGATCCACACGGCCTCGCCCACCATGAGCCCGGGGACGATCTGGTCGGACCAGCGCTTCTCCCGGTAGTAGTCCTGGGCAAGGGCGGGCAGACACAGAAAAAACGACAGCGCAGCGGCCAGAAGGCGCATGAGTGTTCCTCGAGATGGCGGGAGTACGGCGGGGTGGGTCGTCCGGATTCTACCCCACCCCCTTTCGTGGACCCTTGCGGACGAGCGGGGTTCCCGGACGGATTCGGACGGAGTCCTGCCCCCGTTCAGGGGTGGAGATCCCGGTACCGGGACGGAACGAAGGGGTGCCGAGATGACCGCTGCCGGGAGCAGGATCCGCGGGCGTCCATCGGCGCTTCCCTAGAACTCCGCGTCGAGTTCCTCGATCTCCTCGGCCTCCTGCCTTGCGTCCCCGATCCACTCGACCATCTCCGGCATGGCCATGACGGTGTCCCGGTAGCGCGCGGACACCGGATCGAGCTTCACGTCGTAGGTCACGAACCGGGTGGCCACGGGGGCGTACATGGCATCGGCCATGGAGCGCTTGCCGAAGAGGAAGGGCCCCCCGTAGGTTGCCTGGCACTCCTGCCATATGGCGGTGATGCGCTCGATGTCGGCCTCGGCGCGTGCCCAGACCTTGTGCCCCGGAAAGGTGCGCTTCAGGTTCATCGGCAGTGCGGATCTCAGGGCACTGAATCCGGAGTGCATCTCGCCGCACACGGCGCGGCAGTGTGCGCGGGCCCCACGGTCAGCGGGAAGCAACCCTGCCTTCGGACGGACTTCGTTCAGATACTCGCCGATTGCGAGCGTGTCCCAGACACGCACCCCGTCTTGATCCAGACGAGGCACGAGAATGGACGGAGACAGCAGCAGCAACTCCTTGCGTGCATCCGCATCATCGGGGGGAACGATGCGCTCCGCGAAGTCCAGCCCGGAGAACCGGACGAGCAGCCACCCGCGAAGCGACCACGAGGAATAGTTGCGGCTGCTGAGGGTGAGGGTCGCCTTGGCCATGGAGTGTCCCCGGACACGGCGATTGATCGCCGGAGTGGATGATGGGCGATGTGCACCGCGCAAGCGACATGCCAGTGGCCAGTCATGGCGTGCAAGTTGCACGTTCGGCCCACGATGCCGCGAGTGCACGCGGGCGCCAGCGAAAAAACGATGATCTATCAGACCTATCAGAATCACGCGGACTGGTTGCGCGCCTGGCGCCTCGCAGGGTCGGCCATGACCGCGCTCTTCAACGATGCGCGATTCCGGTTCAAGGAGCACAAGTCGGTGCGTGAGGTCGTCGCCGCATGGGAAGTGTTTTCCGCGGCCGAGTTGACCCACGTGCGTCCCGACTATGGCGTCACCCGGGTGACCGTGAACGGCGTCGAAGAGGCGGTCGCCGAAGAATCCGCGCTACGCACCCCCTTCTGCACGCTTCTGCGGTTTCGCAAGGCTTCTTCCGCGATGCAACCCAGGGTGCTGGTCGTGGCGCCCATGTCGGGACACTTCGCCACCCTGCTGCGCGATACGGTCCGGACGCTGGCCGCAGATCACGACGTCTACATCACGGACTGGCACAACGCCCGCGACGTTCCGCTGCTCGCCGGCCGGTTCGGGCTGGACGAATACATCGAACACGTGATGATGTTCCTGCGCCATCTCGGCGAGGGCGCGCACGTCGTGGCGGTCTGCCAGCCCTGCGTTCCCGCACTGGCCGCGACTGCGCTCATGGCCGAGGACGGCGACCCGGCCACGCCGGCAAGTCTCACTCTCATGGCCGGCCCCATCGACTGCCGGATCGCACCGACGCAGGTGAACGATCTGGCCACCTCCAAACCCATCGAATGGTTCGAGCGGACACTTATCGCGACGGTGCCATGGCAGCACCCCGGGGCATGGCGGCGCGTCTACCCCGGCTTCATGCAGCTCATGGCATTCATGAGCATGAACCCGGAGCGGCACCGCGACGCGTTCCGGGGAATGTACGACGCCCTGGTGAGCGGAGACAGCGAGAAGGTCGAGGCGACCCGCAGCTTCTATCGCGAGTACCTCGCCGTGGCGGACCTGCCGGCGGATTTCTATCTGGAAACGGTCAAACAGGTGTTTCAGGACTACTCGCTGGCCCGCGGCGTGCTGCGCTGGCGCGACAGGACCGTCGATCCGGCGGCCATTCGCCGCACGTCGCTGCTCACCGTGGAAGGGGAGCGCGACGACATCTGTTCCCTCGGACAGACGCTGGCGGCCCACGACCTGTGCACAGGCCTGCGGCAGTACCGCAAGGCCCACTACGTCCAGCCCGGCGTCGGCCACTACGGGGTGTTCAGCGGACGGCGCTGGAGCCACCAGATCTATCCGATCGTCAGGGACGTGATCCATACGAGCGGGTGAAGGCGGCCGTCCTCGAAACGTACGCCTGCCGCGGTCTGTGGACGCGGCGAATCCCCAAGCTCGGGCGTTACCGCATGCCCGGCAGCATCCCCTTCATGCCCCGCATCATCTTGGCGAGCCCGCCGCCCTTGGACATCATCTTCATCATCTTCTGCATCTGCTCGAACTGGTTGAGCAGGCGGTTGACCTCCTGGACGCTCACTCCGGCCCCCGTGGCGATGCGCCGCTTGCGCGAGGCCTTGAGGATCTCGGGCTTCATGCGCTCCTTCGGAGTCATGGAGTTGATGATGCCGACGGTGCGGTTGATCACCTTGTCGTCCATCTGGCCACCCGCGGCCTGGGCGGCCTGCGAAAGCTGGGCGGGAAGCTTGTCCATCAGGGCCGACAGCCCCCCCATCTTCTTCATCTGCATGAGCTGGTTGCGGAAGTCCTCCAGGTCGAACCCCTGGCCGGACTTGACCTTCTTCGCGAGCTTCTCGGCCTCCTCGATGTCGATGCCCTTGCGCGCCTCCTCGACCAGCGACAGGACGTCGCCCATGCCGAGAATCCGCGAAGCCATCCGGTCGGGAAAGAACGGTTCGAGCCCGTTGAGCTTCTCGCCGACGCCGGCGAACTTGATCGGCGCGCCGGTGACGTGGCGCACCGAGAGCGCCGCGCCGCCACGGGAATCGCCGTCGAGCTTGGTCAACACCACACCTGTGAGCGGGAGCGCTTCGGCGAACGCCTTGGCCGTATTCACGGCGTCCTGGCCCTGCATGGCGTCAACCACGAACAGCGTCTCGACCGGAGAGACCGCCGCATGGAGATCGCGGATCTCCTGCATCATCTCCTCGTCGATGGCGAGGCGGCCGGCCGTGTCCACCAGAAGCACATCGTGGTAGTGACGTCGCGCCCAGTCCTGGGCCGCCCGGGCGATGTCGACCGGCTTCTGCCCGGGCGTGGACGGAAAGAAGTCCACCTCGACCTGCTGCGCGAGGGTCTCGAGCTGCTGGATGGCAGCCGGACGGTAGACGTCGCACGAGACCATGAGGATCTTCTTCTTGCGCTCCTTGAGCAGGCGCGCGAGTTTGCCGCAGGTGGTCGTCTTGCCCGCCCCCTGCAGGCCTGCCATCAGCACGGTTGCGGGTGGAACCGTCGCAAGGTTGAGTTCGGCGTTCGCGCCGCCCATGAGCTGAGCCAGTTCGTCGTGGACCACACCCACCAGCGCCTGTCCGGGTGTGAGGCTGGCGATGACCTCCTGCCCCAGCGCCTTGTCGCGAACGCGTGCGATGAAGTCCTTGACGACGGGGAGGGCGACGTCGGCTTCGAGCAGAGCGACCCTGACTTCGCGCAGCGCGTCCTGAACGTTCGATTCAGTGAGACGCGCGTGTCCGCGCAGTGTCTTGATGACACCGGAAAGGCGATTGGTGAGTCCGTCGAGCATGGGAAACCTCTGGAATGGCGGCGGGCAACGGCAGGATCGTTCGAACCCGCGGCGTATAATCGCCCTTGGCGGTTCGATCCGCGCGCTCCTTGAAGATGCCTCCGATTCTAGCCTACGGTCTGAACGCGTTCCTGTACGCCTCTCTCGGCGCTGTTCTCGCGCGAGGGCTGTGGCGTTCCGAGCCGGCCTCCGCCGGCGAATTCGGCTGGGTGCGCTACGCGCTCCTGGTGCCGATCCTCCTCCAGACCTGGCTCCTCTATCACGGCATCTTCGGTTCGGGCGTGATGCGCATGGGAGTGGGCAATGCGTTGTCGTGCATCGTCTGGCTGTCCATCGTCATCTATTGGCTCGGCAGCTTCTTCTACCGGCTCGAAGGGCTGCAGGCGCTCGTGATTCCGGTGGCGGCCGTGGCCGCGCTCATGCCCCTGGTCCTGCCCGGGACCAAGCCCCTGCCCAACGCGGGCATGCCGTTCTTCCAGCTGCATCTGGCGATGTCGATCCTGGCCTACAGCCTGTTCACGATCGCATCGCTGCACGTTCTGCTCATGGCAGTTCTGGAGAAGCGGTTGCACAGCGGCACGCTGCCTCCGCTGGTACGAAGCCTGCCGCCGCTGCTCACTCTGGAACGGTTGCTGTTCCGCATCATCACGGCCGGCTTCCTTCTGCTCACCGCGTCGCTCGTCACGGGCATGTTCTTCTCGAGACGCTGATCGGAAAGCCGCTCCAGTTCAATCACAAGACGCTGTTCGGGATCCTCTCCTGGCTCATCTTCGGCGCCTTGCTCGCGGGCCGGGCGTTCTGGGGCTGGCGAGGGCGCATGGCCCTGCGATGGACGCTCGCCGGCTTTCTCATGCTGATCCTCGCGTACGTGGGCACGAAGTTCGTCATCGAGATCGTGCTGGGCCGCTGACCGCCCTGCTCCTCCCGTCGCCTTGGACGAAATCTCCACACACCCTGCTGGTGACACTGGCGGTCCTGCTGGTGCTGTCGGGATTCTTCTCGATCGCCGAGACCAGCATGATGGCGCTCAACCGCTACCGGATGAAGCACCTGGCGAAGACGGGGCATCGGGGCGCCCGTCTCACCGCGCAACTGCTCGCCCGGCCCGACCGTCTCCTGGGCGTCGTGCTGCTCGGGAACAATCTGATCAATTCGGCCTCCGCGGCGCTGGTCACCTACCTCACGTTCCGGTTCTTCGGCGAATCCGAACTCGCGCTTACGCCGCGACCGTGGCCGTCACCTTCGCCATCCTGGTGTTCAGCGAGATCACGCCCAAGGTGATCGGCGCGACCTATCCGGAGCGCATCGCCTACGTCGCCGCCTTCGTCCTCACGCCGCTTCTGCGGATCGCCTATCCCATCGTCTGGTTCGTGAACCTGTTCGTCACGGCCCTCCTGAGCTTGCTGCGCCCTGAAGCCCGTGATGGACGGTCAGGGCCAGAAGCTCACCCTGGAAGAACTGCGTACGCTGGTGCTGGAGGGGGGCAACTTCCTGCCACAGAAGCATCAGAACGTGCTGCTCAACCTGTTCGATCTGGAATCGGCCACGGTGGAGGACGTCATGGTGCCGCGCCCCCAGATCGACGCCATCGACATCGATGATCCCCCGGAGGAACTCCGGCGGCAGATCGCCACCTCCAACCACACGCGCATCCCCGTGTACGAATCGTCCATCGAGAACGTCGTCGGCGTCCTGCACGTCCGCAAGTTCCTCAACATGGGCGAGGGTGACGAGTTCACCGCCGAGCACTTGCGGCAGGTGATGAGGCCACCTTATTTCGTGCCGATCGGCACGCCGCTTCTCACCCAGATCCAGCAGTTCCAGGAACAGCAGGAAAGACTGGGACTCGTGGTCGATGAGTACGGGGAACTCATGGGGATGGTCACCCTGGAGGACATCCTCGAGGAGTTGATCGGCGAATTCACCACCCAGTCGCCTCTGAGCACGTCGGTGAGCTCTTCCCGGCAGCCCGATGGCAGCCTCATGGTCGAAGGGGGAACGCTCCTGCGCGACCTGAACCGGCGTTTCGGAACCAAGTTCCCCCTGGACGGGCCGAAGACGCTGAACGGCCTCATTCTGGAGCACTTCGAGGACATTCCCGAGCCCGGGACGAGCACGCGGCTGGCCGGCCAGCCCATGGAAATCGTCCAGATTCAGGACAGGGTCGTAAAGTCGGTCCGGCTTCTGCCGAAAGAAGGGGGATAGGCACCCGGGCGCCCGTTGCGGTCCGGGCCCACTCACGAACCATCGATCCGCACGCGTGGCAGCAAATCCTCAGAGCAGCCTGTCCGGCCTGGCCCGAGCCCTGGTCCAGAAAGGCCGACTATCGGAGAAGGAGGCCGAGACCCTCCAGGCGGAGGCCACCGGCTCGGGCGGCGGTTTCGTCGACCACCTGATCGCCAGCCGCAAGATGACCGAGCTGGAGGTCGCCGAGTTCGCCTCCCAGACGTTCGGTTTCCCCTTGCTGGACCTGAACGCGCTGGACCCCGAGTTCCTGCCGAAAAAGCTCGTCGACGAGAAGGTCATGGCGACCCGGCGGGTGCTTCCTCTGCTCCAGCGGGGCAACCGCCTGTTCGTGGCCTTCTCCGATCCGACCAACCGGACGAGCTACGACGAGATCAAGTTCCAGACCGGTTTGATGGTCGACCCCATCGTCGTCGAGGACACCAAGCTGGGGACCCTGCTGGCCAAGCTCTTCCAGCAGAACGACACCAGCCTGTCCACTCTCGTGACGGAGGACATCGGCGCGGAACTGGCCGAGGCCGTCACCGAGCCCGAACCCGACCAGGCGGTGGACATCGACGACGCGCCGGTCGTCAAATACATCCAGAAGATCCTGCTGGACGCGATCAACGGCGGCGCCTCCGACATCCACTTCGAGCCCTACGAGAAGTACTACCGGATCCGGTACCGGCAGGACGGCATCCTCTACGAGATCGCCCAGCCCCCGCTCGCCATCAAGGAGAAGATCGCTTCCCGGATCAAGGTCATCTCCAAGCTGGACATCTCGGAGAAGCGCGTGCCTCAGGACGGGCGGATGAAGCTCGTGATCTCCAAAAGCCGCGCGATCGACTTCCGCGTCTCGACGCTGCCCACGCTGTTCGGCGAGAAGATCGTCATGCGGATTCTCGATCCGAACAGCGCGACCCTGGGCATCGACGCCCTCGGTTACGAGCCCGATCAGAGGGAGGCGCTGCTGCATGCCATCGGCCGGCCGTACGGGATGGTCCTCGTGACCGGCCCCACCGGCTCGGGCAAGACCGTGTCGCTCTACACGTGCCTCAATATGCTCAACAAGCCGGGCATCAATATCTCCACGGCGGAAGACCCGGCCGAAATCAACTTGCCGGGCATCAACCAGGTCAACGTGAACGACAAGGCGGGCCTCACCTTCTCGGCGGCCCTCAAGTCGTTCCTGCGTCAGGATCCCGACATCATCATGGTGGGCGAGATCCGCGACATCGAGACCGCCGAGATCGCCATCAAGGCCGCGCAGACCGGCCACCTCGTGATGTCCACCCTGCACACCAACGACGCGCCCACGACTCTCACGCGGATGCTCAACATGGGCATCGCGCCGTTCAACATCGCCTCGAGCGTGATGCTGATCACGGCGCAGCGGCTCGGCCGCCGGCTCTGCAGCCACTGCAAGCAGCCGGCGGACATTCCGCCCGAGGCACTGCTAAGAGCGGGATTCAAGGAATCGGACCTCGACGGCACATGGCAGCCGTTCCACGCTGTCGGGTGCGATGTATGCAAGAATACGGGCTACAAGGGCCGTGTCGGCATCTACCAGGTCATGCCCATCAGCGAGGAGATCAACCGCATCATCATGAAGGACGGCGATGCCATCGACATCGCCGATCAGGCGCGTCGCGAGGGAATCCGCGATCTGCGACAGTCCGGTCTGCTCAAGGTCAGGCAAGGTCTCACCTCTCTGGAGGAGATCGAGGCCGTGACCAACGAATAGCATCCGCGAGAGAGGAACCTCCGATGGCCACCGCCGCCGCCACTGCACGCAAGCAGGAAATCAAGGAATTCAACTACGTCTGGGAAGGCCGCGACAAGCAGGGCAAGGTCGTCAAGGGCGAGTCGCGCGCGACCGGCGAATCCGTCGTCAAGACGACGCTGCGCCGGCAGGGCATCCAGGTCGTCAAGGTCAAGAAGCAGCGCGCAGCCTCCGGCGGCAAGATCACCGAGAAGGACATCACGCTTTTCACCCGCCAGCTGGCCACGATGATGAAGGCCGGCGTGCCCTTGCTGCAGGCGTTCGACATCGTGGGGAAGGGGCACTCGAACCCGGCCGTGGCCAAGCTTCTCCTGGACATCAAGATGGAGGTCGAGACCGGCAACAGCCTGACGACCGCCTTTCGCAAGTACCCGTTGTACTTCGATGCGCTGTTCTGCAACCTGGTGCAGGCCGGCGAACAGGCCGGTATCCTGGACAGCCTCCTCGACCGGCTCGCCACCTACAAGGAAAAGATCGTCGCGATCAAGGGCAAGATCAAGTCTGCCCTGTTCTACCCCATCTCGATCCTCGTCGTGGCATTCATCATCACGGCGGTCATCATGATCTTCGTGATCCCGGCGTTCAAGGAACTGTTCACGAGCTTCGGCGCGGACCTTCCCGGTCCGACGGTCTTCGTGATGAAGGTCTCGGACTTCTTCGTCACGTATTGGTGGCTCATCTTCGGCACGATCGGCGGTGGCCTGTGGTTCTTCTTCTACACCTGGAAACGGTCGAAGAAGATGCAGATGACGCTCGACCGGCTGTTCCTGCGCCTGCCGATCTTCGGGGACGTCATCCGCAAGGCCACCATCGCGCGCTGGAGCCGGACACTCGCCACCATGTTCGCCGCAGGCGTGCCGCTCGTGGAAGCGCTCGATTCCGTCGCGGGAGCCTCGGGCAATTACGTCTACTACGAGGCGACGCGGCGGATCCAGAACGAGGTGTCCACCGGAACGAGCCTGACCGTATCGATGCAGAACTCCAACGTCTTTCCCAACATGGTGATCCAGATGGTCGCCATCGGCGAGGAATCCGGCTCGCTCGACGCCATGCTGTCCAAGGTGGCCGACTTCTTCGAGCGTGAGGTCGACGACGCCGTGGACGCCCTCTCGAGCCTGATGGAACCCGCGATCATGGTGGTGCTCGGCACACTGATCGGCGGATGGTGATCGCGATGTACCTGCCGATCTTCAAGATGGGTCAGGCCATCTGATCCCGGCCGAATCGATTTCACGGCGGGGCTCCTGCGGGAGCCCGTTTCACGTCCGCCCCTTGCCCATCCCATGATCGAGCTCCCGCAAGGCTCCGCTTCACTCACCGCGATCTGCTGCGGTCTCCTCGGATTGCTCGTGGGAAGCTTCCTCAACGTGGTCGTCCATCGGCTGCCGAAGATGATGGAGGCGGACTGGCGGGCCCAGTGCGCCGAGCTGCGGGGCGAGATACCCGAGGCCGCTCCCGTCTACAACCTGGTGGTGCCGCGTTCGGCCTGCCCGCAGTGCGGGCACCGGATAAGTGCCCTGGAAAACGTTCCCCTCCTGAGCTGGCTCATGCTGCGGGGCAAGTGCAGGGGCTGCGGCGCCCGCATCTCCGCGCGGTACCCCGCGGTGGAAGCGCTGACCGGAGTTCTTTCCGCGTATGCCGCCTGGCACTTCGGGTTCGGGTGGGCCCTAGCCGGCTGTCTGCTGTTCGTGTGGGCGCTTACCGCCGCCGCGTTCATCGATCTCGACACGACGCTCCTGCCGGACGACATCACGCTGCCGCTGCTGTGGACGGGCCTTCTGCTCAACCTGCGCGACACCTATGTACCGTTGCCGTCCGCCGTCATCGGCGCGGCCGCAGGCTATCTGTCGCTCTGGCTGGTGTACTGGGGCTTCAAGCTGCTCACGGGCAAGGAAGGCATGGGCTTCGGCGATTTCAAGCTGCTGGGCGCCATTGGCGCCTTCCTGGGCTGGAAGATGCTCCCTGCCGTCATCCTCCTCTCCTCCGTGGTGGGCGCGGTGGTCGGCGTATCGCTGATCGTCTTCGCACGCCACAACCGGGCAACGCCCATTCCATTCGGGCCCTACCTCGCCGCTGCCGGAGTCATCGCGATGTTCTGGGGTGACGCCATCAACCGCCAGTGGCTCTCGATCCTCTGACAAGGCCGTGACCTACGTCGTGGGGCTGACGGGAGGCATCGGCTCGGGGAAGACTGCCGTGGCGGATCTGTTCGCCGCTCTGGGCGCGGGTGTGGTCGATACGGATGCCATCGCCCATGAATTGACGGCGCCCGGGGGGGCTGGCATTGCCTCGATCGCGGCGCGATTCGGCCAGGGCGTCATTGCTGCCGACGGGCGGCTGGACCGGGCCCGCATGCGCGAGATCGCCTTTGCCGATGCGAACGCCCGCAAGGATCTGGAGGCAATCCTGCATCCACTCATCCGCGCCGAGTCCAGGCGCCGGGTCGCGGAGTCCGACGCGTCCTATGTCGTCCTGGTCGTGCCGCTGCTCGTGGAATCAGGCAACTACCGTGCGGTGGTCGACCGCATTGCCGTCGTCGATTGCAGTCGGGAAACCCAGATCGCCCGGACGATGGCGAGGAGCGGCCTGGATCGGGCGCAGGTGGAGCGCATCATGAACGCTCAGGTGGCGCGCGAAACCCGGCTGGCGGCCGCCGATGACGTGATCGACAACGACGGCCCGCGCGAGAATCTGCCGCCGCAGGTGGAGCGTCTGCATCGGAAGTACCTGCGGAGCGCGGCGAAATCGCAATGAGGCCATGCCGACGGAATCGGCGCTGGTGCCGAAGTGTTTACTTCTGGCCGCGAGTTGTCCGATACTTTCGGGAATTTCCGACTTAGGCGCGCTGTGATCAGCTACGAGTTCCCGCTCAACGAACGCGTCAGGACTCTGCTGCGACTGGAGGACCTACACGGCAAGCTCGACTTCTTCACGGCTTCGGGCGAGGCTCGCGCCCACCACGCAGCAGTCGTGACGCTGTTCGAGATCCTCGAAGTCGCCGGCCGTGCGGATCTCAAGTCCGAACTCATCCAGGAACTCGAGCGCCAGCGCGGCCACCTCGAATCCCTGCGCAGCAATCCGGCCATCTCTGCCCAGGCGCTCAACGAGGTGCTCGGCGAAATCGACCAGACGTCCACCAGCCTGTGCGGCGCCTCGGGCAAGACCGGCCAGGAATTGCGCGAGAACGAATGGCTGATGGGCATCCGGCAACGCTCCGGAATCCCGGGCGGCGTTTGCGAGTTCGACCTTCCCTCCTACCACTACTGGCTCCATCAGAACGCCGACTCCCGCCGGGCCGACATCGGCCAGTGGAGCGCGCCGTTCGTCGGCCTGTGGGAAGGCACCCGCATCGTGCTCAAGTTGCTGCGTGAAAGCGGCAAGACCTCCCCGGCGCATGCGACCCAGGGGTCTTCCAGCAGATGATGGGCGGCAAGGTTTCCCAGATGCTGCGGGTGCGGATGGATGACGCCTATCCTTGCGTGCCCGAGGTCAGCGCCAACAAGTACGCGCTCAACATCCGGTTCACGCACGCCCAGGGTGCCGAGCGCGGCCGAACCTACGACGGCGAAGTCGACTTCGAACTGTCGTACTGCAACCTGTAGGCAACGCGTTGGCCGAGAACGGCGCCGCCCCGGACAAGGGGCGCAAGATCAAGTGCCCGCAATGCGGTGGGCAGACGACGTTCGGCCCCGGCAACCCGTGGCGGCCCTTCTGTTCGGAACGCTGCAAGCTGATCGATCTGGGTCAATGGGCCACCGAGAGCTATCGCATCCCGGTGGAGGAGCAGGACGGCAGTCTCGACTTCCCCGAGAACTGATCGGGGGGAACTTCCCTTCCCCGGCGCGGCTCAGCCGGGAATCCAGGTACTGCGGATGGCCGCGATCCCGTGTGCGCCTGCCACGCGTGCTTCGTGCAGGTGATCGGGCCGCAGCCCTCCGATCGCGAAAATCGGCAGTTCCAGTCCCGTCACCATCTCCGCCAGTGCGGTCCAGCCGATTCCGGGATCGCCGGGATGAGACGCCGTGGGCAGCACGGGGCCGGCCAGCGCATAGTCCAGCCCCAGATCCTGGGCGCGTTCCAGTTCTTCTCGATCGTGACAGGAGGCGCCCACCCAGCGAAAGCCGGGCCTTTCCCGTGTCCCGGCCAGAATGCGTGCCGGGAGGTGCACGCCGTCGGCACCGATGGCACGCGCAAGATCCGGATCGCCGTTCAGCACCACCAGGGCCGAGGCTTCGTGAGCCCGCCGCACGATTTCGCGCGCCACGGACTCCAGGGCCGCATGGGTCAGTGCCGGCTCGCGGACCTGGATGAAGCGCAAGCCCCGTCCGAGGGCGGAATCGAGCCGGCGCAGGAATTCCTCCGCCCCGAGATCCTTCACTTGTGAGATGCCCAGCACGAGCGGCAGGGACAGCGCCTTGAGAATCGGGCCGTTGGCCGGCAGAACGGGATCGACGGTCAGCTGCGGAAACCGCTGCCACGCGAAGGCCTGTCCTTCGCGCGACTGGAGTGCGCCGTGCCACCCGGGAACCCGGAAGAAATGCAGGCGCACCCGTCCGTGCGGGTAGACATGCGTGCGGGTGATCCAGGGAAACGCCTGGTCGACCTCGATGCCCAGTTCTTCATGCAGTTCGCGTGCGAGCGCCTGAGCGGGGGTTTCGCCCGGCTCGCACTTGCCCCCGGGAAACTCCCACCACCCCGCGTACACCTTGCCGGCCGGGCGCTGGGCGAGCAGAAAGGACCCGTCATCCTGCTCGATGACCGCGGCGGCGACCTCGATCCAGCCAGAGCCGTCGACCGGCGAATCCGTCACCGCCCTGCTTTCCGTCCCCGACGCGCTTCCAGCAGCCGGCGGCCGGCATAGTCGCGCGCGAAGTGCCATGCGACTCGACCGCTGCGAGAACCGCGGGACAGGGCCCATTGCAGGGCCTCACGGCGAAGCTCTTCCTGATCGGGATCCGTCACGCCCAGCACGCCGACCCAGTAGCGGGCGATGTCCAGATAGTGCTCCTGATCGAAGGGGTAGAAGGACACCCAGAGACCGAACCGCTCCGACAGCGAGATCTTCTCCTCGACCGTCTCGCCGGGATGCACCTCTTCGTCGACATACTTTGTCTCGAGGTTCTCGTGCATGTACTCCGGCATGAGATGGCGGCGGTTCGAGGTGGCGTAGACCAGGACGTTCTCGGTCGTTGCCGCGATGGTGCCGTCCAGGATGGCCTTGAGCGCCTTGTATCCCGGTTCGTCGGCTTCGAAGGAGAGATCGTCGCAGAACACGATGAATTTCTGCGGCAGGCCGCCCACCAGATCCACGATTTCGGGCAGGTCGACGAGATCGTGCTTCTCGACCTCGATGAGTCGCAGCCCGCGGCCCGCGTACTTGTTCAGCACCGACTTGACGAGCGACGACTTGCCGGTGCCCCGTGCCCCCGTGAGCAGTACGTTGTTCGCGGGCACGCCTTCCACGAACTGGCGCGTGTTGGCGTCCACCAGCTTTGCCTGGGGATCGACTCCCTTGAGGTCCTTCAGGCCGATACGGTGAGGCCGCTCGACCGGCACCAGCGAGCCCACGCTCTGCCGCCGGCGCCAGCGAAACGCGATGTGGGCCTGCATGTCGGGCAACGCGGCAACGGCAGGAAGAACGGGTTCCAGGCGATCGAGCATCGCCTCCGCGCGAACGGCCAGCCGCTCGAGCGCGTTCATCGCATCGGGGCGGGCAGCGGCAGACGGAGCGTCGGGCGTCTTACGTCCGGTATTCGGCATTGATCTTCACGTAGTCGTAGGAATAGTCGCAGGTCCAGACGGTCGTCGCACCGGCGCCACGGCCGAGGTCGACGCGGACCGGGATCTCCGCGGGCTTCATCACCCGCGCTCCGTCTTCCTCCCGGTACGTCGCGCTGCGGCCACCGCGCTCGATGACCAGCACGTCGCCAAGCCAGAGATTCACGCGGGACACGTCGAGCGAGGGCACGCCGGCATTGCCGATGGCCATGATGAGACGGCCGAGGTTGGGGTCGGAGGCGAAGAACGCGGTCTTGACCAGAGGCGAATTCGCAATGGATCGGGCGACGCGCAACGCCTCGTCCGCCGTGGCGGCCCCTTGCACCTCGACCGTGATGAACTTGGTCGCCCTTCGCCGTCGCGCGCAATCGCTTGCGCCAGAGGCACCGCCACTTGCAGGACGGTGTCGCAGAGTTCGCCGTACCGCGCATCGCCAGCCGAGGCGATCTCGGGCATGCCGGAACGACCGGTGGCGATCAGCACGAACGAATCGTTGGTGGAGGTATCGCCGTCGACGGTGACGCGATTGAAGGATCGGTCGGCGACTTCGCGCACGAGGGAATCGAGGACAGGCCGGGCAACGCAGGCATCGGTGGCGATGAACGCAAGCATGGTGGCCATGTTCGGCTGCAGCATCCCCACTCCCTTGGCGATGCCGGTCACCGTGACCGGGCTGCCGCCGATCGCTGCGCGCCTGGAGAATCCCTTGGGGACGGTGTCGGTCGTCATGATGGCGGAAGCCGCCTCGGCCCAGTGGTCCGGAGCCAGTGTTTCCACGCAGGCAGGCAGCGCGCGCTCGATGCGATCGACGGGCAGGTGCTCGAGGATCACCCCGGTGGAGAAAGGAAGGATCTCGCCCGGGGTGGTGCCCAGGAGTTGCGCCACCGCACGGCAGGTGGCGAGCGCGGCCTCCCGGCCCTGCGCTCCGGTGCCGCAATTCGCGTTGCCGGCATTGACGATGAGGCCGCGGCATCCCGCCGACGCGCTCAAGTGCTGCCGGCAGACTTGCACGGGTGCGGCGGCGAAGCTGTTCTGCGTGAAGACGCCCGCCACCACCGAGCCGGGCGCAAGGCGCATGAGCATGAGATCGCGGCGATCGGCCTTGCGGATGCCGGCTTCGGCGAAGCCCAGTTCGACGCCATCGACGGCGTGCATCGCCGCGGGGTCGGGCGGAGAAAGGTTCACGGCCATTTCAGTGCTCTCTGGAAACGGTAGAGGTGTCAGCGGAGAGCGGCGCGCGGGCGCCGCGGGTCAGCTCAGCCTGCCGTGGCAGTGCTTGTACTTCTTGCCCGAACCGCACGGACACGGATCGTTGCGGCCCACCTTGGGACCTGCGCGGGCCGGTTCGTTGGTGGCATCTTCCGCGTCCGCCGCGGCCAGCGCCTCGTCCGGATCGGCGTGCTGGTAACGGACGTTGGACAGATGCACCGGTTCTTCCGCCTGCTCCATCTCCTGCTCCGCGCGGATCTGCACCAGCATGAGCAGGCGCGTGACCTCGTTGCGCACCGTCTGCAACAGCATGGAGAACAGCTCGAAGGCCTCGCGCTTGTACTCCTGCTTGGGGTTCTTCTGCGCGTACCCGCGCAGGTGGATGCCCTGGCGCAGATGATCGAGCGACGCCAGATGCTCGCGCCAGTGCGTGTCGAGGCTCTGCAGCATGATGCCCCGTTCGTACTGATGCCAGGCCTGGGCGTCGATGGTGGCGATCTTCTGCGCGTAGCGTTCCTCGAGCGCCTGGACGACACGCTTGCGGATGTCGGCATCGTCCAGCTTGTCGTCTTCCTTCATCCATTGCTGGACGGAGATCTGGAGGCCGAACTCCGCTTCCAGCGACTTCTCGAGCGCGGGGATGTCCCACTGTTCCTCCACGCTTTCGGGCGGAACGTGCTCGGCGACCATGTCGCTCGCTGCCCCTTCCCGCAGGGCCTTGATCGTATCGCTGATGTCGTCGCTCTCGAGCAGCTCATTGCGCTGCTGGTAGATGACCTTGCGCTGATCGTTCGAGACATCGTCGGACCCGAGGAGCTGCTTGCGGATGCCGCAGCTGCCCGCCTCGACCTCCCGCTGCGCGTTCTCGATGGCCCGGGTGACCAGGGGCGACTCGATGGCCTCTCCCTCCGGCATCTTCAGCTTCTCCATCACCCACTTCACGCGGTCGGCGGCAAAGATGCGCAGGAGCTGGTCCTCGAGCGAGAGGAAGAAGCGGCTGGATCCGGGATCGCCCTGCCGGCCTGCGCGGCCGCGCAGCTGGTTGTCCACGCGCCGGGACTCGTGCCGCTCCGTGCCGATGATGTGCAAACCGCCCGACTTGAGCACCTGCTCGTGCAGACGTTCCCACTGTGTGCGGATCTCGGCGACCTTCCCATTCTTGGCCGTGTCGTCCATGTCGGTCCGGGCCATGATCTGCGCGATCTCCGGCTCGGGACTGCCACCCAGCACGATGTCGGTGCCCCGGCCGGCCATGTTGGTCGCGATGGTGATCATGCCCGGGCGACCCGCCTGCGCGACGATCTCGGCTTCGCGAGCGTGCTGCTTGGCATTCAGCACCTGGTGCGAAAGCTTCTCCGCGTTCAGCGCATGGGACAGCTTTTCCGAATTCTCGATCGAGGTCGTGCCCACCAGCACGGGTTGACCCCGCTCGTTGCAGGCGCGGATCTCCTTGATGACGGCCGCGAACTTCTCGCGCTCGGTCTGGTAGACCTGGTCCATCCTGTCCTGACGGACCATGGGATGGTGGGTCGGAATGATCACCGTCTCGAGCCCGTAGATGTGCTGGAACTCGAACGCCTCGGTGTCGGCCGTGCCGGTCATCCCGGCCAGCTTGCCGTACATCCGGAAGTAGTTCTGGAACGTGATCGAGGCCAGGGTCTGGTTCTCCCGCTGGATCGCCACCCCTTCCTTCGCTTCCACGGCCTGGTGCAGGCCGTCGGACCACCGGCGCCCCGGCATCAGTCGGCCCGTGAACTCGTCGACGATGACGACCTCGCCGTTCTGGACCACGTAGTGGGTGTCCCGCTGGAACAGGGCATAGGCCCGCAGCGCGGCATAGACGTGATGCATCAGCTGGATGTTGAGCGCGTCGTAGAGGCTGCCGCCCTCCGTGAGCAGGCCGGCATCCGTGAGCAGCCGTTCCGCCTTCTCGTGGCCCGCTTCGGTGAGGAGCACCTGATGCGCCTTCTCGTCCACCGTGAAGTCGCCGGGGCCGTTCTCTTCCTTGACACGGTCGAGATAGGGGACCAGCTGGTTCACCTTGACGTACAGATCGCTCGTGTCATCGGCCTGGCCCGAGATGATGAGCGGCGTACGGGCCTCGTCGATCAGGATCGAATCCACCTCGTCGACGATGGCGAAGGGCAGGCCCCGCTGCACGCGCTCCGCCGTGTGGTACACCATGTTGTCGCGCAGGTAATCGAAACCGAACTCGTTGTTGGTGCCGTAGGTGATGTCCGCGCCGTAGGCTTCCCGCTTGGCGTCCTGCCGCTGGTCGGGCGGAAGGTCGTGGAACGGCAGGTTGACCCCCACCGTGAGCCCGAGAAAGGAATACAGCCGTCCCATCCACGCCGCATCGCGGCCGGCAAGGTAGTCGTTCACCGTGACGACGTGAACGCCCTTGCCCGCGAGAGCGTTCAGGTACGCCGGGAGCGTCGCGACGAGCGTCTTGCCTTCGCCCGTGCGCATCTCGGCGATCTTGCCCTGGTGCAGCACCATGCCGCCCACAAGCTGCACGTCGAAATGGCGCATGTTGAGCACACGCCGGCTGGCCTCGCGGACCGTCGCGAATGCCTCGGGCAGGATCTGGTCGAGCGTCTCCCCCTTGGCCACGCGCTCCTTGAAGACCTGGGTCCGCCCGCGCAATTCATCGTCGCCGAGCTTCTGCACGTCCGGCTCGAGCGCGTTGATGGCCCGGACCGTCTGGAAGTACTTCTTGAGCAGACGGTCGTTGCGGCTGCCGAACACCTTCTTGAGTACGTTCGCGATCATGAGATTGGTGAGCGTTGTACGCCTGCAAAATGCATCGAGGGGTGAGCACCGCTGTCCTCACCCCTCGAGCGCAATTCAGAATTCGTGGTGCCCCGATCCGGCCTGGGCCCGCGAAGAACCCGTCCGGGCAACCGCCTGCACGCTGGATTCCGCACCAGCGCGTGCCACCGTGCGCCTGCTGCCCGACTCCGCGGGCCTCATCGGTCCCGACATCGCAGGATGCTCACGAACACCCCGATTTTCCGCGCCTTTCATGACGGAAATCGTGACGAGAACATGCACCATGACCGATCCGGCCGATATTAACATACGACCCATGGACCGTCCCCGCCGCCCCGTGCCCCGCTCGACGCCTGCTGCTGCCCCCCGCTCCCGAGGCAAGACCGTGCGGGACTGGCTGGGCTCGCTGGGCGATTCGGCGTCGATCGCCGATCACGCCCGCCTTCTCGCCGGCATCCAGCGGACCCTGGCGTCCGTCCTGCCGCCGTTGCTCCGGACGGAAGTCCAGGTGGCCAATTTCCGACAGGGGACTCTCGTGGTGGGCGCGACCAACGGGGCCGTGGCTCACCGGCTGCGCACCCTCTCGGGGTCGGTCCTCGACCGGCTCCGCGCGGAAGGAGTGGCGGCAAGCACGCTCAAGGTGGAGGTTCGACCGCTTCCGGTCACCCCGGCGTCCGCGCCCAAGAGAGCGGTCCTCTCGACGGAGGCCAGGACCCGTCTGGAGGAGTTGTCGCGGAACCTCCCGGAGTCTCCCGTGCGCGAGGCGGTGCTCAGGATGATTCGGCAGGCGCGCCGCTGACCGCCTCTGCCCATGGGGCACCCGGCTTCACAGGACCAGGATCACCCGCTCGAGCACGTAGAAGGCCATCACGATCGCCAGAAGGATCACGGCGTAGCGGAGGATCTGTCCCGCGAGCCGCAGGTAGCGCCTGTCCCGCTTGAGCACGAACAAGAGGAAACTGCCGCCGATGGCGAGCAGGACCAGGAAGCCGACGATCCGGATGACCAGCATCGTGCCGACGCCGTCGGACCTTCCCTAGCTGGCGAGCAACTGCAGCCGGGCGAAGGCGGGCGCCTGCGACTCCTCGGCGAACGTGGCGTATTCCCAGGCACGCTCGTTCTCCAGCAGCCGGCGAAGCAGTGCATTGTTGAGCGCATGGCCGGACTTGTGGGCACTGAAGCTGCCGATCAGAGGGTGCCCCAGGAGGTACAGATCGCCGATGGCATCGAGAACCTTGTGCTTCACGAACTCGTCCTCGTAGCGCAGGCCATCCTCGTTCAGGATGCGGTATTCGTCCATCACGATCGCATTGTCCAGGCTGTCCCCAAGGGCGAGGCCCTGGGACCGCATGCTCTCCACTTCGTGCATGAACTCGAACGTTCTGGCACGGCTCACTTCGCGCACGTAGGAGATCTCGTCGAAATCCACGACCACTCGGTTGCCCGAGACGTCGAACGCGGGATGCTTGAAATCGATCGAGAAGTCGAGCCGGAAGCCCGCATACGGTTCCAGCCGTGCCCACTTGTCCCCGTGGCTCACTTCCACGGGCTCCCTGACACGAATGAACCGCTTGGGAGCGTTCTGCTCTTCCACACCGGCCGACTGGATCAGGAAGACGAACGGCGCGGCGCTGCCGTCCATGATCGGAACTTCCGCCGAGGTGAGATCCACGTACACATTGTCGATGCCCAGCCCCGCGAGCGCCGACATGAGGTGCTCCACCGTGGACACCCGCACGCCGTCCTTGTCCAGACACGACGACAGGCGCGTGTCCTTCACTGCATAGGGGCCGGCGGGAATGTCGACGGGATCCGCGAGATCGGTCCGGCGGAAGACGATGCCGGTGTTGACCGCCGCCGGACGCAAGGTCATGAGGACCTTCTCTCCGGTGTGCAGTCCCACGCCGGTCGCCCGGACGACATTCTTGAGGGTTCTTTGCTTCAGCATCTCGCTTTCAGGCACGGCTCCGATATCGGTTGGGAAACCCGGCGCAGGCGAAGGTTCGCGGCGCGAGCACCCCGAAGCACCGGGGAATCGGCCCCTTGTCGCCGGTGCCGGACGGCACCTCCGCACTTCCGTTCGACATCGCTAACTGGTTGATCAGGTTACCACAACGAACCCTGTTCAGACATCAGTCCAGCACATCTGCATCCGGGGCCGCGAGGCGGTGCAGCCCCGGACGCATTCACCCGGAATCAGTCCGCCTGCTTGCGCAGGAATGCCGGAATGTCCAGGGTCTCGATGCCGGAAAGCTTCATCGCCTCCACGGTGTCACGGTTGCGCCGGCGGATGACCGCGGGCGTATCCAGATCGCCGTAGTTCGGCTCGGCCGCGATGGGCATGCTGTCCGTGCCGGTCTTGATGACCTGCAACGGCTTGGCCTGCTGACGGCTGACGGGCGGTGAGCCGAGACCGGTGGCGACCATGGTCACACGAAGATCGTCGCCCAGGGTCTCGTCGATGACCGTGCCCACGATGACGGTTGCGTCGTCGGCCGTGAACCCCTTGATGGTGTTCATGACCTCGTGCACTTCCTTCATCTTGAGGTTGGTCGCCGCCGTGATGTTCACCAGCACGCCGCGGGCCCCGGCAAGGTTCACGTCTTCCAGCAGCGGGCTGGCGACCGCCTGCTCGGCCGCCTGGGCGGCGCGGTGCGGACCGGACGCAAGGGCGGAACCCATCATGGCCATGCCCATCTCCGACATGACCGTGCGCACGTCGGCGAAGTCGACGTTGACCAGACCCGGACACTTGATGACTTCGGCGATGCCCGCGACCGCGCCGTGAAGCACGCTGTTCGCGGCCTTGAAGGCGTCCAGCATGGAGATGTCCTCGCCAAGCACCGCCATCAGCTTGTCGTTCGGGATGATGATCAGCGAGTCCACGTGACGGCTCAGGTCCTCGAGGCCCTGCATGGCGATCTTGAGCCGTTTGCCTTCGAAACTGAACGGCTTGGTCACCACCGCCACCGTGAGAATGCCCAGTTCCCTGGCCACCTCCGCCACGATGGGCGCCGCCCCCGTGCCGGTACCGCCTCCCATGCCGGCCGTGAGGAACAGCATGTCCGCACCTTCGATGAGTTCGATGATGCGCTCGCGGTCCTCCATCGCCGCCTGCTTGCCGACTTCCGGATTGGCGCCGGCACCCAGTCCCTTGGTGACGCTGGTCCCCAACTGCAGGATCTGACCGGAGCGATTGCGCTTGAGCGCCTGCGCGTCGGTGTTCATGCAGATGAATTCCACGCCGTCGACCCCCTGGTCGATCATGTGATCGACCGCATTGCCGCCGCAACCACCCACACCCACCACCTTGATGACCGCCTCTTGCGGCTGGGCATCCACAATTTCGAACATGTCTACCGCCTCCTCTAGCTGATTGCACCCTCGCAACGAACCCGCAATCCCACTGCCAATTCCCTGCCTGCCTGCCGCGGTCAGAAATTGACCGCGAACCATTCCTTCATGCGCGAGAACACCTGCTGAACGCTGCCTGTCGACAGCTTCGCGAGGTCCCGCCGCTTCTGTTGTTCGTAAGCCGCACCGAGCAGGCCGATGCCGGTGGAGTACCTCGGTCCGCACACCACCTCCGCGAGCGGCCCGGCGTAGTTGGGTACGCCCAGACGCACCGGCATGTGGAAGACCTCCTCTCCCAGTTCGACCATCCCCTGCATGCCCGCGCTGCCTCCGGTGATGACGATTCCCGACGACAGCAGGTCCTCGTAGCCGCTGCGCCGCAGTTCCGCCTGCACCAGCGAGTACAGTTCCTCCACCCTCGGCTCGATCACTTCCGCCAGGGTCTGCCGCGAGAGCAGCCGCGGCCCCCGGTCGCCCACGCCCGGCACCTCGACCATCTCCGACGGATTGGCGAGCTGACGCAGCGCGCAGCCGTACTTGCGCTTGATCTCCTCCGCGTCCTTGGTGGGCGTGCGCAGCGCCATGGCGATGTCGTTGGTGATCTGGTCGCCCGCGATGGGAATCACGGCGGTGTGCCGGATCGCGCCTTGCGTGAAGACCGCGATGTCGGCCGTGCCGCCGCCGATGTCCACGATCGCCACGCCCAGGTCCTTCTCGTCCTCCGACAGCGTGGCCATCGCCGACGCCAGCGGCTGCAGGATGAGATCGCGCACCTCGAGACCGCAGCGGCGCACGCACTTGAGGATGTTCTGCGCCGCCGAGACCGCGCCCGTCACGATGTGGACCTTCACCTCGAGACGCACGCCCGCCATGCCGAGCGGCTCGCGGACATCCTCCTGTCCGTCGATGACGAACTCCTGGTTGAGCACATGCAGGATCTGCTGGTCCGTGGGGATGTTCACGGCCTTCGCCGTCTCGATCACGCGGTCCACGTCGAGCTGCGACACCTCGCGATCCTTCACCGCCACCATCCCGTGGGAGTTGAAGCTCTTGATGTGGCTGCCCGCGATCCCGGTGTACACCTCCTTGATCTTGCAGTCGGCCATCAGCTCCGCTTCCTCCAGCGCGCGCTGGATCGCCGTGACCGTCGATTCGATGTTGACCACCACGCCCTTCTTCAGGCCGCGGGAAGGGTGGCTGCCCAGACCGACCACCTCGAACCCGCCCTCCGGCTTTGCCTCGGCGACGATCGCCACGATCTTGGACGTGCCGATGTCGAGCCCGACCATGAGGTTGCGCACGTCCTTCGGCTTGTTCATGAGCGCCATCCGTTTCGTTTCTGCCAGGTCCATCGCCCGATCTCCCTCGGTCAAGCCCCTTTGTTCACTGTCTTCAGGCGGACGGCGAATCCGTTCGGATACCGCAGGTCCACCATCCTTGGCGGCTCCTTCATGAGCCCGACGCTCGTCACATAGGCATCCGCGAACTTGGAAAGCCGTTCGACGACGCGCTCGCGTCCCAGCTCGAGGGTCATGCCGTCCTCGAGTTGCACCGTCCACGCGCGGCGTTCCGACACGCGGATGTCCTGCACGCGCCGTCCGAGCGGCGCGAGCGCGCGATCGAAGGCGGCGTAATTCGTGGCCATGTCTCCGGCCAGTTCCGGCGGACCGGAAAAGACCGGCAGCGGGTCGTCCGACGCCGCCGTGAAGATCTCGCCGTGGGTGTTCACGAGGCCGTCCTGCCTCCAGCGCGCGAGCACCGCGTGCTCCTCGAGCGTCACTTCGAGTCGGTCGGGCCATTGCCTGCGCACCTGGACCTTGCGCACCCAGGGCAGCTTCTCGAAGGCCAGGCGGGAAGCATCGAGATTGATGGTGAAGAAGGTGCCGCGCAGTTCGCGGTGCACGACGTTGTCGATCTGCGTGGGCGTGACCCGGGAGATGCTTCCTGTGATCACCACTTCGCGCACTGGAAACAAGGGGGAATGCACGGTGACGAGGATCCCGATGTAGAGCAGCCCGAGCGCGAACACGCCGAAGAGCAGCGACGAGATCGTCGAGAGCGCTTCCGGTCTATCCCACATGCGCGGACTCCAGGATGCGCAGCACGAGCGCGGTGAAATCGATGCCCGCGACCTTGGCCGCCATCGGCACGAGACTGTGCCCGGTCATTCCCGGCGACGTGTTCATCTCGAGCAGGGAGACGCTGCCGTCGGCCCGGCGGATGAGATCGGCGCGGCCCCAGCCTTCGCATCCCAGCGCGGCCGCGGCACGCATCACCAGCGCGCGCAGACGCATCTCCTCGGCGGCATCTAGTCCGCAGGGGCAGTGGTACTTCGTCTCGTCGCTGAAGTACTTGTTCTGGTAGTCGTAGTTGCCTTGGGGTGCCTCGATGCGGATGAGCGGCAGCGCCTCATCGTCCAGAAACGCCGCGGTGAGTTCCTGGCCGGCGACGAACTCCTCGGCGAGGATGAGCCGGTCATGCCTGGCGGCCAGCGCGTAGGCATCCGGCAGCTGGTCGGGGCGGGTCACCTTGGTGAGCCCGATCGTGGACCCCTCGCGTGCCGGCTTCACGATGAGCGGCAGACCCAGCGTGGCGCACACCGCATTCCAGTCGGACGTCGCGGCCAGCACCTCCCACTTCGGCGTCGGCAGGCCGTTCGCCACCCACACCATCTTGGTCCGCACCTTGTCCATGCACAGCGCGGAGGCCATGACACCGCTGCCCGTGTAGGGAATGCCCAGCAGCTCGAGCGCCCCCTGGACGGTACCGTCCTCGCCATAGCGCCCGTGCAGCGCGATGAAGACCCGGTCGAAGCCGTCACGCCTGAGGTCCAGCAGTTCGCGCTGCGCCGGATCGAAGGCGTGCGCGTCCACGCCCGCCCCCTGCAGCGCGGCCAGCACAGCGGTGCCCGACAGAATGGAGATCTCGCGCTCCGCGGACCGTCCGCCGAACAGCACCGCCACCTTGCCGAAATCGGTCGGCTTCGTCACTTCGCTTCCTCTCCGACGATCCGGACTTCCGCTTCCCGATGCGCGCGCCCTTGAGTGCGCATGATTCGATGAGACGTGCCGCGTGGTCGCCCGGCGGATTGCGGAATACCGAGCCCGCGTTGGGCATCTCGAGCGGCTGGGTGGCGATGCGCCGGGACAGGAAGTCCTTGATCCTCGCCCGGGCGGCATGGCCGTCGCCGGGACGGAAACGGAACCACGCGGCCGCGAACCATTCCTCGTCAGCGCCCGTCGTGGCGCGCGAAAGGGCGCAGTGCCGGTAGCCGATGTCGTAGTCCGACACCGGACGCTCGCGCGCCTCCCCGCGATGGTCCACGACCAGCACCTTCTCGACCCAGCGCCACGTCTCCGATCCGTAGCAGCCTGCGTTCATCGCGAGCGCGCCGCCCACGGTGCCGGGAATGCCCGCGAGAAATTCCGCGCCTTCGAGTTCGTGCAACGCGGCCTGCCGGGCCACCTTCGGACTCGCCACGCCAGCCTCCGCATACAGCAGTCCGCCGGCCTGCAGTTCCAGACGCCTGAGCGCGCCATGCGTGAAGACCACGGTGCCCCGCAGTCCGCCGTCCCGCACCAGCAGGTTGCTGCCCAGACCCACGAAGTGAAGCGGCTCGTTCGGCTCGACACGCTGCAGGAACGCGACGAGATCGTCGAGGTCCGCCGGTATGTAGGCACGGTCCGCCGCGCCGCCCACGCGCCAGCTGGTGTGACGGCTCATGGGCTCGTCCAGGCGCAGTTCGCCTCTCAGTCCGTGGGTCGTCATGGCGAGGGGTTCGGACATGTCCATGTTCAGCCCTGGGCCGCCGCAGAGGCGATCATCCCCGGCACCTGTCCCACCGAGCCGGCGCCCATGGTCACGACCACGTCGCCATCCCGGGCCGTGGCAAGCACCGCGGCGGGCAGTTCCTTCCAGTCCTCCACGAAGATGGGCTCGACCTTGCCCAGCACGCGAACGGCGCGCGCGAGCGAACGCCCGTCCGCAGCCACGATGGGCGCTTCGCCCGCCGCGTAGACCTCGGTGATCAACAGCACATCGACCGAAGACAGGACCTTCACGAAGTCCTCGAACAGGTCGCGCGTGCGCGTGTAGCGATGCGGCTGGAACGCCAGCACAAGCCGGCGTCCGGGAAACGCGCCGCGCGCTGCCTCCAGGGTCGCCGACATCTCCGCCGGGTGATGGCCGTAGTCGTCGACCAGGGTGAACGTGCCGCCCGTCGGCAGGGGAATCTCGCCGTATCGCTGGAAACGCCGTCCGACTCCCCGGAAACCGGCAAGCGCGCGAAGTATCGCGTCGTCGGAAGCGCCCACCTCCATGGCCACGGCGATCGCCGCCAGCGCGTTCAGCACGTTGTGCATGCCGGGAAGATTCAGCGTCACGTCCAGCTTGCGGGCGGGCGAGCCGTTGGCGGCGATCTGCACATCGAAACGCATGCGGGCACCCTCGGCCCGGACGTTCATGGCACGCACCTGGGCTTCCTCGGCCAGACCGTAGGTCATCACCGGTTTGCTCACGATGGGGATGATCGATCGCACGTTCGGGTCGTCCATGCAGAGGATCGCCATGCCGTAGAAGGGCAGGTGCTGCAGGAATTCCACGAACGCCTGCCGCAGCCGGGCGAAGTCGTGGCCGTACGTCTCCATGTGGTCGGCATCGATGTTGGTGACCACCGCCAGCACCGGCTGGAGATACAGGAACGACGCGTCCGACTCATCGGCCTCCACGACGATGAACTCGCCGCGGCCGAGCTTGGCGTTCGACCCCGCCGCTTCGAGACGGCCTCCGATCACGAACGTCGGATCCATCCCCGCTTCGGCCAGCACGCTCGCCACGAGGCTCGTGGTCGTCGTCTTGCCATGCGTGCCGGCCACCGCGATGCCCTGCTTCAGCCGCATCAGTTCGGCGAGCATCATCGCCCGCGGCACGATCGGAACCCGGCGGGCGCGCGCGGCAGCGAGTTCCGCGTTGTCCTGTTTCACCGCGGTCGAGATCACCACCGCGTCCGCACCGGCGACATTGGAAGCATCGTGCCCGATATGCACCGTTGCGCCTCCTGCGCGCAGCCGCGCCGTCGTGCCGCTGTCGGCGATGTCGGAACCGCTCACCTGGAACCCCAGGTTCAGCATGACCTCGGCGATTCCGCTCATGCCGGCGCCACCGATGCCCACGAAATGAACGTGCTTGACCTTGTGTCTCATGATGTCAGGCCGATGCCGCCTCGGCGCACACGTCCGCCACCCTGCGGGCCGCGTCCGGTCGCGCGAGAGATCGCGCCTTGCGCGCCATGTCGAGCAGAGTGCCGCGCGTGAAGCCCGCGACGATGGAAGAGAGCCGTTGCGGCGTGAGGTCGCGCTGTGGCACCAGCAGTGCCGCGCCCGCTTCCGCGAGGAAGCGCGCGTTGGCGGTCTGGTGGTCGTCCACGGCATGGGGGAACGGCACGAGCAGCGCGGCGACGCCCGCGGCGGCGAGTTCGGCGATGGTCAGCGCGCCAGCGCGGCAGACGACGCAGTCCGCATCGCCCAGTGCCGCCGCCATGTCGTCCACGAAGGAGACGCACTCGCCCTCGACACCCGCTGCTGCGTAGTTCGCCTTGAGCGCCTCGATGTGCCGCGCACCGGCCTGATGGCGCACGCGGGGCCGCTCGCTCTCCGGAATGAGAGCGAGCGCCTTCGGCACGGTATCGTTCAGCGCCTGCGCGCCGAGGCTGCCGCCCACGACCAGCAGGCGCAGAGGTCCCGTACGGCCTTCGAACCGCTGCTCGGGCGAAGGCAGGCCCACGATCTCGGCGCGCACCGGGTTGCCACACCACTCCGACTTGCGCAGCGTCCCGGGAAAGCCGCTCATGCGGCGGTCAGCGACGAGTGCAAGCACCCGGTTGGCCAGCCCGGCGATCGCGTTCTGTTCGTGGAGGACGAGGGGCCGGCCCAGGAATGCGGCCATCATGCCCCCCGGGAACGAGATGTAACCTCCCATGCCCAGCACGGCGTCCGGCCGCACGCGGAACATCACGCGCGCACACTGCCAGAACGCGATCAGCAGATTGAGGGGAAGGAGTGCGGCCCGCACCAACCCCTTGCCGCGAAGTCCGGCGAAGCGGATGAATTCCATCGGGTATCCGTGCTTGGGTACCAGGTCCGACTCCATGCCTTGCCGCGAACCGAGCCAGACGATGCTCCAGCCGCGCGCGCGCATTTCGCCGGCGACGGCAAGGGCCGGCATGATGTGCCCGCCGGTACCGCCCGCCATGACCAGAAGGGTGCGCGCCATCACACTGCCCTTCCCATCATCAGCTGGCGGTTTTGTTGCGGCAAAATCGGCACGCGGAGGAGGCATGCGCCAGGCTCCGCCGAGCCGCCACCCAGGTGGCCACGATGCCGGAGGAGAAGGACAGCAGGGGGAGCGTGAGTCCCTTCGTGGGCAACACGCCCATGTTGACGCCGATGTTGATGATGGCCTGCACGCCGATCCACAGCCCGATGCCCTGCGCCACGAGTGCCGAGTAGTAGCGCTCCAGACGCGCGGCCTGCCTGCCCACGGTGAAGGCGCGAGCCACGAGCCAGGCAAACAGCATCAGCACGGCGGCCACCCCCACGAAACCCAGTTCCTCGGCAATGACGGCAAGCAGGAAGTCGGTGTGGGCTTCGGGCAGATAGAACAGCTTCTCGACGCTTGCACCCAGACCCACGCCCAGCATCTCGCCGCGGCCGAAGGCGATGAGCGAATGGGTGAGCTGATAGCCGGAGCCGAGCGGATCCTTCCAGGGGTCGAGGAAGTTCGCCACGCGGGCGAGCCGGTACGGAGCGATCCAGATGAGGATGACGAATCCGATCAGGAGCATGACCGCCAGGGAGGCGAAGAGGCGCCAGTTCATCCCGCCGAGGAACAGCAGGCCCATCGCGATCACCGTGATCACCGCGAAGGCGCCGAAGTCCGGTTCCAGCAGCAGCAGTGTGCCGGTGAGCAGCATCACGACGGCCATGGGAAGAAAGCCCTTGCGGAAGCTGCCCATGAACGCCGCCTTGCGGACCGTGTAGTCCGCCGCGTACAGCACGGCGGCCAGCTTGGCGAATTCCGAAGGCTGGAAGCCCAGTCCGGCGAAACGCAGCCAGCGCTGGCTTCCGTTGACGACGCGCCCGATGCCCGGGATCAGTACGAGCAGCAGCAGCACGGCGGCAATGATGAACAGGAACGGCGCGCCTTGCTGCCACCAGCGCATGGGCACCTGGAACGCGGCATAGGCGGCCGCTAGGCCGACGACGAGAAACGCGGCGTGCCGGACAAGGTAGTACGTCGGGTCGAAGCCGGTGAGCTTGGAGGCCTCCGCCGTGGCGATCGATGCGGAGTAGACCATCACGAGGCCGAACGCCAGCAGCAGGATCGCCGACCAGAGCAGCGACTCGTCGAGCGGCGCGGTCGTGCGCGGAGAAGACAGGGTCAGGCCGAACATGCCTTGCCCTCCTTCAACCGTCCCACCGCATTCCGGAAGACTTCCGCGCGGTGCTCGTAATTGCGATACATGTCGAAGCTCGCGCACGCAGGGGAGAGCAGCACGGCATCGCCCGGCTCCGACAGCGCGGCGGCCTGCGCGACCGCCTGGTCCATGTCGTCCGCCGTCACGACCCGCACGCCACAGGGAGCGAGCGCCGCTTCGATGAGCGGTGCATCGCGGCCGATGAGGATCACGGCCCGGGCGCGCAAGGCCGCCACGGGCCCGAGCGGCGAGAAATCCTGCCCCTTGCCGTCGCCCCCCGCGATCAGCACCACGGGCTGGGGCATGCCGGCAAGCGCGGCGACGGTGGCGCCCACGTTCGTGCCCTTCGAATCGTCGAAATAGCGCCGGCCTTCCACCTCCGCGACGAACTCCACGCGGTGAGCCAGGCCCCGGAACCTCTCCAGTGCGCGGACGATGGGCTCGTTGGTGAGCCCGATCGCCCGTCCGACGGCCAGCACGGCCATGGCATTGGCCGCGTTGTGCCGGCCGGTCACCTTGAGTGCGGCCGTGCGCATGACCGGCTGATCGCCCTCGGCGATCCATTCCTCTCCACCCACCGTGAGCAGTCCCCAGGAGTGCTCGCCCGGGGGACGCTCGAAGCCGAAGGACCAGGGCCTCTCGTTGGGCGACACCATGCCGGTCGTCCTCGGATCGTCACGGTTGACGATCGCCACGCGCGCGCCCAGGAACACGCGGGACTTGGCCCACGCGTACTGGTTCATGCCTGGGTACCTGTCGAGATGATCCTCGGACACGTTGAGCACGGTCGCTGCGTCGGGACGCAGGGTGCTGGTGGTCTCCAGCTGGAAACTGGAGAGTTCGAGCACGACCGCCTGCGGCAGCGGACGCGTGCCGGCCTCGATCTCGCTCAGCGCGTCCAGCACCGGCAGGCCGATGTTCCCGGCAACGAGGGTTTCCAGCCCCGCCTCCCGGCAGGCCTCGCCCGCCATCTCCGTCACCGTGCTCTTGCCGTTGGAGCCCGTGATGGCGATGACCCGCGGCCGCCTCAGCCTGTGCTGACGGACGTACTCGTCCAGCCCCCATGCGAACAGTTCGATGTCCCCCACCGCCGGCGTGCCGGCAGCGATCGCGCGGGCGAGTACGGCGTCGGACAGCGGCACGCCGGGACTCGCGGCAACGAGATCGATGCCCGTGAACGTCTCCGCACGGAACGGACCCAGGTGGATCTGCAGATTGGGCATCTCGGCACGGACGGCGACCAGATTCGGCGGCGAAAGCCGCGAGTCTGCCGCCGACACCAGCGCGCCCTGCGTGCGCAACCAGCGGATCATCGACAGCCCGGTAAGCCCGAGGCCGAGAACGAGGATGCGCTTGCCCGAGATGGCGGCCGTCATGTTCAGCGCAACTTGAGGGTCGAAAGGCCGAACAGCACGAGGAGCATCGTGATGATCCAGAAACGGACCACCACCTGGTTCTCCTTCCATCCCTTCAATTCGTAGTGGTGGTGCAGCGGCGCCATGCGGAAGATGCGTTTGCCGGTGAGCTTGTACGAGCCGACCTGCAGCATCACGGACAGCGTCTCCACCACGAAGACCCCGCCCATGATGAACAGCACGATCTCCTGCCGGACGATGATGGCGACGGTGCCGAGTGCCGCTCCCAGCGCGAGCGCGCCCACGTCCCCCATGAAGACCTCGGCCGGATAGGCGTTGAACCAGAGAAATCCGAGTCCGGCGCCCGCCAGCGCCGCGCAGAACACGGTGAGTTCGCCGGCCCCGGGAATGTGCGGAAAGCCGAGGTACTTCGAGAAGACGGCATTGCCGGCCACGTAAGCGAAGATGCCCAGGGCGCTTCCGACCATGACGGTGGGCAGGATCGCGAGACCGTCCAGCCCGTCGGTCAGATTGACGGCGTTGGACGTGCCGACGATGACGAAGTAGGACAGCACGATGAAGCCCAGGGCGCCCATCGGGTAGGCCACGAACTTGAAGAAGGGCACGATGAATTCGGTCTGCCCCGGCATGGACGAGTAGTTGAGATAGATGGCGGCCGCCAGGCCGATGACCGACTGCCAGAAGTATTTCCAGCGCGCGGGCAACCCCTTCGGATTGCGGTGCACGACCTTCCGGTAGTCGTCCACCCAGCCGACGATGCCGAAGCCGAGCGTGACGATCAGCACCACCCAGACCAGCCGGTTGGAAAGGTCGGCCCACAACAGCGTGGTCGCCGCGATCGCCACCAGGATCAGCGCCCCGCCCATGGTGGGCGTGCCGGCCTTGGTGAGATGGGTCTGCGGACCGTCGTCGCGTACCGCCTGCCCGATCTTGTAGGCGGTCAGCTTGCGGATCATCGTGGGGCCGACGATGAAGGAGATGATCAGCGCCGTCATCGTGGCGAACACCGCGCGCAGCGTGAGGTAGTTGAGGACGCCGAAAGCGCGGACGTCGTGCGCGAGCCAGTTGGCCAGTGCGAGCAGCATCAGTGTTCACCCACGGTGGTCGTGCCCCCGACCAGGGCATCGACGACGCGCTCCATCTTCATGAAGCGCGATCCCTTCACCAGCACGGTCGTGTCGTTGTCGCACGCACCGGCAACGTCCCGCACGAGAGATTCGACGTCGTCGTAGTGCCTGCCTTCGGCGCCGAACGCCTCGACGCTGCGCCGGCTCGTCTCGCCCAGCGCGTAGAGGCGGTCGATGCCCTGCGTTCTCGCGAAGAGACCCACATCGGCGTGCATTGCCGCCGCATCGGGTCCCAGTTCGCCCATGTCGCCCATGACGAGCATCCGCTTGCCGTGGGCCTGCGCGAGCCAGGCGATCGCCGCCTTCATGGAGTCCGGGTTGGCGTTGTACGTGTCGTCGACGACGACGCTTCCACCGGGACCGATCTTGGATTGCAGCCGGCCCTTGACGCCCTGATACGCGCTGAGGCCCCGCGCGATGGTCGCCGCGGGAATTCCAAGGACGCAGGCCACGGCCGCGGCCGCGAGGGCGTTGCGAACGTTGTGGAGCCCGGGCACGTGCAGGCGCGCGATCGAAGGCCCGGAGGGCGTCTGCAGTGTGAGCAGACTGCCGCCGTTGGTGAGTTCGTACGTGGCCGACACGTCGGCCGGGTGTCCCACGCCGAAGCGGACCAGGCGCGTGTCGGTGCGCAGCCCCGCCCAGTAGGGGTAGAAGTCGTCGTCGGCATTCAGCACACGCGTGCCCGCGGTTTCGAGCCCTTCGAGAATCTCGCCCTTCGCACGGGCGATGTTCTCGCGCGAACCGAGTTCGCCGATGTGGGCGACACCCGCGTTGTTGATGACCGCCACGGTGGGCCGCGCAAGCGCCGTCAGGTAGGAGATCTCGCCCAGATGGTTCATGCCCATCTCGAAGATGGCGTATCGATGTTGGGCCCGCAGCCGCAGCAGCATGAGGGGGAGCCCGATGTCGTTGTTCAGATTGCCCTCGGTCGCCAGCACGCCGTCGGCACCCGCGTGCTGGCGCAGGATGGCCGCGATCATCTCCTTCACGCTGGTCTTGCCGTTGCTGCCGGTCACGCCCACGACCGGAATGTCGAACCGGTCGCGCCACCATGCGCCGAGCTCTCCCAGCGCGATGCGCGTATCAGGCACCACCAGCAGCGGCGCCTCGTGAGTGGCCACACTCGCGGGGTTGCTGACGACAGCCCCGGCTGCCCCCGCGGCGAGCGCAGCGTCGACGAACGCATGGCCATCGAAGCGTTCACCCTTGAGGGCGACGAACAGATCGCCCCTGCGGATCGCACGGCTGTCCGTGGTCACGGCGAGGACCCGGCTGTCGGGGCCCTGGTGCCGGGCGCCGATGAACGCGGAAGGTTCGGAGAGATCAAACACCGCTGCCCGCCTCGAGGAGTCCGCGCGCCACTTCGAGATCGTTGAAGGGAAACCGCTCGCCCCCGATCTCCTGATAGGTTTCGTGTCCCTTGCCGGCAATGAGCACGACATCGCCCGCGCGGGAGATGTGCAGGGCACGTGCGATGGCGGCGGCGCGGTCGACCTCCGCCTCGTGATTGGGGCCGGCACCCGCGGCGATCTGCGACACGATGGCCCGCGGATCCTCCGAACGCGGGTTGTCGCTCGTCACGATCACGACATCCGCGAGCCGCGTGGCGATCTCGCCCATCAGCGGCCGCTTGCCCGGATCGCGGTCGCCCCCGCAACCGAACACGCACACGAGCCGCGCGCCACCGTCATGGCCGACCAGCTCCCGCAGGGTCTCCAGGACCTTTTCCAGGGGCGTCGGGCGTGTGGGCATAGTCCACGACGACGAGCGGCTGGCCGGGGATGCGCAGGATGTCGAGGCGGCCGGCCACCGGTCCGACTTCGGAAAGCGCATCGATGGAATCCTGCAGCGAAAGGTCCGCGGTCAGCAGCACGCCGAGCGTGCCCAGCAGATTGCTCACGTTGAAACCGCCGATGAGACGGCTGCGCAGCGCCGCATCGCCCCAGGGGGTGCGGATCTGCAGGTCGAGTCCGCGCGTGGAGAGTTTCACGTCGTGGCCGGCGATGTCGCCGTGGCCGATGCCGTACGTGAGTATGCGCACGCGGGTGCGGTCGACACGGTCCACCAGTTCGCGGCCGAACTGATCGTCGAGATTGATCACTGCGTTCGCGAGATCGGGCCAGCGGAAGAGCCGCGCCTTCGCCTCGCCGTAGGCGATCATGTCGCCGTGGTAGTCGAGGTGATCGCGCGTGAGATTGGTGAAGAGCGCCGTCTGGAATCGCACGCCGCTCACTCGGCCCTGTTCCAGCGCGTGCGACGACACTTCCATCGCGACGGCCTGTGCTCCATCCTCCACGAAGCCGCGCAACTGGCGCTGGAGCGTGACTGGATCGGGCGTGGTGTGCGTGGCGGGATCGAGACGGCCCGGAAATCCGCTGCCCAGCGTGCCCACGATCGCGGCCGGCCGGCCGCACCGCTGCAGCGACTGCGCGATCCAGTGACTGCAGGAGGTCTTGCCGTTGGTGCCGGTCACGCCGGCGATCCACAGCCGGCGCGCGGGATGTCCGTTCACATGGGCGGCGATCTCGCCGGCCACCGAACGCAGACCGGCGACTGCGGCGTGCGGGACGTTCCAGGCGGGGTCCCACTCGAAGTCTTCGGCGTCGTACAGAACGGCACGAGCGCCGTGCGCGAGCGCATGCCCGATGAACGACCGCCCGTCGGCGCGCTCGCCCGGAAAGGCGAGGAACAGATCGCCCGTTGCCACGGTCCGGCTGTCGATGGACACGGAACCGAGCGGCACCCCGAGCGATTCGAGCACCCAGGGATCGAAGCGCTCGGCCGTCATACTTCCTCCGCAATGTCGTCGAGCGTTTCCGGCAGCGGCGTGCGCGGCACGGGCAGGTCGGGCGGTACGGACAGCACGCGCAACGCGCCCGACAGCACCGCTGCGGCCACCGGTGCGGCCACCTGTCCGCCGTAGTACTGGCCCGCGCTGGGCTCGTCGATGAGGACGGCCACGACCAGCCGCGGATGCGTGGCGGGGGCGAATCCGACGAACGACGACGCGTAGCGATCTGCCGCATACGCACCGTTGACGAGCTTGTGGGCGGTGCCCGTCTTTCCGGCGACGCGATACCCCGCGATCTGGGCGCGCGGCGCCGTACCCCCGGGCTGCGTCACGAGTTGCAGCATGTCCCGCAACGCATGAGCGGTCGGTGCCGAGATGACTGGCACGCTCGGCGGCTGCTCGCCCCTCTTCACGAGCGAGAGCGGAACGAGTTCGCCGTTGCCGCAGAAGATCGTGTAGGCACGGGCGAGCTGCACCAGGCTCACGGAGATGCCGTGGCCATAGCTCATCGTCGCCTGCTCGATGGGGCGCCAGTTGCGCGGGTCCCTCAAGCGGCCGCCGGCCTCTCCCGGAAACCCGACGCGGGGCACGGTGCCGAAGCCCGATTCGGACAGCACGTCCCAGATGTTCTTCGAGGGCAGCGACAGCGCCATGCGCGCCGTTCCGACATTGGAGGACTTCTGGATCACCTGCGACACGGTGAGATTGCCGCCCGGGTGCGCGTCGCGGATGGTATGTCCGGCGAGCGTGAGCGCACCGCCGGCGGTCTCGATGACGGAATCGGGCCGGTACTGTCCGGACTCGAGCGCAGCGGCCACGGTGAAGGGCTTGAGCGTCGATCCCGGTTCGAAAAGGTCCACCAGTGCCCGGTTGCGTGCCCGGTCGGTGTCGTAACGTGCCCGGTTGTTGGGGTTGTAGGTCGGTGCGTTCGCCAGCGCCAGCACCTCTCCCGTCGTGACATCCAGCACGACGATGCTGCCGGCCTTGGCACGATGCACGGAGACGGCGTTCTTCAGTTCACGGTAAGCGAGATACTGGAGCTTGAGATCGATCGACAGCGCGAGGTCCCGTCCCTGGCGAGGTGCGCGGACACTCTCGACGTCCTCGATCACGCGTCCGCGCCGGTCCTGGATCACGCGGCGGCTGCCCGGTCGGCCGGCAAGCCACTCCTGGAACGCGAGCTCCAGCCCTTCGCGCCCCTGATCGTCCACGTCGGTGAAGCCCAGCACATGGGCCATCACGTCACCTGCAGGGTAGTAGCGGCGATGCTCGCGCTGAGTGAACACACCGGGGATGCCCAGCTGCATCACACGCGCAGCCTGCTCGGGCGGCAGGTGCCGCTTGAGATAGACGAAGCTCTTGTGACCGGTCTCGATGCGGTGCTCGAGTTCGCTGCGATCCATCTCCAGCAGACGCGCGAGCTGCGCGCGCTGCTCGGGCTCGACGGGGAACTTGGACGGGCCGAACGCGACGGACTCCACAGGGGTCGATACCGCCAGAGGCTCGCCATTGCGGTCGGTGATCATTCCCCGGTGTGCAGGCATCTCCAGCAGGCGGCCGTAGCGCATCGCGCCCTGCGCCTGCAGTTCGTCCGTCTGCATGCCCTGCAGGACGACAGCGCGCAAACCCAGCCCGAAGAACGCAAACACCATGAAGGCGAGCACCAGCCGGGTACGCCAGACGGGCAGCTTGAGCGACAGGTGAGGATGGGAATCGGGACTCATCGCGAAGCCTGCGCCACGGGGCCGGGCGTTTCGATGATGCGCACGCGCGCCGCCGGCGGAACCCGCATCTGCAATCGTTTCGAGGCCACCAGTTCGATCCGCTGGTGCATGGCCCACGTGCTCTGCTCGAGTTGCAGCCGTCCCCAGTCGTCTTCGAGGCGGCGGGCGGCCGTCACTTCCTTTTCGAGGTCCACGAACAGCACCCGCGCGCGATGCTGGGCCGTGATCGCTCCCAGCGAGCAGGCCACGGCGACGAAGAGAAGGACAAAATTGAGGCGGGTCATGTCTTTTCGGCGACCCGCAGAATGGCGCTTCGCGCGCGGGGATTGACGGCGATCTCGTCGGCGCCGGCCCGGACAGGCTTGCCGACGAGACGCATGGACGGCGCGGGCAGATCGGCGGCCCGCACGGGCAGGTGGCGAGGCAGGCGCGGCCCGGACGAAGCGTCGCGCATCGCCGTTTTCACGATCCTGTCCTCCAATGAATGAAAGCTGATCACCGCCAGCCGCCCTCCCGCTGCCAGCCGCCCCATCGCGGCGGGCAGAGCTATCTCCAGTTCCGCAAGCTCCTGATTGACGTGAATCCGTAGAGCCTGGAAGGTACGCGTCGCCGGATCCTGGCCTGGCTCGCGCGTCCGGACGGCACTTGCCACGATCGCGGCAAGTTGCCGGGTCGTGCGGACAGGGTGTCTGGACCGAGCCGCAACAACCGCTCTTGCAATCTGTTTAGCAAACCGTTCTTCGCCATAACGCCAGATGACCTCCGCAATTTCCGATTCCTGCGCCCGCGCCAGCCATTCCGAAGCCGGCTCACCGCTCTGCGGGTCCATCCGCATGTCCAGCGGACCATCCCGGCGAAAGCTGAAACCTCGCGCCGGGTCATCCAGCTGCGGGGACGACACGCCCAGATCCATCAGCACGCCATCCACGCGTCCCACTTCCAACTCGTCCAGCGTCCCGGCCAACTGACTCAGACGGCTGTGGCGGCAGAGAAAGCGCGGATCGCCGATCTGCGCAGCCGCCTCGATCGCTGCCGGGTCGCGGTCCAGCGCGACCAGCCTTCCCTGGGGCCCCAGTGCCGCCAGCAGCAGCCGGCTGTGACCGCCCCGCCCGAACGTCGCATCGACGTAAAGACCGTCGATCTTCACGGCCAGCGCCACCACCACTTCCGCGCCGAGCACCGGCGCGTGACCGAACACGCGCCCGGCCTCGAGCTCCGCCGTCACAACGAAAAGTTCTCCAGTCCCGCGGGCAGCGCGTTCGACTCCCCATCCAGCCGCGCGAGCTGCGCTTCCCAGGCCGCCACATCCCAGATCTCGAAGTGGGAGCCCTGCCCGACCATCATGACCTGCCGCTCGATGCCCGCGAATTTGCGCAACGCCGGCGAGATGAGCACGCGCCCCGCGGCGTCGAGCTCCATTTCTTCCGCGTAACCCACCAGCAGGCGCTTCCACAGCGCGGACTGGGGATCGAAGCTCGAGAACCCCATGATCCGCGTCCGGTTCGGCGTCCAGGCATCCGCGGGATACAGCAGCAGGCACCGATGAGGATGCGCGGTTAGCACCAACTTACGATCTGAGCTCGACTGCGAGCCATCGCGATGCTTCGTGGGGATCGCAAGACGCCCCTTTGCATCGAGACTCAGCTCTGCCGCACCCTGAAAGACCGCATCCATGCCTGTTTCAGACCCGAAATTGCAGAAAAACCCACTTTCACCAACTTTTTCCCACTGTATTGCAAAGAATCGACCCGGTCAAGGATGACTTGAGGACTTTTTTTCGGTACTACAAAGACTTAAGAAGGGAAGTTCGAAAACTGCGTCGCCTTTGGACAACAAATCAACGAATTTATGAAGTTACAAGATAAATCTCACGTGATACGTAAGATTTGGGTCCGCAGAGACGGGAATAGCGGCGAAACCGGAAGGGTCTCGTGGAGGGAGAAAAGCGAAGTCAGCCTGTAAGCCGGGTTCTGTCCAGGGCTTGCGCCCCTGAGCAGTCATTCCTCTGGGACCGCGATTGCTCGCGGCCTCTAGCAACCTACCCGGGAGCGACGCGGGCCACGTCATCGCCCCCCTATTTGGTCTTGCACCGGATGGGGTTTGCCGCCTCCGGTCGTTACCGCCGGAGGAGTGCGCTCTTACCGACGGCGCGCCTCGTTGCGCCGCCCGGACATCCTTCGATGCCCGGCACTATTTCACCCTTGCCCGGAATCCGTCGAAGCACTTCCCTTCGTGAGGCGGACCTGTCGCGCATCGAGGATGCGCCCGGCCGCGGATTCGAGGCGGTATCTTTCTGTTGCACTTTCCGTCGCCTTGCGACGCCCGGCCGTTAGCCGGCATCCTGCCCTTCGGTGCCCGGACTTTCCTCTGCATGCATGAACATGCAGCGACTGCCCGGCTGACTTCGCCCGGGGATTATCTCAGGACGGCACGCCGAGGTCACACCCGGGATGCCGGGCGTTGCGGCGCCCCCACGCAGATACCGCTTCGGCTCAGGCAGCCCGCTGAGCCGTCGCCCAGAAGTTGCGCAGGAGTTCCAGACCTTCGGAGGCGCACGACGGCGACTGCTGGAGGCGCTCGGCATCGCGGCGCCATTTCCAGTTCATGAGCATGAGGAGCTGAGATGCGGGAGGATGGGTGAAACCCATCGTCCACGATCCGAACAGCCGCATGGGTATCGCCGCCCTGAGAAGCTCCGTGAGGTCCTTGTGGGCGTGGCTCGCGCGGATCCTGTCGTATACGCGCTCCACTGCGTCCTCCGGGCCTTCGAAGTACTGGAAGAAGGTGCCGTCGTTGTAGAGAAGGATTCCGGTGATGCCGACACTCTCGTTGAAGGCGCGGGCATCGCGCAGCAGCAATTCCAGGTCTTCCTCCGACATCAACCGGGTGGCGGTACTCACATAGACAACACAGCGCAGGCGGGTCATGGACAGATCATCCTGTGGCATTTCTACCGAGGATAACGGCGCGTGCCCCGACTGTCTTTATGCTCCGGCAAGAACGGCAGTGGTCCGGACACGCATCGATTCGCAGCCTTCGGGAACCGTTCCATGACACCACGCTTCCTGTCGTTCGGATGCGTCATGTGCACTCGCCATGACAATCCCACGCACTCCCAACGCACGGGCTCCGCGTTGCGTCTCCGAAGTCACCGTCAGTCCTCATCCATCACCAGAACGGTCTTGCCTGCCACCCCGCGCCGCCCGAAGGACGCGAGCCCTTCCGCGAAAGCCTCGAGCGGCAGCCGCGCGGTCACCACGGGCCGCAGACGGCCTGCGATGTAGTGATCGAACAGTTCCGCCTGGGCGCGCCGCATCCACGCCGGATCGCGATCCCGGTAGTCGCTCACCTGCAGACCGCTGACGGCGACGTTCTTCACGAGCAGATAGTTGGCCTTCACCTCCGGAATCCGGCCCGACGCAAAGCCGATCACGACCATGCGCCCCCGCCAGGCGAGCGCTCGCAAGGCGGCGTCGAAGACCGCGCCGCCGACCGTATCCAGCACGACGTCGACGCCATGCCCTGCCGTGAGCGCGCGCAGCTGCGCACGGAGGCTCTCCCGAAGATCCGGCACAGAAAGATCGACGACACTCTTCGCGCCGCAGCGCTGCACCAGGTCCGCACGCTCGGGATTGGAGATGCCCCCGATCGCATGCGCGCCCATGGCATGCGCCACCTGGACACACGCGGTGCCCACACCGCCTGCGGCACCGGTCACCAGCACCGACTCCCCGGGCTGAACGTTCGCGCGATCGGTCAGCGCGAACCACGCCGTCTGGTATGCGAGACCCATGGCGGCGCCCTCTTCGAAGCTCATCGCCTCCGGCATCACGAAGCACTGCGCCTGGGGGACGGCCACTCTCTCCGCGTATGCCCCGAATTCGACGAGTGCCATCACCCGATCGCCTTCCTTGCAGGTGGTCACGCCCGGTCCGGTGGACAGCACCACTCCTGCCAATTCCTTCCCGGGAGAAAACGGCCGCGGCGGCAGCCATTGGTACTTCCCCTCGATGACGAGGACGTCGGGGTAGTTGAGCCCCGCGGCGCGGACGCCGATCAGGACCTCTCCGGGGCCGGGAACCGGATCGTCCACGGTCTCGACACGCTGCGCATCGACAGGCCCGTGGTCGCGAACGATGACTGCTCTCATGGACCCGGCGCGTCGTCGTCCTGCCCCAGACGGGGATAGCCGGCGGTGGATGCCGCGTCACGGAACTCTTCGGCCACCGGCACCGGCATGGCCGTCAACGTTCCCGCGTCCGTCGTCACCCGCCTGTCGAACAGACCTCGCGCACGAAAGTGCGGATCGTTCACCGCCTCCTCCATGCTGTTCACGAGGCAACAGCACGCATCCACGCCTTCGAACGCTTTGCGCCAGTCTTCCGCCGACCGTGACGCGATGCGTTCTGCGACCGCCGCCTTCGTTGCTGCGCAATCCCGTGCGTCGTCCGCCAAGGCTTCGGGCAATCCGATCACGCGGCAGAAGTTGAGCCAGAACCTCTGCTCGAGCGGCGCCGCCGCCAGGAACCTCCCGTCCTGTGTCCGATAGATCTGATATCGCGCACTCGCACCGGCCACCAGCCCCGTCGCGGGGCCGGGGAATCGGCCCGTCGTTTCGCCTTCGCTCAAGGCCCAGTAGAGAAACGTGAACAGGTTGTCGCTCATGGAAACATCGAGCTTGCATCCGGTACCGTTGATATCGCGCGACCGCAGCGCGAGCAGGATGTTGATCACGGCAGGGTACGCACCCCCGGCAATGTCGGCCACGAGCGCCGGAGGCACCACGGGCGAACCGTCGGCACCGGCGGACAGCGAGAGCATGCCGGACTGCGCCTGGTAGTTGAGATCGTGCGCGGCCTCGTCCGCGCGAGGTCCGTCCTGCCCATAGCCGGTGATCGCGCAATAGACGATGCGCGGGTTCACGGCCTTCATCGCCTCGTAGCCCAGACCCAGCCGATCCATCACGCCGGGACGGAACTGCTCCACGACGACGTCCGCCTCCCGAACGAGTCCCAGGATGCGATCCACGGCGCCGGGCGCCTTCAGATCGATGGCAAGCGAACGCTTGCCGCGATTCAGCAATGCGAAGTTCGCGCTGTCGGCCCCGGACTTCGGGGAGTACGTCCGCATTTCGTCGCCCGTGCCGGGGCGTTCGACTTTCAGCACCTCGGCGCCAGCTTCGGCGAGCACGAGCGTGCAGACGGGCCCCGGCAGCAGCGTGCTGAAATCGAGCACCTTCACACCTTCGAGGGGCCGCTTCACGGCTTGCCCTCCCACGCCTTCGCCACGATGGCGCGCCGGGCCGGCGCAAAGGCACTGTCCGCCAGCGATTCGTACAATGCGCGGGTGACGTCGTGATGCGCGGCAAGCCCCGTGCGCTCCAGCAACGACACCGGTCCTTCCGGATAACCGAGCCCGAGTCGCAGCGTCGTGTCGAGATCTTCCGCCGTGGCGAGCTTCTCATCCAGCCGGCGCAGCACGGCATTGAAGTACGGACGCAGAAGGCGATCGAGGATGCGCCCGGGAAAATCGTTGCACACCGACACGACGAACCCCGCTGCCTCCAGCAGTCCCTTCGCGGCCTCCAGCGATCCCGCGCGCGTCCCGGGCTGTTTCACCAGTTCCACGAGATTCGTGGGCGGCGACTCACCGAGCCGGTAGCGAGCGAAGCCCAGCACGTTTCCACCTTCCCCCCCGGCACGCTCACCCGTGTGCACGCCGAGACATTCCGTGCCCAGTTCGATCAGCACCGCTTCGTAGCGATCCGCGTCGCGCAACGCCGCGAAAGCCGCTCCCGCGCCCTCGCCGATGAGCACGGCGATCTCCCCCTGCAACGACGAACCCTGGATGAACGGATGCGATGCGGGAAAGGACCGGCTTGCGCCGGTATCGGTCACGACATAGGCCATGTCACGCTCCGAACATCCGGGTGTCACGATACGAGTGGAAGCCACGCCCGGTCTTCCTGCCGAGCCGGCCGGCCGCGATCATCCGCTTGACCAGCGCAGGACACGCCGCCCGCGGTTCGTGCGTCAGTCCGTGCATGGCTTCGCACAGCAGCAATTGCGTGTCCATGCCCACCAGATCCAGCAGTTCGAACGGCCCCATCGCATAGCCCATGGCCGTCTTCAATGCCTTGTCGATGTCCTCCGGTTCGGCGACGCCCTGCTCCACCAGACGGATCGCGTCGTTGTTGAACGGGATCAGGAAGTAATTGAGGATGAAGCCGGGCGTGTCCTGGGTGCGCACCGGGTTCTGGCCCAGGGCCTTGCAGAACTGCCACGCCCGCTCGAACGTCTCCTGCGCCGTGTTGAGCCCTGGCGACATCTCCACGAGCTTCATGAGCTGCGCCGGCAGGCAGAAGTGCATGCCGACAAAGCGGTCGTCGCGCCCCGACCCGCCCGCGATCTCGGTGATGGAGATGGTCGAAGTGTTGGAAGCGAACAACGTCTGCGGCGGGCACAGCGCGTTCAGCCGCGCGAACAGCGCGTGCTTGACCGCGAGGTCCTCGAACACCGCCTCGATCACGATGTCGGCCTGTGCGAGCGCTTCCATGTCGGCCGTCATGACGAGATTGTCCAGGATGCCCGGCAACTTCGCCGCCTCCAGCTTGCCGCGCTCGACCGACTTGCGGAAGAACGCCTCGCTCTGGCCGCGCGCCCGTTCCAGCGCGTCGGCCCGTGTGTCGTACACGATCGTGCGAAAGCCGGCGCGCGCCGAGACGATGGCGATGCCGGCACCCATGGTGCCGCAGCCGGCGACGCCCACGGTTCGAATGTCTTTCATCGGATCTCCTGACGAGGGCGCCACCGGATTCATCTCCGCACGAAGCTGCGGCCGATCAACTGGCGGTGGATCTGATTCGTGCCTTCCCAGATCTGGGTGATCTTGGCATCGCGCATGAGCCGCTCCACGCGATAGTCCTTGCAGTAGCCGTAACCGCCGTGGAGCTGGACGGCCTCGGTGGCGATGCGCATGGCCAGATCGGATGCGCGCATCTTGAGCATCGAGGCTTCCACGCCGAAATCCTCCGCGCCGCCGTCCACCATCCGGCCCACGTGCCACAGCCACGCTTCGCATTGGGCCAGTTCGGTGGCCAGGTCGGCGAGAAGGAACTGGATGCCCTGGAACTCGATGATGTGCCGGCCGGACTGTTTTCGTTCGTTGATGTAGGCGACGGCATCCTCGAACGCCGCGCGCGCGATCCCCAGCGCGTGCGCGGCCACGCTGGGACGCGAGCGATTCAGCGACGCGAACAGGATGGGCAGGCCGTCGCCGGGATTGCCCAGCAGATTCGCGCGCGGGACCCTGCAGCCGTCGAACGCCAGGCTCGCGGTCGTCGCGGCACGATGTCCCATCTTGTCTTCGACGCGGGTGACCGACAGGCCGGGCGTTCCTTTCTCCAGAACGAGAACCGAGATGGCCTTCTTCGGATCGTCGACGCCTTCCCACTTGCCGAAGAGCAGGATGAGATCCGCCACGTCGCCATTGGAGATGAACGTCTTTCCGCCGTCGATCACGATCTCGTCCCCTTCGGGGCGGAAGCGCGTGCGCATGCCGGTGGCGTCCGACCCCGCGTGCGGTTCGGTGATGGCGAGCGCTCCGAGCGCGCCTGCGGCGATGCGCGGCAGCCAGCGGCACTTCTGCTCTTCCGTGCCGAACTCGATCACGGGCTTCATGCCGTGGAACGTGGTCGCCCAGATGATCCCCGTCGACGCGCACGCCTTGCTGATTTCCCGCACACAGGCGAGGTACGCGCAGTAGGACTGGGGCACGCCCCCGTACTGCTCCGGTACGAACATGGCGTTGAGCCCCAGTTCGTGGATGGCGCGGACGCTGTCCTGCGGGAAAACGGCCGCCTCGTCGTAACGAGCGGCGTTGGGCGCGATCACCTTCGTGCACAGGGCCCGGACACTGTCGAGCAACATGCGCTCATCGCCGGACACCGGCAGAGCTGCATCGAGACGTTCGAACACTTTCATCCCGCGCTCACCCGTCGACGAACCGCGGTTTGCGCTTCTCGACGAATGCCGCCATGCCTTCGGCCGCATCGCGCGTGTTGTAGGCCAGCGTGGACAGATCGGCCTCGATCTTGAGCCCTTCGTGGACGGGCACATCCAGGGCGCGCTGGACGGCCTCACGGGCGAAGCGCAGCACCGGCAGGCTGTAGCCGGAAAACTCCCGCGCGAACGACATGCCGGCGGCAAGGGCATCGCCGTCCACCACCCTGGAGACGAGGCCCCACGAGGCGGCCGTGGCGGCATCGATGAACTTGCCGGTCAGGATCATCTCGAGTGCCCGGGCCTCGCCGATCGCGCGAGGCAGCCGTTGCGTGCCGCCATAACCTGGGATGAGGCCCAGCTTGATTTCCGGGAGTCCCATCTTCGCGTTGGCCGTGGCAAGCCGGAAAGTGCAGGCGAGCGCGAGTTCCAGACCGCCGCCGAACGCAAAGCCGTTGATGATCGCCACCGAAGGCATCGGCAGGCGGTCCAGTCTCGCGAACGCTTCCTGTCCCGCCCGGGCACCCTCGCGCTGCGCTACCAGGCTGCGGTGGGTCAGTTCCTTGATGTCCGCACCGGCGCAGAACGCCTTCTCGCCCGCGCCAATGAACAGCAGCGCGCGGGCATCGCTGCAGCTCGCCTCGTCGATGGCGGCGGCAAGGTCTCGGATGAGCGGGAACGAGAGGGCGTTCAGCGCCTCGGGCCGGTTGAGGCGGATCACCGCGAACTCATCCACGCGCGACAGTTCGATGGCCATGACGATCCTATCGGGATTCGGGTGAATCGGACGGGCTTCGGTTCGATGCGGCCGGACTTCGTCCACTCGATCAGTTCCCGCTTGAGGATCTTTCCGCTGGGCGTCAGCGGGAAGGCATCCAGCACTGCGAAGTACTCGGGCATGTCGTACCTGGACAGCCCCGCCTGGTGGAGATGGTCCAGCATTGCATCGCCGGAGACGTTGTCGATGCCGCGCAGGATCACCGCAAGGCACACCTTCTCGCCCAGGCGGTCGTCGGCCACGCCGAACGCGGCGGCTTTCATCACGAGCGGGTGGCGGTGAGCGAGATCCTCGATGCGCGCCGGGTGGATGTTGTGTCCGCCGCGGATGATGAGGTCCTTCTTTCTCCCCACGATCCGCAGACATCCGCGCTCGTCGAGCTCGCCCAGGTCGCCTGACAGAAACCAGCCGTCCCTGTTGAACGAGGCCTCGGTCGTGAGCTGGTTGTCGAAGTACCCCAGCATCAGGAGAGGCCCCCGGGTCGCAATCTCGCCGACCCGATGCACGCCCAGTTCGATGTCGGGATCGTTCTGGTCGAAGATGCGTGTCTCGAAGCCGCGGGCGGCGTGGCCGCATGTCTCCACGATCGTCTTCGGGTCGTCGGCAGGAATGGTGAACTGGTGGGAGCCGTTCTCGGTCATGCCGTAGATGTTCTGCGGCGTCACGCCCATGTCCAGAAAACTGCGCGCGACCTCACTCGGAATGGGCGCTCCAGCCATGTAGAAGAGCTTCACACTCCCCAGCCTGTTCTGTTCCCGCGCCTTCAGATGCGCGAGCAGGTCCATGCCGTGGGTGGGCACGCCCATGACGTAGGTCGCCCCCGAATCGACGACGACGTCCAGAAGCTTCTTTCCGGCGCGCAGGTCGTTCACCACGAACTCGCACCCGGTCGCGAGCATCTGTTCGACGGCCACGGTCCCGATGTGGTGGCTCATGGGGCTCAGCGACAGCAGCACCGTCCGGTGATCGATACCCCATGCTTCCGACAGCGAACGTCCGTTGGAAAGCAGCGTATTGTGCGAGTGCATCACGCCCTTCGGCGCGCCCGTGGTCCCGGAGGTGAACGCGATGTAGATCACACGGTCCGGGTCGTCGTCCGCCGGAACCGACGGCCGCAAGCCGGATTCGTGCGTGACCAGGGGCGTCCCCGCCGGATGCGAAGCGCCGACAGTGAGCACGGCCTTCATGTGATCGAGGTTCGCCGCCTGGGGAATCACGTCGCGGCGGTTCGAATCGGCACCGTAGCCCGGTTGAACGACCAGGGCAGATGCGCGGGTGCGGTCCAGCAGGTCCAGGATCTCCACGGCCGTGTAGTTCTGGTGCAGCGACGGAACGCTCACGTATCCGTTGCGGGCACAGGCCGCGAGCATGACCATGGATTCCGCCCGCGACGGCATCCAGACCGCCACCCGTTCTCCCGCGCGCAATCCCGCTTGCAGCAACTGCTCCGCGACGGCATCCGCCCACTGCAGCAGCTCGCGCCAGGTGATGCGCACGGTGGCATCGCGCAAGGCGTATTCGTCCGGGCGTGTCGAGGCGTGATGCAAGACGCGGGAGTAGAGAGTGTCCGACGTCCAGACGCCCTCGTCGTAGTAGCGACGCGCATCGCGCAGATTGAACAGCGTCAGCAGGCGGCGCATGTCAGTGGCCGAACTTGTCCGGATCCGGCTTGCGCTTGTGGCGGAACGCGTCGGCGAGTTCGTGCGATTCGTCGCTGTCCAGGTAGGGCCGCAGCAGCAGATCGTGCGTGACGCGGCCCAGGCCGCTCACCCCGCCGTGCTTCGCATTGAACGCCCCCTTGATGGAGGCCAGCGCGAACGGACCGCGTTCTGCAAGCTCCAGTGCCATGGCCCGCGTTTCTTCGCGCAGCCTCTCGTCGGGGACGACACGATTGACGAGCCCGATGGCGAGTGCCTCGCGCGCGGTGAGCTTGGGATTGAGCATCCATAGCTCCTTCGCCCGCTTCCGGCCAATGGTGTCCTCGAGGTACCAGGTGCCGTAACCGGCATCGAAACTGCCCATCATCGGGCCCACCTGGCGGAACACCGCACTTTCCTTGGCAATGGTGAGGTCGCACACCACCTGGAGCACGTTGCCTCCGCCCACGGCGTAGCCGTTGACCGAGGCGATCACCGGCTTCTGCAGGCGGTCGATGGATTCGTACATCTCCAGGGTGGGCAGCACACCCGCGTACAGCAGCGTGTCCTCCATCCCCTCCTTGCGCCCGCCGATGCAGAAGAAGCGGTCACCGGCCCCCGTGATCACCAGCACTCGCGTCCGGGTCTCCCGGCGCACTTCGTTGATGCAATCGCGAATCTCGTGACACATCTGCGGCGTGAACATGTTGCCGTCGTCCGGCCGGTTGAGGGTAAGCCAGCCGATGGGGCCGTCTTCCTCGTACAGGATCGTCTCGTAGGTCACTGCCCTTCCTCCTTGTCGCGCGGGTTCGGGCCCCGCGTCTTCGAAAACCGTGCGTTGCGCCGATGATAGCCGCCACGGATCGTGCCGCGCACGGCCTGCACTGAAGTCCCGCAGCGTCCGGCGTCAGACGGCCTGCCGGGAGGAAATCAGCGCGAAGCGCTGCACGCCCTCGGCCGCGGAGCCCACCCAGTCTGCCGCGGGAGAGAGCATGGCAGCAACGTCCGATTCGACGATCACCAGCGTCGGCGGCAGGCGGTCGGCGGCTGGCCGCAACGCCTGTTCCGGCGTCGTTCCGCCGGTCACGAGAGGATCCGGCTCGACGATTCGCCACCGCAGTTCCGGTTCGAATGCCGGCGGCCAGCAGGCAGGCATTGCGCCAGGACGCAGCGTGACGATCGCCAGGAAGGGAGCCGGCAAGGTGCCCGGTCTCGTATCGAACCGGATGCTGCACGCGGCTCGGGAAACCTCGCGGAAGCGCGGCATGATGGCGCGCGTCCGCGGAGTGGGACTGGCAAGGCGGGCGAGATACGCTTCGGAGCTCAACACCTCGATGCTGTCCGTCTCGTACATTGCGGCGTACCGGCAAGCCGGTTCCAGATCGCGGTAGCGGGCCGCGGTGCGAAAGCCGGGCACGCTCAACCGCTCGGCAAGATGTTCCTGCTCGTACCACGCATTGAACTCGCCCTCGTCCTCGGGGCCTATGCCGTTCCAGACGACGAGCAATCCCGGCGGAGCTTCCATGGCGCTGCGTTCCTCCCTTGCGATCGGGTCTTCATGCCCTTGCCGGCATGGTAACGCACGGGCCGGCTCGCCCTGCCCGCTGGAGCGTCCTCCTCACCGATCCAGATGGCGCACGAGCGCGTCGAATCCCGCCACGTAGCTGTCGATGCCGAACCCCATGACGGCGCCTGCCACTGCTTCGGCCGTCACCGATCTCATTCCCCGCGCCTCGATGTTGGTCATGTGCACTTCCACACAGGGAATGGGCAGCGCCCGCAGGCAGTCCCGTAGAGCGTAACCGGCATAGAGAAACCCCGCGGGATTCATCAGCACGCCTGCGACCCCCTCGTCCACGGCCGCATAGAGGCGGGATATGGCCTCGCCTTCGACATGCGTGTAGTGGATGAGCAACTCCGTGTCCCGCGCGGCCGCATGCGCAGTCATCATCGCATCCAGTTCCGCGGCCGTGGTCGTGCCGTACAGCTCGGGCTGGCGCCGCCCCAGAAAGCTCATGTTCGCGCCCTGCAGCAGGAGAATCTTTCGCATGATCCGTGGAAGCACGCAGGCAAGGTTTCGAGGAGGGAAGGATAGCCCGGGGCGGACGGCCGGGGACGGCCGGAAGGAGATCAGGGAACCGGCGGGATGGCCGTGCCGGTCTTGCGCATGCCAAACGGGGCGAGAGTGCCATTGCGCATCCTCCGCGGGTGAAACGTCGAACGGTCCGGCCGCGTCGAGGCATCGCAGTCCTGAGTCTCTCCGGGGAAGCACGCCGCATGGATGCCACGCGGAACCGGACCCGTGCCGAACGGACGATGGATGCTTCATCGGACGTTCACGGCCCGTCTATAGCATCCGGCCTTCGACTCGCTCACCGTCACGCCACCGCCATGAACCGCACCCTTGCATCCTGCCTGGTCTCAGCCGTCATCGCGGCACCACTGTCCACCGCCTCCGCGGGAGAGTTCTCGCTGCGCCTGATCGGTTCGACGAGCATCGCCACCGGCACCCTGTTCCAGGGGGTCGAGTTCGGCGGCATCTCCGGCCTCGACCGGGACGCCGACGGCACTTTCTGGGCCATTTCGGACGACCGCGGCGGTGAGCGCGGCACGCCTCGCTTCTACAACCTCTCGCTGAACTACGACGCGGCGGCGTTTCATGGCGTGACGATCAACAGTCAGACCTACATGCTCCGGCCTGACGGCACGACGTTTCCGGGCAATGCCCGCACGGTCGATCCGGAAGGCATCCGGGTGGCGCCGAATGGAAATCTGTACTGGTCGTCCGAAGGGAACTGGTCTGCCAACTCCGCCAGCCGCTACCAGCCCTTCGTGCGCGAAATGAAGACCAACGAGAGTTCGTGCGCGAGTTCGCCACGCCCGCGATGTTCAACTACGTCGACAACGCGACCACTGGCGGCCGCAACAACAAGCTCTTCGAAGCGCTGACCGTCTCCCCCAACGGCACGATCTTCACGGCGAACGAAGATGCGCTCGTGCAGGACGGCAACATCACGACCCTCTCCAGCGGAAGCGTCGTCCGCGTCACCTCGCTCGATCCTGTGAGCGGGGGCACCCTGGCCCAGTACGCCTACGAACTGCCGCCGATCCCCGTCGACGCTGCGCCCGGCGCACCGTTCGGCCCGGACAACGGTCTGCCGGAATTGCTGGCCCTGTCAGACACCGAGTTCATCGCGTTGGAACGCGCCTTCGCCTCGGGCGTGGGCAACACCCTCCGACTCGTCCTGACCGGCACCGAGGGTGCAACCGACGTGAGCGGAATTCCGGGTCTGGTCGGTGCCGCCTACACGCCCATGAGCCGGGAACTGCTCCTGGAGATGCCCATCACCTACGAAGGCATCACCATGGACAACTTCGAAGCCATGACGTGGGGCGAAACGCTGTCCAACGGCAATCGCACCCTTGTCCTCGCGGTGGACAATAACTTCAGCACGACGCAGACCACCCTCTTCATGGCCTTCGAGGTGACCCCGGTTCCGGAACCCGGTACCTGGGCAATGCTGCTGGGCGGACTCGGCCTTCTGGGAGCCGCCCGGCTGCGCCGCCGCTGATTCGTTGACTCGGTGGGGCAGGATTCCTCCTGCCCGCCGCGTTCAGAACGTTTCGCGCGGGCCGACCTCTGCCTTGTGGCAGACGGCCTCGATGTTGTGTCCGTCCGGACCGATCACGAAAGCACCGTAGTAGTCCGGGTGGTAATGCGGGCGCAGGCCGGGCGGCCCGTTGTCCTTGCCTCCCGCGGCAATGGCGGCGCGATAGAAGGCGTCCACGTCGCCACGTGTTTCCGCCGTGAATGCGATGTGGACCGGCGTGGGCTTTTCCTTGGATTCCGACAGCCACAGAGAGGGCTTGCGGTTGGGGCCGATGCCGACCCCGTACGGGCCTTCCATGACGAGCGCAGCGCCCAGCGGGGCCAGCGCCTTCAGATAGAACTCCTTGCTTTCCGACAGACTGCCCACTTTCAAACCGAGGTGATCGAACACGGTGCCTCCCTGGCTTCGATCTCGTGAATCGCCGGCTCGAGGTCCGAGCCGGACAGGCCGGGTGAGGGTCGAATGATACTTTCGCCCGGCCGGCCGGGCCAGCGCCCGCGTCGATGCGCGAACGCAAGACCACGGTTACGTCTGTGGCACCTCGTCCTGTTTCCGCGTCGTCAAGACAGTCCTGCGAGCGGGAACTCTGACCGGCCCTACCCCATCGCCCCGGGTTGCTGCATCAGCGAGAGAAAGTCGGCCTGGCCCGCGTTCCAGTGGCTGCGCGCCCGCTCGAGCGACCGAATGCCTGGGTGATCCTGCATGTGCCCTCCTCCAGACATCACCGATTGCGGTCGTGTCCACGACCTTGCACCGTCAGGCGGGAATCGGAAGGACTACGCACCCCGAACGACTCCCGTCGACCGGGCCTTCTCCCATCACGCAGGCGGAACCCCATCGGATGCGCGGGACGCCGGGCAGACGCCCCGCGGTCTGCGGGATTCAGCCGTCCCCGTCGTATCGGGGCAGTCCGTCGGCGATCTCATACCAGGGGGCCTTCGACAGGACGTGAATATGATGGGTGGGCCGTACGCCCGGATCGTCGTCGAGCGTGCCCAGCGCGAGCGCAAAGCTCCCCGGTTGGTTGTCCGTGATGTACTGGAGCGCCGAACCGCATCGGCCGCAGAAGGTCCGGCGAACACCGGGCGAGGAGCGGTATGTCACGACCGATTCCTGCCCCGACAGCCACCTGAATTGCGCCAGAGCGACGCGAGCGTAGGTGCCGAAGGCGGCCCCATGGGCCTTGCGGCACATGGAACAGTGACAGTGGCTGGGCTCGCCCGGCGCGCCTTGGATCTCGTAGCGCACCTGTCCACAGAGACAGCTTCCTCGAATCATGCGAATTCCCCCGGTCCCCGGCTATTCACCGGGAAAGGCAAGCGCTGAAGGAAGGTACGGCCGGCCCCCTCTGCCCACGAAGGGAAGATCCGGGAAGTGAACGGAAAGACGTCGCCCCCCCGCACCTCATCGTGCCGAAGACGCGCGATGCCGCGACAGTTCTTCTGTCAGCCAGGCGGCGCTCTGCCGGGGTTCACCGGCTCCGCACTTCACCCGGTACGGCTTGCCGCTCACGCTGCTTTGCGTGGCGGCAAACCGGATGAAGTCCTCGGCCGTGCCGAGCAGCGCTTTCCTGCGAAGGTAGTCGTACTTGTCCTGCAGGTGTTCGCGGGCGGCCTGTGGCTCGTACCACTTTCCGTTGCGGAAGAAGCGGCAATCCGACGCAGCGAGATAGGAAAGCAGATGGGCGATCTCGGCCTGCGCCACTGTCGAGAGCACCGCGGCGGGCGAGATGCCCGGGACCATGCCGGCGAGCGCAGGTACGGCAGCGATCAGGACTCGAATGATTCGAAAGGACATCGTCTGCGCTCCGGCAAATCGTTTGAGACAACGACGGCTCCATTCTTCATGGATCGCCCGCCGGTCGCCGAGTTCCGGGAAGGGCGCCTTGCGCCGTTCCGACGGGGCCCGCTCCGGTTCGCACGGCCTGCCGCGCCGATCGCGCCAATCGCGCAGCGTATACTCCGGGGCTTCCCGGTCCGCAGCACTCCATGACTTCAACCGCTTCCGCGGCCTCGCACTCCGTCCGCCACGACTCCCACGTCATCGGTCTGGTGGGCGTGGCGCATGCGACCTCGCACTTCTTCCATCTCATCGTTGCGCCGCTGTTTCCCTGGCTCAAGGTGGCGTTCGGCCTGAGCTACGCCGAACTGGGGCTGGTGATGACCGTCTTCTTCATCGTGTCCGGCACGGGACAGGCGATGGCGGGCTTCGTGGTCGATCGCGTCGGTGCCTTTCCGGTGCTGCTGGCAGGGGTGGCACTGTGCGGTGTCTCCGCCCTGATGCTTGCCGCTGCCCAGAACTACGCCATGCTGCTGACCGGTGCGGCCGTCGCCGGTGCCGGAAACGCCGTCTTCCACCCGGCGGACTTCACCCTGCTCAATCGCCGCGTCAGCCCCCAGCGTGTTCCGCACGCCTTCAGCATGCACGGCATTTCCGGCAACGTCGGCTGGGCCATCGCTCCGTTGTTCCTCGTGGGCATCACCACACTCTACGACTGGCGGACCGCGCTGTACTGCGCCGCGGTAATTCCCGCGGCGGTGCTGTGCGTTCTCGTTGCCTTTCGCCGGCTGCTCGAACCGGCCGGTCAGGAGCAGCGCGACGGTGGGGCGCACGCGGCCGGAGGAAAGAAGGAGCATGCACTCGGGTTCATGCGCCTGCCCGCGGTGTGGATGTGCTTCGCGTTCTTCATGATCACCGCCATGTCGCTGTCGGGCGTGCAGGTCTTCGCCCCCGCTGCCCTGCACGACCTCTACGAGACCCCTCTCACCCTGGCGAGTGCCGCCATCACGGTGTTCATGGTGTTCAGCGCCATCGGCATGGTCATCGGCGGATTCATCGCCGCGCGCTCCGTCCACCACGAGCGCGTGATCGCCGTGGCGTTCATCGTCGCAGCCTGCTGCGCCGTGGCGCTGGGCTCAGGCCTGCTGCCGGGCATGTTCATCTGGATTCCCATCGCGGTCATGGGATTCGCCTCCGGCGTGGCCGGCCCCTCCCGCGATCTGCTGGTGCGGGCCGCAGCGCCGCGCAACGCGACGGGACGCGTCTACGGTGTCGTCTACTCCGGTCTCGACATCGGCATTTCCATCGCGCCGTTCATGTTCGGCGCATTGATGGACGCCCACCAGCCAGGGATGGTGTTCGTGCTCGTGGGCGTCTTCCAGGCAGCCGCACTCGTCACCGCCGTCGGCGTCGGCCAGCGGACGGCGCGCCGCCTCGCAACCACCTGAGAGAAGAACCATGGCGCAGGAAACGCAAAGCATGGCCCTGTTCTGCGACTTCGAGAACGTCGCGCTGGGTGTCCGCGACGCGAAGTACGAGAAGTTCGATATCAAGAAAGTGCTGGAGCGGCTGCTGCTCAAGGGCAGCATCGTCGTGAAGAAGGCCTACTGCGACTGGGAGCGCTACAAGGGCTTCAAGGCCTCGATGCACGAGGCGTCGTTCGAGCTCATCGAGATCCCGCACGTGCGCCAGTCCGGGAAGAACTCCGCGGACATCCGCATGGTGGTCGATGCGCTGGATCTCTGCTATACGAAATCGCATGTGGACACGTTCGTGCTGATCACCGGCGATTCCGACTTCTCGCCGCTGGTGTCGAAGTTGCGCGAGAACAACAAGACGGTGATCGGCGTGGGCGTGAAGAAGTCGACGTCCGACCTGCTGATTGCCAACTGCGACGAGTTCATCTACTACGACGATCTGGTGCGCGAAAAGCCGAAACGCACCACGACTTCGCGGGGGCGCGCGGCCCCGAAGAGCCTGCCCAAGGAGGCTGCGGAACCGCCATCGGCGGCAGAGGTGGAAGTGCCCGTCGTCGCCGAAGCAGTCGAGGCGCCGCCGCCCGCAGTGGCGGAATCCGCGGGAACCAAGGGGCGCAAGGCCCCCAGCCGGGGCCGCCGCGGTGCGAAGGCGGCGAAGGCGGAACCGGCGGCAGCGGAAACGACCGTCGCCGGAGCGACCGAGGCCGAAGCCGCGGAACCCGCGCACGGAAACGGCAATGGCAATGGCGTCGAGCCGGGCAACGCAGCCGAACCGTTCGTCAAGACCGAGGAACAGAAGAAGCTGGAGGCCATCGAACTGGTGATGGAGACCATCGAAGCCATGGCAGCCGAGCGCGGATCCGAGGACAAGATCTGGGGGTCGATGGTCAAGCAGGCACTGAAGCGCCGCCGCCCCGGCTTCAACGAGAACTACTACGGTTTCAGTTCCTTCTCCCGCCTGCTGGACGAAGCGGAGGCGCGCAAGCTGCTCACGCTGGAGCACGACGAGAAGTCGGGCGGTGTGATCATCCGCGGATTCAGCGCGGACTGGTGAACGTGCGTCGAGGCCCTGGTCCAGAGCGAGGCCGGCGCGGCCTCGCGGGCCGCGGAGCCTGGCGTGCGTTTCCGCCCTCGTCGAGCGGAGTGTCCCGGGGACCAGGGTCCGGGGTCTAGGTCCCGCCCCTGCGCGCCACGCACGACACCCATGCCTGGGCCCACATTCCCTGCGGATCCCTTTCCAGTTCGCGCATGGTGCGCGCATGCTCGGGCATGCCGTCCCGGTCGTATTGCACAGCCATCACGTCCGTGATCGCGGTGATGGGGTCGTAGACTTCGAAGCGGGCGTGCATCCGCGCATCGACAAAGCCCGCCTCCGACAGGAGGGTCGCAAGCTTGCGGCCCGTGCCCGGATCACCGCCGTTGTCCGTCTGCTTGTCCACGTATGCCTGCACGGCAGCGCGCCTCGCGGCCGTGGCCGGTGCCACGATGAAGGCTTCCCAATCGGGCGTTGCCACGCCGATGACTCCCCCGGGCTTGAGAACCCTCAGGCATTCACGAGCGGCGGCAGCGGTGTCGCTCAGATGCTCGAACAGCGCGTGCGAGAAGATCGCGTCGAAATGCGCGTCCGGATACGGAAGTTCGTAGATGCTCGCCTGCCGGAATGTCACATTGTGCAGGCCGGCATCGCGCGCGCGGCGCTGCGCGAGTTCGATCTGGGACGCATCCATGTCGATGGCCTCGACTGCTCCCTGCGGCACACGGGCGACGATTCCGAACGTGATGCTGCCGGGGCCACAGCCGCAGTCCAGCACCTTCATGCCGGGCTGCAGGTGCGGAACGAAGAACGCGCCGTGGGATTCGAGGGTCCGCCGCAGCAGGAATCGCATCGCGGCGTCGCTGTAACCGAGTGTGTATTGTTCGTCCATGTCCTGTCGTGGTGAATTCAGCTCCGGCCCCGCAAGTGCGCGGTCACGAGATGCCGGGGCACCTCGCCTGCCCTGCGGGACGACCTGAGGATCAGAGCGCGTCCTTGAGATCGTTCAGCACCTTGAAGTGGCCGCGCAAGGCAGCCTGGACGAGGTGCACGTCCACGCCCGCGGAGAAGAATCTGAAGCCCTTGGCCCAGTAGTCGCGCGTCCAGGCATCAGAGGCCGTCATCACGCCCAGCGTCTTGCCGTGACGCTTCGCGGCGGCGCACATCCTCTCGATCGCCTGCACGTACGTCGGATGATCGAACTGCGCGGGGATGCCGAGGAAATTGGTGAGATCGAAGTGACCCAGCCACAGGACGTCGACACCCGGAACTGCGGCGATCTCGTCGATGTTCTCGATGCCCTCCGCCGTTTCGATCAGACACATCACGAGCGTGCGCTCGTTGGCGACGCGGATGATTTCCTTCACGTCGCCGCCCTCGTAGTCGTCGGCCGTGAATCCGAATGCGGCGCCACGGCGGCCCTCCGGCGGATAGCGGGTGCTCCGGACGATGCTGCGGGCCTCCTCCGCCGACCCCACCATGGGCACCATGATGCCCATCACTCCCGCATCGAGGGCACGCGCAATGTGGTTGTACTGCCCGGTGGGCACGCGCGCCAGGGGCACGATGCCGATTCCGCGGCACAACGCCGCCTGGGTCTTCACCTGATCGAACGTCGCGCCGTTGTGCTCCATGTCGATCAGCAGGAACTCCCCGCCGCTCGCCTTCACGATCTGCGGCAATCCGGGCACGAGAAAGTCCCAGCCGAAGCTGCCGAAGGCCGGTTCGCCGCGAAGCAGCTTTTCCTTGACGGGGTTGTGGCGCATCTCCCCTCCTATGCGTGGAACTTCCCGGCGAGCGATGCGTGGCGCAGCGCCTCCGGATTGACGACGGTGCGCGGCTTGCGGCCGTGCGCGAGATCCACGGCGGCGCGGAATGCGCCTTCGCCCAGCATGCGCATGCACTCGTCCGTGTGACAGATGGCGTGAGGCGCCACGATCACGTTGTCCAGGCCCAGCAGCGGGTTGTCGACAGGCGTGGGCTCCTGTTCGAACACGTCGATGGCCGCGCCGGCGATGCGGCCGGTCTTCAACGCCTCGAACAGCGCGTTCTCCTGCACCACCGGTCCGCGCGAGGTGTTGATGAAATAGGCGCTCGGCTTCATGAGACCGAACTGCGGCGCCCCCATCAGACCCTTGGTGCGATCGTCCAGCAGGCAGTTCACCGACACGAAGTCCGATTGCTGCAGCAGCGTGTCGAGGTCGACCATGGTCACGCCCAGGTCCGCCACGGCGGACTGAGGCACATGGGGGTCGCACCCGAGCAGCTTCAGGTCGAAGGGCCGCGCCAGCTTCAACACCTCCTTGCCGATGTTGCCCACGCCGATCACGCCGAGGGTGCGGCCCATGAGTCCCATCCCCAGATAGTTGCCCTTCTCCGCCCAGCGCCCGTCACGCACGAGCCGGTCCTTGAGCACCAGCCGGTGTGCGAGCGCCAGCACGTACAGCATCACCGAAGCCGCGACCGGACGCCGAACGCCTTCGGGCACGATGGTGAGCAGCACGCCGTTGTCCGTGCAGGCCTGCACGTCGACGTTGTCGTAGCCGACGCCGAAGCGGGCCACGAGCTTCATCCGGCGATCTGCGCCGGACAGCGTCTGGCGTGTGACCTTCGAGCCCATCAGGCAGAACGCGTCGTAGCGCGCCGCGTGCGCAGGCGTCAGCTCCGCGGCCTTCTCGGGGAGGATCTCCCATTCCACCGCCGGATCGTCGAGGATCTTCATCGCCTCGGGTCCGAATACCGTCCCACCATCGGCCGTCACGATCTCCGGACTGATGCCGATCCTGAATTTTTCGGTCATGTCACTTCTCCTCCATGCGTGTATCGGCGCCGCTGCGCGTGCCTGCGTGCGTCCGTCTGTCCTGCTACATCGCGGCCGTGAATGCGCCGTCCACCACCAGCACGTGTCCGTTGACGAACGAGGCCTCGTCGGAGGCCAGGAACACGCAAGCCGGCCCCAGTTCCTCCGGCTTTCCCCACCGGGCCGCCGGCGTGCGCTTGCAGACCCAGTCGTTGAATTCGACGTTGTCGATGAGCGCCGTGTTCATCTCGGTGGCGAAATAGCCCGGCGCGATGGCATTCACCGTGATGCCTTCCTTCGCCAGTTCGACGGCAAGTTCCCGCGTGAGCGCATGGACGGCGCCCTTGGACGCGATGTAGGCGGAGATCGTGGGGCGTGCCGCGATGGCGCTGATGGAGCCCGTGACGATGATGCGGCCGCGTTTCGCCGGAATCATCAGCCGGGCGGCCTCGCGCGCCAGCATCCACACGGCGGTGAGATTGGTGTCGAGCACCCGGCGGAAATCCGCCGTCTCGAACTCGCGGATCGGCTTGCGGTGCTGGATCCCGGCGTTGAGCACCACGATGTCCAGCCGCCCGTGCTTGCGGCCGATGGCCGCCACCGCCTGGACCGCGACTTCCTCGTGCGTGACGTCGAACGCTTCCACCTCGGCGGACCAGCCGCGGGCTGTCAGATCCGCGCAGCGCTGCTCCAGCGCCTGGACATCGCGGCCATTGAGGATCACCGTGGCGCCCGCCTGGGCCAGCGACGAGGCCATCGCCCAGCCCAGCCCCCGCGACGCGCCGGTCACGAGCGCGATCTTTCCCTTCAGGTCGAACATGGTCTGACTCCTCCGTATCTGTCCGGCCCACGCTCAGGGCATGTACTGGCCGCCGTTCACTTCGATGATCTGTCCGGTCACGTATCCGCTCATCTGCGCTGAGGCGAGGTACAGGAATGCGCCGGTGCATTCGTCCGGCGTGCCGATCCGGTTCATGGGAATGGTCGACTTGAACGCCTCGAGCATCTGCGGCGTCGAGAACCGGTCGTGGAACGGCGTGTGGATCACCCCGGGGCCACAGCGTTCACCCGGATGCCGTCCTTGACCAGTTCCTTGGCCAGCCCGCGGGTCATGGTGGACACAAAACCCTTCGAACCCGCGTAGAGCACGGCGCCGGGACCGCCGCCATGACGCGCGGCGACCGACGTCACGTTGATGACGGCGCCACCCCCTTGCGCCCGCATCTGCGGAACAGCCGCCGAGATGCAGGTGAGCGCCGAGCGCACGTTGAGATGCAGCACCTGGTCGAACAGTTCGTCGGTCAGCTGCTCGATGGGCACCCTCTGCACCATCGCCCCGGCATTGTTGACGAGAACGTCCAGCCGTCCGAAGGCCCTGATGGTGGCGGCCACCACCTCCCGGCATGCCGCCGAGGACGTGACATCCGCCCGGACTGCGACCGCATCGCCTCCCGCCTTGCGAATGTCGGACACCACCGATTCGGCATCGTCGCGGCTGCTGTTGTAGTGCACGGCCACCCGCGCACCGTTGGCACCGAATGCCCTGGCCGCCGCTGCGCCGATGCCGGTGCTGGCGCCTGTCACGAGCACGGCCCTGCCCTTCAGATCCTCGATCATCCTCGGTCCCCGTAGTTCGCACAGGGTGAACCCTGTTCGAGCCGATGGTATAACACGGGCGAGAGTGATCGGCGCGCCGCCCGCTGCTAGTATCCGCGCTGGCGTTGCCTCCGGCGGGCATGCGTGGCCCGTCCGGTCGCCGGGAAGTCCTCTCAGTGACGAGACGAACAAGATCATGAATCCAGCACCGGAAGCCCGTGCCGTCGGCGCGAGCCCCGAGCGTCGCCAGGCCACCATCGCGTTCTGCGACGTGGTGGACTCCACCGCACTCGCCTCCCGGCTCGACCCGGAGGATCTGCGCGAAGTGCTCGGCGCGTTCTTCTCCACGGCCGGCGCCATCGTCGCCCGCCACGAGGGACTGGTCGCCCGCTACATGGGCGACGGCATGCTTCTGTATTTCGGCTACCCCCACGCCAGCGAAGACGCCCCCGAGCGCGCGGCGAGGGCCGCGCTGGAGATCGTGGAGGCGGTCGCCAGACTGGAGCCCATGCCGGGTATCGGCATCCGCGTGCGCGTGGGCGTCGCCACGGGGATGGTCGTGATCGGGGACGTCCTGGGGGAGGGCGCAGCGCGCGAACAGGCGGTGTCCGGAATCACCGCCCACCTCGCGGCCCGCGTGCAGGCCGTCGCTCAGCCCGGGCAAGTGCTCGTGGCCGACAGCACCCGGCTGCTCCTCGGGAATCTCTTCGATTGCCAGGACCTCGGGCTGCACCCGATGAAGGGGTTCTCGGAACCGCAGCGGGTCTGGCACGTGGCGGCAGAACAGCATGTCGTGAGCCGGTTCAAGGCGCAGCGACAGCGCCACGGCAGTGCGCCGCTGGTGGGACGCGACGCCGAAGCGGCCACCCTGCAGGATCTATGGGCGAAGGCCGCGGCGGGCAGCGGGCAGATCGTCGAGATCCGTGGCGAGGCCGGCATCGGCAAGTCGCGTCTGGCGGAAGCCTTCCTGCAGCAGATCGAGAACGAACCGCAGTGGCTCCTGCGCTATTCGTGCACTCCGCACACGGCCAACACGGCGCTGTTCCCGGTGATCAGCCAGATCGAATTCGCGGCGGGATTCACGCGCCAAGACGCGCCGGTGGTGAAGTTGCAGAAGCTTGCGGACTTTCTGGAGCGCCTGCCGACCGCCGTGGATACGGCGCAGGCGGTCAGCTATCTCGGCACCCTTCTGTCGATTCCTCTCGAAGGCAGCGCCTATCCGGTACCAGCGGACACGCCCGAAAGGCGTCGCGACAAGACCTTGGAGATCCTCCGCAACTGGCCGCTCACACTTTCCAAGGACCGGCCGGTCGTGATGTTCGTGGAGGATCTGCACTGGGCCGACCCCACCACCCTCGATCTGCTGGGTCAGTTCATTGCGGCCCTTCCGGGCCATCGCGTGCTGCTGATCGCGACCTCGCGTCCGGAGTTCGAATCCGGCTGGTCCGAAAGCCCCCGGCTCACGCGCCTGCCGCTGAACCGTCTCGATCGAGACAGCCGCGTCACCATCGTCAACCACTTCGCCGCCGACCGCAGCATGCCGGACGAAGTGCTGGCCCAGATCGTCGATCGCAGCGACGGCGTTCCCCTGTTCGTGGAGGAGATCACGCACGCGGTGCTGGAGGGAGGGGCGCTCGATTCAGCGCAGGGACGCACGCAGGTCATCGTGCCCAGTTCCCTGCAGGATCTGCTCATGGCGCGCCTGGACCGGCTGTCCGGCGCCAAGGAGATTGCGCAGGTCGCCGCAGTGATCGGGCGGGATTTTTCCCGGGACCTGCTGGCCGCCGTGGTGCAGCCAGGCAGCGTGGAGATCGACGACGCGATCGCCCGGCTGGACGATGCCGAACTGGTCCAGCCGATCTCGGATGCCGATGGCGGAAGTTACCGCTTCCGCCACGCGCTCATCCAGGATGCCGCCTACGGGACCTTGCTTCGCGCCACCCGCCAGCGGCTGCACGGCCGGATCGCCGAAGCGATCGAGGCGCGCTTCCCCGAGACGGCCGAGAGCGCGCCCGAACTCCTGGCCCACCACTTCACCCAGGCCGCCGACGCGCCCCACGCCGTGCCGTACTGGAGACGCGCCGGGCTGCGCGCCGCCAGCCGCGCGGCGAACGCCGAGGCGAGCCGGCACTTCGAGGCGGCGCTGACGCAACTGGCCCTGTTGCCCGTCACCCCGGAGCGCCTGGGGCTGGAACTGGAACTCCAGGTGCAACTGGGGCTGGCCCTGTCCGCATGGCGCGGCTACGCGGCACCGGGGGTAGAAACGGCCTATCGCCGCGCCCGGGAGCTATGCCACATGATGGGCGACGTCGCCGAACTGTTCCCGGTGATCCGCGGCCTGTGCACGTTCTACATCGTCCGCACCGATCTCACGGCGGCGCACGAACTGGCCCTGCAGTGCGTGCGGCTGGGCGAGGAGACGGCCCGCCCCGATTACCTCGTGGAAGGTTATTCGGCGCTGGGCTATGTGCTCTACTACTTCGGGCAGTTGGACAAGGCCGTCGAACTGCTGTCCCGTTCCATCGAGATCTACCGCAACGCCGACGGAGAGAAGCTCGTCTATCCGTCCGCCCAGGATCCGTGCATCGCGTCGCTGTGCCTGCTTTCCCACGCGCAGTGCCTGCAGGGCCGTCTGCCCGAAGCGAGAAGGACGGCCGATGAAGCGATCGAGCTGGCGCAGCGCCTGAACCGGCCCTTCGAGATGGCCTATGCACGGGGCTATTGCGCCATGCTGGAGAATCTCCTGGGCAATCCGCTGCTCGCGCTCAATCACGCACAGCAGTGTCTTGCGATCTCGCAGGAACGCGGTTTCATGATCTGGCTGGGCGTGGGCACGATCCAGCTCTGCTGTGCGATGACGGCCACGGGGAACGCCCAGGGTGCGGTGGACATGCTGGAAGGCACGTTTGCCGCGTGGCTCGCCGGCGGCGCGAAACTCAGCACGCCGTTCTGCAAGGCCTGGATCGCCCGCACGCGGCTGGCGCTCGGACATGCCGTCGAAGCGGCCGCCGCCATCGACGAAGGTCTTGCCGCCTCCGCCGAGTCGAGGGAGCGCTACATGGACGCCGACCTGCTGCGGTTGAAGGCGGATGTGGCGCTGACCCGCGGAGAACGCGGCGCAGCGGCCGAAGCGCTGCGCGAGTCGCTGCGCATTGCGGCGGAACAGGGCACGAGGCTGTTCGAATTGCGGTCGGCCACCGCGCTGTACCGGCTCGAGCCGGACGCCGCAGCCCGCGAATACCTCGAGCGAGTACTGAGGCCGTTGGCCGGATATACGGAAATCTGCCCGGACATGGCGATCGCTGCAGCCGAACTTGCCGGCGAGCACATCGCGTAGATCGAGAATCCCTGACCCGCTGGCGGTGGAACCGCACGAATCGCCGAGTACTGAAAACGGAACGGCGTCGGACCACGTTCTCCAGTCCATCGGAGGATGCGGCCCGGCGCAGCCTTGATCAAGGCAAACGATAGTCCAGCCGCTGGTTGCAGTGGAGTTCACCTCCCGTTCCTGCAGGCTTGCACTTCCACGGACCGCTTCCCTGGATGCCTGTGTACTTGCCCGTACCGCCCACGATCTCGTTGGTCCCGCTTCCGCCGCCCTCGGGTACGAGCGTGCCGGTGAACTCGGTGAAGATGCGGTCGCCGTCCGCGTCGCTGAACGTACAGAACCCCTTGTCCTTGCCCCTGCCTTCGATCAGGAAGAACACATCGAAGCAGTTGGCCGGTCCCTGGTGGAGCGGTCCGCTTCCCTTGTCATTGAACGTGACGCCTGACACGGTTCCGTGACCCTGTACGTGCTTGTCGGCCACGTTCAGGACGCCACCTGAGAATTTCCATCCCGTGTGATAGGCGATCGTGCCCGAGCGCGGCAGCGTATCCGCCGAAGCGCCCGCACATGCCGCTGCCACTGCGAAACCTGCTGTTGCCCTGAACAGAAATGTTTTCATGGCTCAACCTCCCTTTCGTGTCGATTCGTCGGAGTCGTCTGCGCCATCGGGTCCGGATCGCGGTTCTATGGGCGCACGCAACAGTTCGCCCAGTCTCCTCAGACTTCTGAAGCCACGCACGCCGGCGCGCTCGGCATCCTCGACACTTCCCGTCAAGAATCGGTACCCGTGACGATAGATGCGGACGATGTAGATTCGCGGCAGGCGCATGATTTCCGTCTCCCTTCGACGCAAAGCCAGCTTAGGGGGACGGCAGCTATTTATTCGGTACGGATTGCGAGGCCGAGGAGACGAAGGCTCTCGTCCGATGGCGCGACTCCGAGCGTCTGCGAAAGCGTTCTCTGCAGTCGGCGGTACGCGCTTGCGGCCTCCGCGTGCCGGCAAAGCGCGAGATGGCAGCGCATGAGCCCCTGATGAAAGGATTCCACGAGCATGTCGGCATCGAGTCCTCGCTCGTAGAGTGCGGCCGCACCCTCGAAGTCCTGCTCGCGCTCCCGCAGTCCTGCGACGCGTTCAACGACCCGGATGAACCTCCCGCGAAGGCGCTCGCGCAGGGGAAGCGTCCATGGCTCCCCCTGGTCCCCTGCGAGAAGCGGGCCGCGATAGTGACGCAGGAACAGGCGGGCGGTCTCATCGGCGCTTCTCTCCGGGCATACCGTGCCTTCCAGGGCCACGGCGTCGATCCAGCAGATCTGCAGATCGACCGAGAGCGTTCCTCCACTCTGGCGAATCGCATCGGCATTGCCGAGCCAGCGGCGAAGACGGTGCAGTGCCGCCCCCAGCGACTGCCGTGCGGCATCCGCCTCCTCGCCGGGCCACAGGGCGTCCGCGAGCCGATCCTCCGGGACATCCCGACCGCCGAAGGCAATGACGGCCTTCAACAGCGCCAGGGTCTTGCGGGGCGCCTTGCGGCCGAACTCCACAGGCCGTCCGTCCACCCACACCTCGAACCTCCCCATGACGTATACCCTGAGTCGCCACGGCCAGGATTCCAGCCAGAGGCGGCCCGGACGAACATCGAACGCGAGAGCGATCTCGCGCGCGGTGTCTGCTTCGATCCCCCGTTCGAGCGCGACCGGCAGGAGTTCGGAGAGCGCATTCCCGTACCAGCGCAAACGCTCGCGCGCGCGTGGATCGCTGGCGCGACGCAGTGCCTGCCGCAGATGGCCATCGCGGGATTCCTCTCGTCCACGCCGATGCTCGAGCCACGCTTCGTTCATCTCGATGGCGCAGAGATAGTGACGTGTGACCGGGCCCGAGACGTGCGCACGCATGCGTACGAGGAATTCCTCTGCAAGCTCGCAGGCGCCCGATCCGACCAGTATGTTGGAAGTGACCGTTCCCACGAGCATGATGCCGACGTACTGTCCTCCCGACTCGGCGACCGCCCAGCCCCGCCTGGCGAGATCCACCGCTTCCAGGTGCCGCCCGCGGTCGAATGCCACACAGCTCTTTATGAAAAACCGCGGAGCGAAGCAGGTATCGATGGCCCCGGATGCAGAGTCCATTTTCCGGATCGTCGCTTCGGCTTCGTCCAGCCTGCCGTCCCGTCTCAGGCAAAGCGCCCGCCAGGTGCTCACGTTCATCTCCAGTTCCGCGAACCCCAGGCCTGCGATCAGGTTCTCCGCGTCGTCCAGACCTGTAAGCGACTGGTCGTACCGGCCGTGCATGTAGTGCGTATATCCCTCCATCGCCAGGTAATGGCCAGCGTTGATGGCGAGCAATTCGGGATTGCCGAGCAACGGCCTGGCGATCTGCATGGCGAGGTCCGCTGCCGAAACGTCGAGCGACGTGTTTTCGTAGCCGTGGAGGACGCTGGCCACGGAAACTGCCAAATTGGGGTCACGTTCCTTGGGAAGCAAATGGCGCACCCTTTCCAGTGCGCGCGGCAGGGCAGGGTGATCCGGATTGCGGTAGCTGGCCGCCATCAGCAATGACGCGTTGACGCGCAGTTCGTCAGCGGGTGCAAGTACGAGACCGGAAGCGTCCAATAGAGCGGCGATCACCTCTATCCATGGGTCCATCGCGAGGAAATCGCGAAAGATCAGATAGAGCACCTCCAGCACGCCCGCAGCACAAATGATCTGACCCGCCGGGTCGGCCGCATCGCGGAACGCGCGGTAGGCCATGTCGAGAAGCTCGCTTGCGGCGCCGCGGTTGGAGAACACCATGGCGCGGCCACGCCAGTAAAGAGGCCACGGCTCCAGAACAGCACCTCGTTCCGATGCGATATCGGTCCACTCCAGCACGGTGCGCCATCGGCCTTGAGCCAGCAGACCGGGCGCGGCGGTGGCCATCAGACGCACCGCCTGGGGTAGATCTTCCGCGTCCACCCAGGTGGTGAATGCGTCCTCCATCCGGCCAGCCTCCTCGAATGCGGCCGCCGCATGTCTTGCGATGGCTTGCCGCTCTGCTGGTGTCATGACCGACAGGGATCGATGCCGAAGGAAAGCCCGGAAAAGAGCGTGCAGTCTGTAGGTCGGCGTGTCGCTGCTGGTCCGCTCGAGGAACAGGTGCCGGCGATACAGGCTCTCGAGCACGTTCAGCGCTTCCGAGGTCTCTGCGAGCCGGCTCACGAGCGCAGCCTCCGCGACCGGCAGCAAGGCCGCGACAAGGAGCACGTGCTGGACCGTGGCCGGCACCCTTTCGAAGATGACCTGGGAGAAGTAGTCGAACACCGTCTCCATCGCATCGGCACGGACCGCCACGCGGCTCGGAGTAGCGGCGCGCGCCCTTTCCAGCAGCAGCGAGAACCCGGCGAACCATCCATCGGTCTGCTCGTGGAATCGACGTGCAAGCGCAATGTTCTGCAAGCCCGCGGCCACCGCGACAGCTTCGCCTTCTTCCGCGGACAGTCTCAGCTCGTTCCAGGACAGGATCGAAAGTCTCGAGTTCAAAATGCACTCCGCGAACGCGGGTGGCGGATCCGTCCGGCTGATGGCCAGGATGCCCGCGTGTTCGGGCAATTCCTCGACGAATGCGACGAGCGCGGAATGAACCGGAGAATCGGCAGCCAGTTCATGGAGGTTGTCCAGCACAAGGACGGTCCCGGCTGGCATCCTGAGACAGGCCTCGCGAAAGAATCGGCGTGCGAAACCGCGCAGATCGGGCAGATATTCGGGAGTGAACAACGGCAGCGCCCTGCCACGCCGCGGCGTGTTCACCAGGACGAGTTCCCTCAGGAAATAGAAGAACGTCGCCGGATCGGAGTCGGCGGGATCGACTTGGTACCAAAGAACACCGGCACGAGCTGCCTCGAGGTAGCTCGACACCAGAGCCGTCTTGCCCGCTCCCGGAGGGCCTGCGATCCAGACCGGCGCAGTTGCCCGCAGATCGTCCAGCCGCCGGAACAGCCGTTCCCTGACGACCGGAGCGTGCAGGCGCGGCCTTGTGAGCTTCGAGAGCCTTCTCCTGGCAGGCGACATCCCGCATCCGTGCAGTGAAGCCGACTCTCATCCTACCTGCGCGTCACATACCGTTCTCCTACGGATTGGCGGAAACGAAAGATTTGCGTTCCGTCGAGCCACGATCACTGTTCCATCAGGCCCGACCATTCCTCCAGGAAACCGCCGTCTGCGGTCCCCGTGCCAGTCCAGGTGCCGCCGCCAGCCAATCCGGAGAACGGGCCGGATCCCGATCCCGGAACGACGAACCATCCCCCGCTGCAATGGGTGACCGGCTTGCCGCCCGCCTCCCCGGCGGGATAGCAGACGCCGTTCCACTCGACCAGGACACTGCCCCCGGACTTCTCCGTCCTGGAGAACCCGCGTCCTGTCCCGTAGCCGCCTGCCATGTCCCAGTACGCCGTCGCGGTCCTGCTGGAATCGGCCCAGAGGCCTTTGCCCCGCAATTCGCGATCCACTGCCTTGCTCAGCGAGAAAAAGGTCAGCCGGCCGTTTTTCTCGTCCTTGCCTATCTGCTCGAACTTCTCCGGTTTGTGCACTGCGGTCACGGTCATGGGAAAGGTCTGTCCCGCCAGGCTCGCGTGCGGGCCGAGCAGAACCGTTGCGGCAATCAGCGGGGAAACCAGATTCTTGAAGGGCATGTCGTTCTCCTCGACGGGGCATTCGAAAAAGTTGCTCCGACTATGCCGTTTCGACGGATACCGTTTGGATACCGATTGGGGGGTGCGGCCTCAGACCTCTGGAGGCGGGAGCGACCGTGTGATCAGCGATGCCAGGTACAAGCCCTCGCTCTCTGGCGACGGTGTCCGTCCGAACGCACGCGCGAGCGTTCGCTGCAGCCGCCGGTACACCCTCCCCACTTCCGAGACTTGCCCCTGGAACGACAGGCAGCGCATCAGTCCCTGATGGAACCGTTCCACGAGTTCGTCGACGGCGATGCCGTGCTCGTACCACTGGCCGGCCTCCTCGTGACGCGATCGGTCCTCCAACATCCTTGCCGTACGTTCGACCAAGCGGACGAAGCGCTCGCGCAGCGCCTCGCGGTGCTTCAGTACCCACCCGGCATCGGTCTCGTCCGGCAGGAATGCGCCTCGGTACAGGTGTCGGGCACGGGGTGCGACCTCGAGGCCTTCCTCACTCTCGTGATTGTCCAGGCAGCCGTCGGCCAGCTGCCGGAATTCCCGCACGTCGGTCCACACGATCCCAGGATTCAGCGTGAGTCGTCCTCCGCTCAGTTCAACGGCGTCCGTGCGACCGAGCAGCGATCTCAGCCGGTGCAGCGCCGCGGCGAACGCCTTGTGCGCAAGATCTGCTTCTTCCTGTGGCCACAGACAGTCCAGGACAGCCGCTTCGGGAACGCCTTCTTCGCCCAGCGCGATCAGCAGACGCAAGAGTTCCAGGGCCGCCTCGGCGCCTTCCTGCCGTGACGGGGCACTTCTCCGCCCACCCGCAAGGTGAATCGCCCCAGCGCATGGATCTTGACCGGCCACGGCCAGCATTCCGAACAGCCCGGTCCGGCCTGCCAGCCGTGGCGGTGGATCAGCCTGACGACATACGTGGTCTCCACGTCTTCCCGTAGCGCGAGATCGGCAAAGCGGACAACCCATGGCTTGACCCAATGCAGATAGTCGCCGTGTCCCGTCGACACCGCACACCGCCACATCGCCCGTACCAGAACGATCGATCTGTCGACATTTCCGTCGAGTTCCTCGATGCGCGCTTCCACCGCCAGAAGCAAGGGATCGAAACACGTCAGCGCGGTGCCGGCGATCGCACGTCGCTGTTCCTCCAGCACCTCGCGCGCCTCGTTCAACGCGCCGGTCTCAGCCAGACCATAGACGAACGGAATGCCATAGTGGATGCGATAGGACGGAGCGCTGAGCGTTCTTGCAACGGACATGGCACGTTCGCCGCAACGCCGGGCTTGCCAGCCATCCTGGCGATACAGCGCGAGCCACGCCGAACAGGCGCTGAGAAGAGCTACCTGCAGCGGTTTTGACGAGTCCACCGATGCTTCGGCACGAGCTTCCAGCGCGGCCGCAGCCTCGAGCCTTCCCCGCGAGGCTTCCGCGCCGCTGGCGAAGTACGCAGCCAGGAACGCGATCTGCCCGAAACCCTCCGTCGCCGCAATCGCATCGGCCTTTCCCGCCGAATCGACAGCGTCGGCGTAGCGTCCGCGAGGCGGAGCATGTAGGCCTTCCAGAGGTGCCAATGGGCCCGGCCGTAGGCTGTCACCTCCGCCTGACCAACGAGGCTGATCGCCCTGCGCTCGAGCGCCGGCGTCAGATCGAACCGCCCCGCAAAGGTTGCGTAGATGGTGAGATAGGTGGTCGCGAGCAGCCGCTGGCCGCGTCGAGGCAGCAACTGGCAGCAGCGCCAGCGCCGCCGTCGCAGAGTCCTCGAGCCGGTGGTCAGGCCGGGCGAAGAGGCGCGCGAGGAGCAGCGAGGCGTGGCACCGCAATATGAGATCGGAGTCGGTGGAGCGGAACCCGCTTTCGAGTATCCGGGCGAGTTCGTCGATCCAGGGAAGCATGGCCCTGTGATCGGCGGTTTGCGTGGAAGATGATCTCGATCATGGCGCATGCGCAGCGGGCTCCCCACGATGTCGTCCGCGTCCACGAATCGGCGGTGGGCCGCCGCGATGAGCCCGGGCGCGCGGCGGCATCGTCGATCGCCGCGACGATGCCGTGGGCGTATTGGATCGGGCGAGCCTGTCGGAGATGGCCCCAGGAGGCGCCCGATCCAAGCGGCGATCTGGTCGTGCCTGCCCTGTCGCAGACACTCGTGCATCACTTCTTCCAGCGCCGGGACCGCGGCCGGCCACGCTTTGCCTCGATGAAGAGGTCGATCGCCTGCTCGGCGTGACCGTGGTTCATGCACACGGCCGCCGCGTCCCTTGCCGCATCGCCCGCACCGCTGCGCCGTCATCGCCGCGTCGCCCTGATGCTGCAGGTAGCCGCGGAACAGGCCGTGGTACTGGAAGTAGCGCTCCGAATCTCCCGTGCAGTGCACGAACAGATGACGACGGTACAGCGAGGAGAGGATCTCTCCCGACCGCGCGTTGCCCGTCAGCGCCTCGGCCATGGCCACACTGAACGGCGGCAGCCTGGCCGTGGCGAGCAGGAAACTGCGCTCTTCTTCGGTCATGTGCTCGAACACCTGGGTCGCCAGGTAGCCGAACACCTCGCCACGGGTGATCGCCGGGTACGAGCCCACGGCCCAGCCCGGGCGTCCGGCGCTCTCCAGCAGCAGCGTGAGCCCCGCAGCCCAGCCGTCGGCCTGCCGCACGAGTGCGGCGAGCGCCTCGTCCGTGCCCACGAAGCGCCCGCGCGCGACCTCCCGGGCCTCGTCGACCGTGAGGCGAAGCTCGGCCGGATCGACACGCAGCAGCGTTTCCTCCGCTCGGGCGCGCGAAGGAGGCGCAGGCGGCTCCTCCCGCGAAACGACGACCACGATCGAACCGCCGCACGCCTCGTAGAGCAGTTCGGCGAAGACCCGCTCCATCACGGCGACGCCGCCGGCGTCCTGAAAATTGTCGAGGACGAACACGGAGCCTTCCGGCAGTTGCCGGAACATGTCCCGAAAGAACCGGCGTGCGAATCCCGCCACGTCGGACCGGTACTCGGGTGTCAGATGAGGCAGCGTCCGGACGCGGCGGCGCGAACCGCCGAGCACCGCGTCCCGAAGGTAGTGGAAGAACGTCGCCGGATCCCGGTCGGCCGGATCGGCGCGGTACCAGAGGCCTTCCACCCCGCGGGCATCCAGCCACGAAGCGACGAGCGTCGTCTTGCCGGCGCCCGGCGGACCGGCCACGAAGACGGATCTCGAATCGGACCGCGCGCAGTCGAGGCGTTCGAACAATCGCAGGCGGCGCACGGGCTGCTTCAGCTTCGGCCGCGCGAGCTTCGCCAGCAGGGGGGAGGATCGCACCATGTCTTGCCGTGACGAACGAGTGCCGGCACCGGACGGAAGTCCGGATTATTCCACGCGGATTCACGGCCGACTCAAGAACGCCGGCAACGGACTCTGACGCCACCCGGGGAACTCTTGGCGCCCTGGCGAGCAGGGCCCGCCGGACCGGCGACGAGCGCCTGCCAGAGTTCGTCGCGGTCGCGAAACGGGCGCGGCTTGCCACCCTGAACGAACTCCACCAGCCCGGCCAGCGCGCACTGCCCGCCATCGGCGTCGTGGCGGTAGACGTGGACGATGCAGATGTCGGTGCGCATGGCCGGGCCCGTTCCGCGGCGCAGAACGGTCAAGGCGTTTCCCACTCCCACTCGATATCGTCCCAGTTCACGACCGGCGAGACAGACACGAAGTTGAACTTGCCCTTGCCCTTGATCCCGCTGAAGGGGCCGGAACCGCCGAGCAGGGTGACGACCCCGGACGATCCGTGGTCGTTGCCCTTCCAGTCGCACCGTGCATAGAGCTTGTGCCCATCGGAGGTCGTGAAGGTCTTCATGTAGTAGCCGGACGCGGTGCCCGCGTCGCCCACGAACTGGACGATGTAGTGGGCCCCGATCGAGGAGACGGTCGAGCTTCGCGCCGCCGCCATTGTGGAAGATCAGCCCTTCCTGCTCACCCGACCATGCCGCCTTGTAAGGGTGACCCTCGGGGCCTTGACCTCGTGGAACTTCGTATTGTTGAGCACGGCGTGGCCCGAACACGCCCGCTCGCCCGCCAGGGCGTCCGACGCGACCGGCACGATCCCGATGGCGAGCGCGAGGATCCTGCCAACACTTTCTTGCCGTCCATGTCTGCCTCCTTCCAGATTGAAGTTGCGTCGCCGGCTTCGCGACAGAAGGAAGTTTCCCGCCCCTTCACCCACCGATCGCCCACGCATGCGAAGTCCGCACGGAAAAAGCTGGACGCTGCTGCCCGCGGCGGACAAGGTAACCAAGAGGCGCGGCGCGCTGTCCCGGAGATCTGGATCCGCGGCCCGTGTCCCGGACGCTCTCAACGCGCGGGACAGAGACTCGCTCGATGCGGAAGGTTCGACACCGAGGACCACCGACAGCGTCTGGCGGAGGCGGCGGAACACGTTGAGCCCTTCGGCCAGCCGGCCCTGCGCAAGAAGACATCGCATCGCCCCCTGGTAGAACGCTTCGATGAGCGGGTCGATGCCAAGGCCGCGCTCGTAGACCGCCAACGCGGAATCCAACCGCCCGGCGTCCTCCTCCCGGCGGCCGCGGAGTTCCACGATGCGGGTGTGAAGTCCGCGGATCCTGAGGCGTCGCCGGACGGTCCAGGGTAGATCCGTATCGGCGGGCAGGAATTCCCCGGTGCACGAGGTCAAGGCCGCCTCGAGCAGCCGGTCGGTATCCGGTCCGGCCTCCACGGCGATCGGAATCTGCTCCACCAGCGATTCGAACTCATCCGCGTCGACCCGGCACACGTCACGGTTGAGGCTGACGCGCTCGTCACTGACGATCAGCGCGTCATTGCGTCCCAGCAGCCGGCGAAGCCGCATGAGTGTGACCTCCAGCGACTTCCGGGCACCGTCCGCGTCGTCGTTCTCCCACAGCCAGTCGGCGAGCCGGTCGGAGGGCACCTCGTCGCCGCCGGCCGCGACCAGGGCCTTGAGGAGATTGAGCGGCTTGCGGGGCATCTTTTCCGTGGAACCGCAGAGGCTCGCCGTTGCACTCGATGGCGAAATCGCGCCCAGGGTGACCACTCACGGGCCAGGCCAGCGAGCCGCGGCGGCACCGGCCGGTGCCCGGATGCCGAACCGCTGGATCACCCGAGGACGTAGTCGCGTTCGATGTCCAGTTCGAGGGCCCGTCCCAGCAGCATCCTCAGGGCCCGGCTCCAGCGGAACAGATTCGTGTACAGGAATCCATCCGCGCGTGCCCGACGCAGGGCCGCACGCAGCCGGTCGCCGGCAGGGTCGTCGCCCGACTGGAGGTCATCCAGCGCCTCCAGCAGCGCCGCCTCGTGCAGAAAGTGTTCGAAGCACGAGCCCCCGGCAAGTCTCCGCATGCGGGCAAGCGCCTCGGCCAGTGCCGGCCGGGAGCCGGCGATGGCAAGAGCATCGACTTCGTGGGCGGCACTCAGAACTTCGAGATAGCGCATGCCCGTCGCCGCGGCGACGCGAGCTCTCTTGCGTGCACTGCGACCCGGTCCCACCGTTCGCGGACCGCCTCACGTAGCACAACGACTGGTGGCCATGGAACGCGAGCATGGGCAGCGCATTGTCGGTCAGAGACTGGAATCGCTTGTGGAGCCGTTCGGTGCCGGCGACGTCGTGGCGCGAACAGGCGACGCATTGACGGTAGCTCGCGCCGAGGGCATCCCGGGCACGCAAGTGCTGCAGGCCGTGTTCCGCTGGCAGCGCCATCCGCGCGGCACAGTTCGAGTCCGGCTTCCTCGAAGCGGCCGAGCAGGTTGAGGTGATAGCCGTGGCGGGTGTGCCACCACACCCTCAACACAGGGGGCGACGTCGGGGTGTTCGACGAGGGCCGCCCCGCATTCGACGGCCCTCAGGCCACGCCGCGAATCCGCGGCGATGTTGCAGTAGGTGAGCAGGGCAAGCGCGGCAGTCAGCTTGCGCACGACGCCGATCTCTTCGTCGAGCATCTCGGTCACGCGGGTGACGATGCCGTCGCGCGCGGCCAGGTCCGGCGCCGCGTGAGAATTCCACGAGCAGGCTGCCGTAGACCTTGAGTTCGTGCCGCCCGTCCGCCTGGAAAGCTGCAGGCGATCGAGCAACGGAATGAGGAGTCCACCCAGGGCGCATCGGCCGGAAGTTCGACCACGCGAAATAGTACGTGTCGATCATTCCAGCCGCGGCGAGCGCCTGACCCAAGAATGTCGCCGCCTGCGACGAACGCTTCGCTCGCCGCCTCGAGATGGGCACGTGCCGAGGCCTGGTCCGCGGCGACGAGCGAGATCCCAGCCAGTACCGCAACCACGGCTGGGTGCTGGACCTTGTCCTGCGGCAGCGCGGTGATCCACTCTCTCAGAGTGACCTCCCGGCCCCGGGACAACAGATCCTCCGCGTGGTTCTCGATCAGGCGGGACGCCGCGCGCCACGCCCCCGAGGCGGAGAACAGGGTAAACGCATCGTGGAGCCCGCGCGCCTCCAGCAGCCTCGCCGCGCGTTCGCGGACCTCCCGCGGCGCCGGCCTCGCCGAGAACACGGGCGGCACGACTCGACAGAAAATCGCGGAACAAGGCGTGGTACCAGTAGACGGGCCCGGTTCCCGGCCGGCGATGCGTGAAGAGATTCTTCCTGCACAGATCCTCGAGCCGCTCCCGCGCATCGGCATCGCCCGTCAGGTCCCGAGCGATGGCGACGATCACCTGGGGCAGGCACGCCGTCGCTACCAGGAATCGCCGCGTGGGTTCGTCGAACTTCTGGAAGATCTGATCCGCGAAGTACGCGAAGGTGGCCTCCCGGTCTGCGCGCACGGCAGACTGCACGGCGCCTTCCCGGCGTCGGTGTTCCAGCATGAGCGTGAGGCCGCCGCCCAGCCTCCGCACTGATGGTGCATGGACTCGAGATCGTCCTCGGTGAGGCCGGAAATCCGCGCGGCCGCGATCTGTCGCGTTTCGGCCGGGGACAATGCCAGCTCGTTCCAGTCGACGAACCCGACGTGCTCGCTGGCCACCAGACGTGTTCAACGGCCGCGTAGCACTCGGGCGGATCGCGGCGCGAGATCACCAGCAGCGTCATCCCGGGCGGCATCTCCTCGAACGCGGCTGTGACGTGCTCGAGCAACGGATCGCCGGGGCCGACCTCCTGATAGTTGTCGAAAGACAGCACGGCGTCCCCGGCAGGCGGCCGAAAAGTTGTCGGAAGAATCGCCGCCTGTACCCCGGAAGATCGGAGGCGTACTCGGACGTGAGCGCCGGAGCGCCGACCGGCCACCGGATGGAAATTCCCTGGAGGCCTCGGCGAGGTAGTGGAAGAAGGTCGCAGGGTCGGAATCGCCAGCGTCCACCTGGTACCAGAGTCCGGGCAGCCGTTTCGCGTCCAGCCAGCTCGCGGCGAGCGTGGTCTTGCCGGCACCCGGGGGACCGACGATGCAGATGACACGCCGGTGCCCACGCTCCGCGTCCAGCCGCGCGAACAGCCGCTCGCGGTCAATCGCCCCGTAGAGCAACGGCCGGGTCAGTTTTGCCAACGGGGAGCGCCTGGGAGCCACGTGCGCATTGTGCCCCCGCCCGACCTACGGATCGCCCACGGATTGTTGCCTTCGGCTTGCGCAGCTGCCCGTCTGGCCGGCCTGTGCTCACGCCATCCTGTCGATCACATCCAGCCGGAAGCTGCCGTTGGACTGGTACCAGCCCGACGGCGGCAACAGGATGTCACCCCCCGCCCTGCACGCCCAGCACCTGCGTGAGATCGAAGCGTCCCGTGGATTCGTCCACGCCATGGAGAGGCCCGGTCCCGGTCGCTTCGGCGAAGGTCTGCAGGAGCGCCGCCAGTTCGGGATCGTGGAGGTTCCCCAGCGCACCTGCGCCGGACCGGACGGAAGCGCGACCTGGAACGACTGGACGCGGTAGTTCATCTGGATCCAGTCACGCAGCGGCTCCAGTCCGTCCGGACGCGGGCACAGGCGGCGCTGGATCATGCCGAACTGCTGCCCGCCCAGGCTGAACCAGTGCCGCGCAAATTCCCGGCGGAAACCGGCGAGGGTGAAATCGTGCTGGCCCCAAGGCAGCACGCCACCGCGATGCCCGCGGCTCCCCTGCGGCCGATGCCACCGGCCCTGATGAGCAGGGGTCTGTGCGTGCTCGAACGAGAAGATCGAGCCGAATGACGGCTCGTCCACCGTGAGCCGCCGTTCCGTCGTGCCATCGAACGCGGTGTGCGTACCAGAGTCGAACTGCGCGATGCGCTTCCAGTCCGGAGGACTTCGCGGCCGCTCACCATGGACGTCCAGTTGTCCACGAACAGGAACGGGCAGAATCACCTGCGGCGCCTCGGCGGCGTTGCTGTCCTCCTCGGTCTTGCCCACGAGGATCCGGATCGCCAGTTCGTGCTGCGTGGTGTAGTCCTCGGGATTGCGCCACTCGGTCGGCGGTCCCACGGACCGCATGGCGCCGTAGCGGAGCCACTCGATCACCACTTCGGCCGTCGCGACGCGGTAGCGGGAAGTACTGCCGTGGCTGTCCCAGTTCCTCGCAACTGTTGAGCAGCGCATCCACCAGGAACTGGAGCCGCTCGGGATCGGCCGTCACCTGAAAGCCGGTGATCAGGAAACGTCCTCGAACGCAAAGGGAGCAGGTGCGCGCGGATCGATGCGAGGTTCGACGAAGGGCACGGGCTGCGGAATCGGCGGCGTCGCGGCGCGCAGGTCGTAGGGGCCTGTGCAGAGGATCCGTTCGGCGCCTCCGAGCGCACGTGTCCGGCGCGAGCGCCTGGGGCCGGAGGCGGAGTCCCAGGTCGGAGGCGAGGTCGATGTTGCGGAACCCGGGAACGGCCGTGACGATGATGTCCGACGATTCTCGTCCGAGGCGACGTTGCCTTCCCAGGACAGATACACCGGCGAGTGCAGCACGGCCCGGTCGGTCGTGGAGCTTTCGCGGAACTGCAGCAGTCCCGTGGTCGGGTACTGCCAGGACAGCGTGCGTGATCCGGCCGCGGGATGGCGCGCGAAATCGAGAGGTCAGGATCTCCGTGTCGAAGTGGGGCGCCGGGTCGCCGGGCCGCCATAGACATCGGTGCGGACCACGATCCGTGTGCGGCCTGCGGCGTGGGTCACGTCGATCTTCCGCCCAGGCCGGATAGCCGAGATCCTGGCGGAAGCGGGACAGAAGCGCGCAGTTGCGGTCGACGAAGACATAGGGGCAGTACATCGCATCCTGTCCGTCCGACTCCCGGCGGACCGGGATGGCCACGAACAGCACCGGCAGGACGCATCCGGCCAGCGCGGTCCGCTCTCCACCGTGCCGTCCACGTAGTGCAGCCAGACGTCCGGCGAGGGACGGCCAGCCGGCCTCCCATCCGAGGCCGCATTCACCGACCGGTCCACGAGCGTCTGCAGGGCAGCGGCAGTCCCCGCCACACGGAAACTGTTCACGGCGACCGAGCGCAGCTCCAGCAGCGTGGCCATCGCGCCGGATTCAGCCATGGGATCTCGCGCCCATGCCGCTCTCCAGTACGTCGCCGACGATGGCGCAGTCACCAAGCGCCCATGGCCTTGCGGGAGTTCGTCGAAGAACGTGCCCGGCAGGCGTGCGAAGCCCCGGCGGCGCCGAGCCCCGGTCGCGCAACGATCCGAGCACAGACTCGACCAGATGGACCGCGCTCCACGCGCTGAACGCATACGGGTCGGGCGCCTCAGACGCGAGCGCAGGCGCAGGCCGCCGTAGCGGTCCTCGCCTTCCACCACCACGATCTGCGTGCGGTCCCGGCCCGCCGGCAACGCCTCCGGCAGCAAAACCGATCTGTGCCTGCACGATCTGCTGAGCGGCCACGTCTGCAGGGCAGCGCCGCGAGGCTGGCCGCCTGATACCAGGCTCGCCGCAGGCCCTCGGCCTCGGCGTAGGTTTCCACGTTCTCCAGCTGGCCCCGCCCGCGGCGGCCGTGGCGACGGCAGTCAGGAGATCGGGCAGGCGCACGACCGTGCGTGGCCGAGGTCCGACCGGCCATCGGGCGAGAAATGAAACGTGCGCTCCATCCGTCCGGCCGCGACGGACACGAGCCGCCCGCCCGGCGGACCGACATGCCTTCGCGCGTGGAATCGAGCAGCGTGGCGAACGAACCGCGCGAGAGCATTCCCGTGGCGGACAACGCCACGCGCAGGTGCGAGGCCGGGCAGCCGGCGAACGAGCCTCGCCGTGAGAAAGTCGGAGCCGGTGACCAGAAAGCCGCGCCCGGCATCAGCATCACGCCACGCTGAACGGCGTCGACGTTGTAGTCGTCGACCTGCCGGAACGCACCGAACTCGCCGCACAGATCGAGGTAGTGGACGCGGTTGCGCAGACACGCCTTGACCATCTTCGAGGCGGTCGTGCCGAAGGGGCCGGCTTCACTTGACGACGACCGCCACGTCCGCAAGCGCGGCGTCCATCGCAGCGTTGTCGTCGAGCGATGCGGCGACCCAGGGCAGATCGAGCGGCTTTTGCCAGCGCCTCGAGTTTCTGGCGTCGCGTCCGCCGAGACGGGGCGGCCGGGTCCAGGTGCGGGGGCGAGGCGGAACGTTGATCGGCAAAGTCAGCGGTCGCGCGCGCGCAAGGCGATCAACCGGCCGGTCGTAGCCGGTGGCGCCATAGATGAGCACCGCGTTCTTCATCAGTGCGTCCTCGCCAGCACCCACGTCCCCATGCCGCGGACGAACTCGCGGTCCGCGACGCGCCAGGGCTTCGAAGAGGGTCTGATTCTGCAGCGCCGCACCGGCAGAGCCCGCGAGCCGTGTCGCGGCGTAATCGAGCGCCCCGTGCGCTCGATCAGCGCACAGCCAGGACACCTGCTCCGCCGTGCGCCGTCTCTCTGGAACCGCCAGCATGTCCCTCACGGCGATCCGTTCTGCTTCGGTGCCCGCGCGGAAGCGCCATGCACGACCATCAGCGTGCCTTGCCTTCCACAGGTCGCAGTCGATCTCCTTGCCGTAGCGGTGGTCGCCCTAGCGAGATTCGGGACGTCGTCGGTGATCTGGAACGCGCCAGAAAAGCCGAAGCGGAAGAGCGTCGAGATCGGTATCGCCCCGCGTTCCGATCAGCGCGCCGACCCGGCACGGATGGATGGTGGCAAGCCGGCAGGTCTTCTTGAGGATCATCGTGGGGTAGTCGTCGTCGGTCACGTCCATCCGGTTGTCGTGGCGCCAGCCCAGCTCCAGTGCCTGTCCCTCGGCAGACTCCCACGCCATGCGCTCGGTTTCGTAGCGAAGATGCGCATCGCGAGCACCCGCGACCCCAACAACCCGACGTTCTCGCGCAGGGGCTTCAAGCTCAACAGGCTCCAGCGAATCGCCGGCATTCAGCGCGAGGAAGCCCGTGCTTGCGGTGGGCCGGCTGTCCCCCCCGCGCGCTCTCGCTGCCGTCCTCGATGTCGTCGTGGATCAGCATGGCGTTGTGCAGCAACTCGATCGCCACCGCGGAAGGCAGCACGTACTGGATCCGTACGCCGAAAGGCCGTACGGTGGCGATGCAGGCTGGACCGCATCATCTTGCCGCCGCGGCGCAGATAGTCGCAGAGGAGATCGTCGAGGTAGGGCCGGTTGCCGGAGCCGGGAGGTACCGCTCCAGCGCGTTGCGCGTGGCCCACCGTAGTCATCCAGCACGCTCTGCACGAGTTCCGGCGCATCGCGCAGCCCGGAGTCGGCGATCGATCCATGCGAGTTCTCCTCAGCCCGCCCCGGACGGCTGCGGCGTGTC